>CADEDG010000012.1 GCA_902826035.1 uncultured Alphaproteobacteria bacterium
GCCAATCACCGGACAACGCTTCGCGTTTCCGGGTTCGCTTTGCTCCAGTGGGAGAGCGGGGCGCGCTTTGCGCGTGAGCTCAAAGTAAAAATAGGTGGTGCGCAACGCTGCGCCCCGCGCATTATGTTTCCAGCCGGCCAAAGCCTGAGGCGTTAGATAAAATCCCGGACGGCCATGCGTTGAAAAGACGGAGCATCGGCGAGGGCTTCTTCCTCTTGTGCAACTGACTCGCGCCGGTCGCAGCCGCATCCGCGACGCTGGGGTTTCCGGCGACCTCTTGGCGCCGTGCTTTCGTTCCCGGCCGACGTGCGGTGAAGCCAATTTCGGCAATCGCCAGTCGGCAGTCGGCAATCGATCCGATTGCCCATTGCCTATTGCCAATTGCCTCTTCACCGGGCCTTCGAGTTCGATTTCCTCCTCAAAGCAATCACGATCACAATGCGTCTCCTGAACTTGTTCGGCTATGGGTCCCGTAAAGCCTCCCGACAGGAGATGAGAAGAGTGTAGGCCCGCGCGAATTCGGTCGGATAGATTTTGTACAAGTGCTGGTTTTGTTGGCTTTGACGCCGCTTTTCGCGGGGTTGGGGTGGAAATGTTCCGCGATTTTGGGGCTGGCGTTGCCGCAAGCCTGGGCCCGGGCAGCCCTCGCTGATGCTGGCGAGGGCGCCGGCGGTCCAGGCTTTGCTATCCGGCGGCGCGTTTCTTGGTTGGCTTCCGCGCTGGTTTGAGGCTGGCCGAGGCTGGCGCCTCGACGCTTCTCCGTTCTTGCTGCCGCTTCAGCGCTTCAGCGAGATAGCGCCCGGTGTGGCTGGCTTTCACCTTTGCCACATCTTCCGGCGTGCCTTGCGCGACGATGCGGCCGCCGCCATCGCCGCCTTCGGGGCCGAGGTCCAGGACCCAATCCGCAGTTTTGATGACATCGAGATTATGCTCGATCACCAGCACCGAATTTCCGTTGTCGACCAGTTCGTGCAGCACTTCGAGCAGCTTCTTCACGTCCTCGAAATGCAGCCCGGTTGTGGGCTCATCGAGAATGTAGAGCGTGCGCCCGGTGGCGCGCTTGGAGAGCTCCTTGGAGAGTTTCACGCGCTGTGCCTCGCCGCCCGACAAAGTTGTCGCCTGCTGACCGATATGGACATAGCCGAGGCCCACCCGTTTCAGCGTCTCGAGTTTTTCGCGAATGCTGGGAACCGCGGTGAACAAATTGGCGCCTTCCTCCACGGTCATATCGAGCACGTCGGATATGGACTTGCCTTTGTAGAGAACCTCCAGCGTCTCGCGATTGTAGCGTTTGCCCTTGCAGGCGTCGCAGGTGACGTAGACGTCGGGAAGGAAATGCATCTCGATCTTGATGACGCCGTCGCCCTGGCAGGCCTCGCAACGCCCGCCCTTCACATTGAACGAGAACCGCCCGGGGCCATAGCCCCGCGCTTTCGACTCAGGAAGTCCAGCAAACCAATCGCGGATCGGCGTGAACGCGCCGGTATAGGTCGCGGGGTTCGAGCGCGGCGTGCGGCCGATGGGCGATTGATCAATGTCGATGATCTTGTCGATGTGTTCGAGGCCCAGAATCGCATCGTGTTCGGCGGGAACGTCGCTGGCGCCGTGCCAATGCCGCGCGACCGCTTTGTACAGCGTCTCGATCACCAGCGTCGATTTCCCTCCCCCGGAAACGCCGGTGACGCAGGTGAACACGCCCAGCGGAATTTCCGCGTCGAGGTTTTGCAGATTGTTGGCGCGCGCGCCCTTGATTGTGAGCGAGCGGTTCTTGCTGAGGCGGCGGCGCTTCTCTGGGATCGCGATCTCACGCGCGCCGGTGAGGTAGGCGCCGGTGATGCTGTCCTTGTTTTTCTGGATCGCTCCCGCCACGCCCTCGGCGATAATGCGCCCGCCGTGTACGCCCGCGGCCGGCCCCATATCGATCACATAATCTGCGGTGAGGATGGCTTCCTCGTCGTGCTCAACCACAAGCACAGAATTGCCTAGATCGCGCAATCGTTTGAGGGTTTCCAGAAGCCGCGTGTTGTCGCGTTGGTGCAGGCCGATGGAAGGTTCGTCGAGCACGTAAAGCACGCCCGTCAGCCCCGAGCCGATTTGCGAAGCGAGACGGATGCGCTGGCTTTCTCCGCCGGAGAGCGTCCCCGATGCGCGCCCGAGCGAGAGGTAATCGAGGCCGACATCGACCAGGAACCGCAGCCGGTCGTTAATCTCCTTGAGGATGCGAACCGCAATTTCGCGTTGCTTCGGTGTGAGCGTCTTGCTGAGCCCGTCGAACCAGTCACGCGCCGCGCGGATCGAGAGCGTGGAGGCCACAGCGATATCGCTGCCGCCGACGCGCACCGCAAGCGCTTCCGGCTTGAGGCGCTTGCCTGCACAAATTGGGCACGGCGCCTCGGACTGATATTTCGCTAATTCCTCGCGCACCCAGGCGCTGTCGGTTTCCTTCCAACGGCGTTCGAGATTGGGAAGCACGCCCTCGAAATTCTTGGTGGTCTCGTAGCGGCGCACGCCGTCGTCATAGACGAATTTGATGGGATCGTTCGTGCCGTTGAGGATCGCGTCGCGCAGCGCCTTCGGCAACTCGCGCCAAGGCACGGCGAGCTTGGCCTTGAAGTGCTTCGCCAGCGCTTCAAGCGTCTGGGCGTAAAGCGGCGACGGCCCTTTGGCCCAGGGCGCAACGGCGCCGTCCTTCAGCGATTTGCCCTGTTCGGGCACCACCAGAGCAGCGTCGAACTTGAGCTGGACGCCGAGGCCGTCGCAAGTCGGGCAGGCGCCGGCGGGATTGTTGAATGAAAATAGGCGCGGCTCGATTTCTGGAATAGTGAAGCCAGAGACCGGGCAGGCGAATTTCTGCGAGAAGATCAGGCGCTCACCCTCTTTGGCGCCATGCTTTGAATCGGCGTGCTCCGCATAGGCGATGCCGTCCGCCAACCGCAACGCCTGTTCGAGCGAGTCCGCCAGGCGGGTTTCAAGGCCGGGTTTTACCGCTACGCGATCGATCACGACCTCAATGTCGTGCTTGAGTTTTTTGTCCAGCGTCGGCGGTTCTGAGAGTTCGTGGAATTCGCCATCGATTTTTGCGCGTTGGTAGCCCTTCTTCAGAAGCTCCGCCATTTCTTTGCGGTACTCGCCTTTGCGATCGCGCACGATCGGGGCGAGCAGATAGAGGCGGGTTCCCTCCGGTAGCGCCATGATGCGATCTACCATCTGCGCGACCTGCATCGCCTCGATTGGCAAGCCGGTCGCAGGTGAATAGGGCACGCCCACACGGGCCCACAGCAGGCGCATGTAGTCGTAAATCTCGGTGACCGTGCCCACCGTCGAGCGCGGATTGCGCGAGGTAGTTTTCTGCTCGATGGAAATCGCCGGAGAGAGGCCCTCGATAGAATCGACGTCAGGCTTCTGCATCAATTCCAGGAATTGGCGCGCATAGGCCGACAAGCTCTCCACGTAGCGGCGTTGGCCTTCGGCGTAGATGGTATCGAAGGCGAGCGAAGATTTACCGCTGCCGGATAGTCCCGTGATCACCACCAGCTCATTGCGCGGAATATCGACGTTGACGCCCTTGAGATTGTGCTCGCGCGCGCCGCGGACGCGGATATGGGTGAGGCCATCCTTCACGGGACGGCCGTCGGCGCAAAACGCCGCCATGCAAGCCGCAACGAGAGCCACAGGAGTGCCGCGCCAAGCGCGGCTGCCAAGCCAAGAACGCCAGCGCTGCGCCAGGACAAGGCGCCGTCCGCCAATGCGTATGCTATTGCCGGGGTGACGATCGCGTACAGCGCAATGTAGGTGAGGCCGGCGGCGACGAGGCCAAGCCGCGCCCAGGCCAGAGCATTTCCACGCCGCCGTGCGTCGCCAGCGACCCACAGCGCCGCTGCGATGTCGCCGAAAGCTAGAATTCCGCCCGCAACGAGGGTGGCGCCCTGACCGCCCGCCTCCCCTCCAATCGCGAATGAAGCCGCGGCCGCGGCTGCTGCGACCGCCAGTCCCGCAATCGCGAACTTTGTGAAAGCGTGGCTCATGGATTAACGCCGAAGGCGATGCAGGTCATCGATATTCCCGGGAAGAAATGGCGGTTGAACACGTGCGCGCGCTCGTTGTTGTCGCGCGCCGCGAGCGTGTAGAACAATGGGAAGAAATGATCCCAATCTGGCGCAGCATTCGCCGCGTGGGGGTAGTTGCGATAATCCAACACCGCCTGGTGATCGCCGGCCTCGATAGCGGCGACGATGTCGTCGTCGAACGCTACCTCCGCTTCGCTATTGTCGGCCCCGCCGCGGCTGAAGAAAGCGCGTAGATTGTGGACGATATCGCCAGAGCCTACGATCAGGACATTGTCATCGCGTAGCGGCGCCAATTCCTGGCCAATCGCATAGTGTTCCTCGGGCGCACGGCGTGCATCGAGGCTCACCTGCAACACTGGAATGTCAGCTTGCGGATACAGGTGCGCGAGCACGCTCCAGGTTCCGTGATCGAGCCCCCAGCGGTGATCAGGCTCGGCGCCAAAGGCGGAAAGGCGCGCGACGATGTCGGCCGCGAGCGCCGGATCGCCGGGCGCGGGGTATTCCACCGCGAACAGCTCCGGGGGGAAGCCGCCGAAATCGTGGATCGTGCGCGGGCTCTTCATGGCAGTGACGCGCACGCCCTCGGTGATCCAGTGCGCCGACACAGAGACGATTGCGCGCGGCTTCGCGAACGCGCCCGCGACTTCACGCCAACCCCGCGAAGACGGTGTGTCCTCAATGGCGTTCATCGGCGAACCGTGGCCAAGAAACAGGGCGGGCGCTTTCTGCGGCAAGGGATCCCTCGGAACTTTCGGCCAGCGCCGACATTGGCCCCATATCTAGTAGCTGGAGTCGGGGAGGCATCAAGAACAAAAAAGGAACAATTGCGTTTACCACCCCTTTACCAGTTGCCCGAGTCGGCGTATAGAACATAGAGAGAACATCTGGCCGGTTCGCCGGTTGGATCGCCTCACCATCGAGTAAGCGCAGGAAACAGGAGGTCGGCGATGGCTGGCAGTGTGAACAAGGTGATTTTGGTCGGCAATCTGGGGAAGGACCCGGAAGTGCGGCGGCTCAATTCCGGCGAGCCAGTGGTCAATCTAAGCGTGGCGACCTCGGAGAACTGGCGCGACAAGCAAAGCGGCGAGCGCAAGGAGAAAACCGAGTGGCACCGGGTAGTTATCTTCAACGAGAACATCGCGAAGGTAGCTGAGCAGTATTTGAAGAAGGGCGCCAAGGTATACATTGAAGGTCAATTGCAGACGCGCAAATGGACCGACCAGGCCGGCGCTGAGAAATACTCCACTGAAGTGGTGCTGCAAAAATATCGCGGCGAACTCACCATGCTGGATGGCAAGGGCGAAGGCGGCGGGCGTTCCTATGAAGATGAGGGTGGCGGAGGGTTTACCTCCAAGGCCGGCGGCAAGCGCGTTGCTGAAGGACCTCGGGAAAGCTTCAACGCCGACCTAGACGACGAAATCCCATTCTGATCTAGCGTCCCGGATTTGAAGTTCGCACAAGGATATGGATCGCGCGCGATGCGAACTTCAAGTCTATCGGGGACACTAGAATTCATTGTTCATAGTGTGGCTGATGAATCTGAAATTCGCTCAGTGACTGCTATGATGATCTTGCGAATTTCAGATTCGCCACACTAGAATTCGTTCGTGGACGAATTCGAAATCCGGACCCGGGCGGAGTATGAGCTGGCGCTGCGGCGCTTCTCGTACCCGCTCGTGATCACATCTGGCGATGACGCGCTCGCGGCATTCGAGGATTTGAAGGCGCGCAAGAAGGGCGTGCCGGTCATCCTTGGCGGCCCGTCGGAATTCACGCTTGTCGATGAAATCATGTCGCGTGGGTTGGTGGAGCATCCTTCGATCCAGCTCATCCTGGATCGCGCTTCCGAGCTGAGTTTTCCCGAGGGGTTCCGAACAGCAAAGGAACGTGAACGCCAGATGTGGCGGCGGCGCAATCCTGGACTCGTGGATTTCGAGGAGGGTCCGCCGGTGGGCGAGTGGCCAGAACAGGCGCCTGACGGCCCCGGCCTCAGCCTTGCCTACCATTGGAGCGGCGAACCGTGGCCGCGCGTGCACATCGCGGTCCTTCCTACCGACGATTGGACCGCGGCGCCGGCGTTCTTGCGCGCGGGCGGATGGAACTTGTGTCCAGAGGCTGCGGCGATGGTGTCGGCGTTGCGCTCCTGGCGAGACCGCTACGGTGCGGAATTGGTTGGCTTCTCGCACGATACCATGAATATCCGCGCCGAAATCTGCCCCGCGTCGCGCGAAGAGGCGCTAGCCTTGGCTTGGGAACATTATCTGTTTTGCTCCGACGCGTTGAACGACTTCACCTTGGCGGAGCTGGGCGCTTCGTTGATCGCCGACGATTGGTGGCGTTTCTGGTGGGACTAGCGAAGCCTCGGGCGGCGCCAGGCAAGCCGCCGCGCCCGCACCCAATTCCAACGCCGTGAGTTCTGGTTCGAGAAGGTTCGCGCCGCTTGATCTGCTTCAGCTGGTGGCGGTGCCGCTGATCTGGGGCGTCAACAATGTCGCGGCCATGATCGCCGTTCGGGAACTGCCGCCGTTGATGGTGGCGGCCTTGCGTTTTCTACTCGTCCTCGCGTGCCTTTTCTGGATGTTGAAGCCGCCGCCGCGTGTGCAGCGAACGCTATTCTTCATCATGCTGGCGGTGGTGGGGCCATTGCACATGGGTGTGCAATATCTCGGCCTGGGTCTGGCGCGCGAGCTCGCGCCGATGGTCGTCGCCATGCAGCTTTGGGCGCCCGCCTCGGTGGTGTTCGCCGCCTTGCTTCTGGGCGAGCGCATCGGTTTCATGCGCGGGTTTGGAGTCGCCATCGCATTTGCAGGCGCCGTCGGCATGAATTTTGATCCGAGCGTCTTTGAGCAATGGGGGGCGCTCGTATTGGTGGCGGCGGCTTCGCTGTTTTACGGCTTGGGAACGGTACTGGTTCGCAAACTGGGCGCCGGGTTGGATCCGTGGGCCATGCAGGCATGGGTCGCCGCCGCCTGTGCGCCAACTTTGCTATTGAGTTCCCTCGTGTTCGATACCGGGCACGCGGAGAAGATCGCCGCCGCACCTTGGTTCGCCTGGGCGTGCATCTTTTTCGGCGCGCTGGTTTCGAGCATCCTCGCGAACGCCTTCATGTTTCGGCTGCTGCAGAAATACGAGGTGGCGCGGACGACGCCGTACATGCTGCTGACGCCGGTGATTTCGTTCTCACTCGCTGCGTGGGTTCTCCACGATAGGATTACGCCGCAAATTCTCTTCGGCGCCGGCATGGCGATGGCGGGGGTTGCGCTGGTGGCCTGGTCGGAGCGCCGGAGCTAAATCGGGCGCGAAATTAGCCGCGCGGCAGGCGCGGGATATCCGGCGCACCGGGCGTCACCCGCATGATTGTCCGCCCACGCATCTCGAAGGGTTCGCCTTCGCCTTCCGTGGGCGTCACGCTGATCACGAAATCCGTGGTCGTCTCGCGTACCATGCCGGTAGTGAGGTCGATGACGCCCGTGCCAGTTTCCTGGTAGCGGAGATCGACGGTGTCGAGCAGCGAGCGCAGCATGCCCATCAGCGCCTCACTGCTCGGGGCGGATTCGGCGCCGGAAGGCGAAGCGGCTGCGACTGGATCGATCACGTTGCTGGCGATGAATTGCGCGATGGTCTGAAGCGAAGCGCGCGCGGCCGCGTAGTCGAGCGCGACGTTGCGCGAGATGGTCGCGGTGTTGCTGGCTCGGTCGATCCGCTCCAGGCGAAGCCTCCCAGTAAATCGCAGCGGCGCCGCGCCGTAGGGCATTTCCACTTCCTCGGTGATTTCGACGGGCTGGCGCCGGACCAGAGTCCGCCCCTGGAACGAGGGCGGCGGCTGCATGGACCACATGCCGGCGGCGGCGTCGCGGGCGTCGACGCCGTCAAGCAAGCGCGCAATGCCGCGCAATAAAGGTCCCCGCAACGTCGCCCAATCGACTGGCGGCGGAGCAGGCGTGGTTTCCGCCTCAGCTGCGAAACCTTCCTCGCCGCCGTCGGCTCCGTCTGAATTATCTTCAAACGCAGGCTCCTCGGCCATTATTTCTGCAGGCGGTGGAGACGGCGCAGCACGCGCAAAGGCGTCGAACATCAAGACGATATTTTCGGCGCGATCACGCCACAGCGGCCAATTGGTCAGCTCAACGCAAGCGCCGGACTCGTTGACTTGGCACTCATAGCCGACATCCGTGGCGATGCGCAAAAGCGCCGACAGCCCCTCGTTCACCGTCGGCCAATCGATAGTTCCCATCGGACTTCCAGCCGCCGCGTCGTCTGAAAAATTGAAACTCATGCTCACCGGCGTGTAACGCCAGATGCGGCGCTCGGCGTCGACAATGCGGAGCTCAACAACCTGCGAGAAGCCGCCGTTAAGGCCGGGTTCGTCGCGGCCCGACGATTGCGTTTGCTCAAGGCGGATGGTGTAAACATCGCCGGTGCGGACGCTCAACGGGACGCCTGCCGTCTGTGCGCTGACCGTTGGCGCGGCGGCGAAGCAAAGGAATGCGGCGCTCGCTGCAAGAAATCGCTTCATGTTGTCCCCCTGTGACCGCGCCCGCGGCAATCTGCGGTGTAACCCGCGCGTTCCATGCGGGCAACTTCTAGGGTCGCGCCGGCAGCGCCGCGCACGCTACGCGCGCGCCAGCCCCGCCGGCCGGCTGGGTGACGTGATCGTCGGCGTTGGCGTGTATGATGAGCGCCGATCCATCGCGATCCAGGAGCGGCGCGCGCCCATCGGTGGCCGGGACATGCAAAGTGAGCCGTTGGGAGAAGAACTCGCCGCTGATCGGTCCCGTCGGTGACGCGAACAGGTTCGGCAAATCCCCGGCTTCAGGTGGGGCTGGATTGAGCAAGCCGTGCTGGGGCGGCGCTTGGGGATGGGACGCATGCGCGCCGGCGGCACTGAAACCTTGCCCTGCGTCTGTGCAGTCGCCGGTTTGGTGCAGGTGCAGCCCGTGCCATCCCGGAGTCAGCGCGCCCTGGGAAATTTCTAACCGAATCAACACCCCGCCGCTTCCTTCCACGAAAGTCACTTGCCCGATCGCACGTCCGTCGAGGCCCACGACCCAGGCGGTTTGCGGCGGCGGGGTCGGCAGTGGCGGCGGTGGCGTGCGATCACCCAGTCCCAGCCAGGCGCAGCCGCTTAAAAGCGCAATGGAAACAAGCGCGGGGGCATGCCGCATCGGGATTCTCCTCGGTTTGCTGGAACCGCTTGTGGATGCTAGCGTGGCGCGGATTCGAGGGCGAGGTTTCTCGTCGTTTTCCTGCTTCCCAACCAAGATTTAATCCGGCGATCCCGTTGTCAGACACGTCCGATCCCGCCGATCCAGGCGGACCAATCCTTCCCAAAGGCGTTTCGCTCATCACTATCGAGGATGAGTTGAAGCGCTCCTATCTCGATTACGCGATGAGCGTGATCGTGAGCCGGGCGCTGCCGGACGTGCGCGACGGGCTGAAGCCCGTGCATCGACGCATCCTGTACGGCATGCACGAAGCCGGAAACACGGCCGACAAGAAGTATCGCAAGTCCGCCAACACGGTTGGCGAAGTGATGGGCCGCTATCACCCGCACGGCGATCTGGCGATCTATGAAGCCTTGGTGCGCATGGCGCAGGAATTTTCGATGGGGCTGCCGCTCATCGATGGGCAAGGCAATTTCGGCTCCATCGACGGCGACCCACCGGCTGCGATGCGTTACACCGAAAGCAGGCTCGCCAAGTCCGCAACGTTTCTGCTTGCCGACATCGAAGAAGACACCGTCAATTTCCAAGCCAATTACGACGGCGAACGTCAAGAGCCGACGGTGTTGCCGGCGCGCTATCCAAATCTTCTTGTCAATGGCGGCGGCGGCATCGCCGTCGGCATGGCCACCAACATCCCCCCGCACAATCTGTCCGAAGTGATCGGTGCGGCGATCGCGCTGATGAACAATCCCGACATTTCCGATCTCGATCTGTTGGACATCGTGCCGGGCCCGGATTTCCCGACGGGTTGCGAAATCCTCGGCCGCGCCGCCGCGCGCATGGCGCTGACCACAGGGCGGGGCTCGGTGGTGACGCGCGCGCGCTACAAGATGGAGACCATACGCGGCCGCGAAGCGATCGTGTTCTACGAGTGCCCGTTCCAAGTGAACAAGGCCAGCGTCTATGAGCGTATCGGCGAACTGGCGCGCGAGAAGAAAATCGAAGGCGTCGCCGAAGTACGCGATGAATCTAATCGCCTCGGCATTCGTCTGGTGATCGAAGTGAAGCGCGATGTCGTCGCCGACGTGGTGATCAACCAGATTTATCGCTTCACCCAGTTACAAACCTCGTTCGGCGTCAACATGCTGGCGTTGAACAATGGCCGGCCCGAGCAGATGGGCCTGCGCGCGATGCTGACCGCCTTCCTCGCTTTCCGAGAACAAGTGGTCACAAGGCGCACCAAGTTCCGCTTGGCGAAAGCGCGCAAGCGCGGACACGAAACCGTGGGTCTCGCCATCGCGGTCGCCAATATCGACGAAGTGATCCGCGTTATCCGCGCCGCCGCCGATCCTGCCGAAGCGCGCGAGGCGTTGATGGCGCGCGCCTGGCCAGTGGCCGACATGCTGCCGCTGATCAATCTTATCGCCGATCCGCGCACACAGGTGCTTGACGGCGGCACGTTGCGGCTTTCCGACGAGCAAGCGCGCGCCATTCTCGAATTGCGGCTGCAGCGGCTCACTGGACTCGGGCGCGAGGACATTGCGAAGGCGGCGAACGAGATCGCCGAGGAAATTCGGGAGCTGCTCTCGATCCTCGGCTCACGCGAGCGCATTCTCGATATTATCCGCACCGAGATGGTGGAAGTGAAGGACGCCTTTGGCGTTGCTCGCCGCACCCCGATCTCGGAATCCGAAGGCGAGATCGACGACGAAGCGTTGATCCCGCGCGAGGACATGGTCGTCACCGTCACTCACGGCGGCTACGTCAAACGCACGCCGCTGGCGCTCTACCGCACGCAAAGGCGCGGCGGCAAAGGCCGCGCTGGCATGACTATGAAGGACGAGGACTTCGTCACCCGCGTGTTCGTGGCCTCAACGCACGCGCCGATCCTGTTCTTCTCCTCCGCCGGCATGGCCTACAAGATGAAGGTCTGGCGCCTGCCGCAGGGCGATCCGCGCACAAAAGGTCGCGCGCTGGTCAATCTGTTCCCGCTCGAGCAAGGAGAGACGATCACGTCGGTGATGGCGCTGCCCGAGGATGAGCGCGATTGGGACAAGCTCGACGTGATGTTCGCGACGCGGTCTGGCGGCGTGCGGCGCAACAAGCTCTCCGATTTCGTGCAGGTGAACCGCAACGGCAAAATCGCCATGAAGCCTGACGAAGGCGATGGCATCGTGTCGGTGCAGATATGCTCGGAGGAGGACGACATCCTGCTCACCACAGCCAACGGCCAGTGCATCCGCTTTGCCGTGCCGGAGGTGCGCGTGTTCTCGGGGCGCACTTCCACCGGCAATCGCGGTATTAAATTGGACGATGGCGACGCCGTCATAGGCATGGGCGTCTTGAAGCACGTCGAGGTCACTTCCGCCGAGGCGCGCGCTTATTTCAAGTGGGACGCCGGTGCGCGCGACGGCGCGGGCGCGGAAGTCGAGCCAGAGGCGGGCGAGGACGGGGGCGAGGTGGCCGAGGTTCCGTTCGAGCGCTTGGCCTGGCTGAAGACGCAAGAGCAATTCGTGTTGACGGTCACTTCCGGCGGCCTCGGCAAACGCGCTTCCTCTTACGAGTACCGTGTCACCGGGCGCGGAGGCAAAGGCCTGATCGCCCACAAACTAACTGGAGACGCACGCATCACCGCCTCATTCCCTGTGCACCAGGACGAGGAATTGTTGCTGGTGACCGACAAAGGTCAGCTGATCCGGACTCCGATCGAGCAAATCCGCATCGCCGGCCGCGCCACACAGGGCGTTATTCTGATCAACGTCGCTGACGATGAGCATGTGGTGGCGGCTGAGCGTTTGGAGGCGTTGGGCGGGGAGAGCGGCGAGGAGAGCGTAGAGTGATCCGCGTCGGTCTTTACCCAGGCACCTTCGACCCCGTCACCAACGGCCACGTCGATATCATCTCCCGCGCCGCCAGCCTAGTGGACAGGCTGGTGATCGGGGTGGCGGTCAATGAGGACAAGGTCCCGCTTTTCTCGCTGCCGGAACGCCTGGAGATGGTCGAGGAGCAGTGTGCCAAGATGGCGGGCGCCGCCGAGATCGTCGTTCAACCTTTTGACACATTGCTGATGAAGTTCGCCGAGAGCGTAGGGGCGCAAATCATCGTCAGAGGACTTCGAGCCGTCGCTGACTTCGAGTACGAATTCGCTATGGTGGGCATGAACCAAAAGCTCAATCCCGCCATCGAAACGGTTTTTCTCATGGCCGACGGGACGCACCAGGCGATCGCCTCCCGGCTGGTGAAAGAGATCGCGCGACTGCAAGGAAATGTCGCGCAATTCGTGCCCGAGGAAGTAGAACGGCGTCTGAAGGCGAAATTCGGGGTAGCTTGATGCGCTTTAAGAGATTTTTTTCCGCCGCGCTCTGCGCGCTCGGGCTGGTTGCTCTGGTCGAGCCATCCTCGGCACAGACCCCCGATCCGCGAAACTGGCGCCGGCTCGAACCGGAGAGCACGCTCTATATCGACACCGTGCATGGGCGCATTGTGATTGAACTATACCCGGAAGTGGCGCCGGCGCATGTAGAGCGGCTGAGAACCCTGGCGCGAGCGGGTTTTTACGACGGGCTCACCTTCCACCGCGTCATCGCTGGCTTCATGGCCCAGACGGGCGACCCTTTTGGCACTGGCGAGGGCGCGTCGAACCTGCCGGACTTGGCGCCGGAATTCACGTTCCGCCGCGGACTGGACATGCCCTTCGTTCAGGCGGCGGCACAGTCGGATGGGCCGATCGGGTTCTACAAGACTTTGCCAATTCAGACTCAACCCGACGCGCTTATTCCGCTGTCGAGGGGCAACCGCGTGGCTTCCAACGCAATCCATTGCCCGGGCGTGGTTTCCATGGCGCGTTCGACGGACCCGAGTTCCGCCAACAGCCAGTTTTTTATCATGCTCGGTGCGCGGGCATCGCTGAACAAAGTCTATTCGATCTTCGGGCGCGTGGTCTGGGGACAAGAAGCAGTTGAGGCATTGGCCGTTGGCGAGCCCCCGGGAAACCCGGACCGGATGCTCGCGGTACGAATGGCCTCTGACGTAGAAGAAGCCGAGCGTGCGCCGATTTTCGTCCTTCGTACAGATGGACCGCGTTTTCGCGACCTGATCGAGGACACGCGCCGGCGCCGGCGTGCAGATTTTTCCGTGTGTGACGTGGTGATCCCAACCCGGGTGCCGCGCGATGAGAACAGAGAGAGACGCTGGTGGTCGATAATACCTTTCATCAACTGACGATGCGGCTTGAAGCGGGCGAGGTCGTGATAAAGCTTCGCCCCGATCTGGCGCCCGGGCATGTGGCGCGGATCGCGGAACTGGCCAATGATGGATTTTATGACGGCGTGGTGTTTCACCGCGTCATCGAAGGCTTCATGGCGCAGGGTGGCGATCCGACAGGAACTGGCGGCGGCGGATCCGAGAAGCCCGACCTGAAAGCGGAATTCTCCAAGGAGCCGCACGTGCGCGGCATCTGCTCGATGGCGCGCTCAAGCGACCCGAACTCGGCTAACAGCCAATTCTTCATCTGCTTCGACGACGCGCGTTTTCTTGACAAGAAATACACCGTCTGGGGCGAGGTGACCGCCGGCATGGAGCACGTCGATGCGCTGCCCAAGGGCGAGCCGCCGCGGAAGCCGGGGAAGATCGTCTCCATGCGGGCGGCGTGAGTATGGACCGCCAGCGTCCTCGCCGATAAATGCGCGTCGACCTGTTCGACTTCGATCTGCCGGAGCATTTGATCGCGCTGCGCCCGGCGCGCCCGCGTGACAGCGCGCGCTTACTGTATGTGCCAGCGCAGGGCGCTTTAGGGGATCGAATCGTGCGCGATGCGCCGTCGCTCTTCCGCGCTGGCGACGTGCTGGTGTTCAATGACACCCGCGTTATCCCGGCGCGGCTGAACGGGGTTCGCGGTCGCCGCGAGTCGAGTGTTGCAGTGGAGGCGACGCTCATCGAACGGATTTCGCCGTCCAGCTGGATCGCGCTCGCCAAGCCCGGCAAACGCCTGAGCGTGGGCGATCGCATTAGGTTTGGGAGCCTTGACGATCGAACGTGTTTGCTCGGCGCCTTGGACGCCGTAGTCGCGTCCAAGAGCGAGCACGGCGCCATCGAATTGGCCTTCGAGCTTGCCGGTCCGGCGCTTGACGCTGCCATTGCAGATGCGGGCGCGATGCCGCTGCCTCCCTACATTGCCTCCAAACGTGCGCCAGACGTCGAAGACGAAAGCGATTATCAGACCGTCTACGCCGCCCAGGACGGCGCGGTGGCAGCGCCGACAGCGGGGCTTCATTTTACGGCGGATCTGTTGGCGACGTTGGATCAGGCAGACGTTGAGCGCGTGCACGTGACATTGCATGTGGGCGCGGGGACTTTTCTGCCTGTGAAAGCAGACGATACAAACGCCCATGTCATGCACTCGGAATGGCGCGAGATTTCGACGGCGACGGCCACAGCCATCAATCGCGCGAAAGCCGAGGGTCGGCGGGTGATTGCGATTGGCACCACGGCGTTGCGCTCATTGGAATCAGCAACCGACGAAAACGGCGTGGTCCGCGCAGAGGCGGGCGCGACCGACATTTTCATCACGCCGGGTTATCGCTTCCGGGTTATCGATGGGCTCTGGACCAATTTCCACCTGCCGCGTTCGACGCTGTTTATGTTGGTCTCGGCGTTTGCGGGTCTTGAGCGCATGCAAGCGGCCTACGCTCACGCAGTCGCGCACGGTTACCGCTTTTACTCGTATGGCGATGCATCGATGCTGTGGCGAGGATAGTTCAGCCTCGGCGCCATTCACACGTGCTTACAGCGCATTTTCTCGCCGAGGCGATCGGCGCGCTTGTGTAATTTGCGGAAGCGCTTCTCGAGCGCTCGTAGGGCGAGACGATTCCCTTTCGCGGAGCCGCATGTCATGGCCGCTTCTTCGATGCGATCATGTAGCAAGCGCACGTCGCGAACCTCGCCCAGGGTCGTCGTCAGGTTTTCGCCCAGCGTACGCGAACGTCGATAGGGCCATGACGCGCCCAACAATTCGGTCGCGAAAAGTCTGTCCTTCTCACGTTTACGCCAGGCGTGGAGGAGTTCCGCGTCGTCGCTATGAAGGCCCCGGCGACGTGCGCGCCTGGCGCGCCGCACGATGCGCTCGGCGCCCCTTCGCACCTGCCTTGACGAGGCTTCTGGCCAGACCTGCGCGAGGGCAAGTAGGTCTTTAAGGTTGGCGCGGGCGCCTTGAATGTCAGGTGCGGCCATCTCCGTGTTCGATCGAGCGAGCGATTGAGCCAGGGCTACAAGAGTCGCGGCGCTTTTCTTGTCGGTATTTTTCGCCGCAGCCTCGGCGGCCTCGCCAAGCGCGTTGATCTCCCGCGCCTGGGCAAGCGTGCGCATGGTGGCGCGCGCGGTTTCGTTGAAAATCGCGGCGAGGCCCGGCGCGCAGGCGCGGCCTATTCTGGCCAAGGCGCGGGCGCGTTTGATATGCACGCGGCAACGATGCACCGATTTAGGCGTCACCGTTTGGACCTCTATTTGGCTAAGCGCCGCCGCAAGTTCGCGCGCCAATGTGGCGCGTAAATCGAAGGCAGGCGCCGGCGAGCGCATCGGGAAAGTTCCTTCTTAGCTGAGCGGATCGGACGTCGAGTTCTCAGCCCGACATTTTCTTAAGTGTGCCGGAAAATGCAAGCAACGCGCGCGCGTTTTGCGTCACCACGCCGCGTGCGAACACGAGTGAGCGGGTTTCGCGCAACACCTCGCCGCGCGCCTCGACCAGTTCGTCGCGACCGCCGGCGGCGAGAAACTCGCAATTGCAGGTGAGCGTGACCGCTTTGACGCCCCGCAACACATTGTGCGCGAGGGCGAAAAGCGAAAAGTCCGCAAAACTCATCAGCGCACCGCCATGCAGCGCGCCTGCGCCATTGAGGTGCTCGCGACGGGGCTGGAAGGCGCAGCGGACCCCGTCCTGGGTAGCGAGGAAGCAGAATGGGCCGTTTGCGGTTTCGAACGGATCGGCGCCGTCGCCCCAGGTGGTCCAGCCCTTTAACGGGCCATCTGGGACCTCGGTCGGTTCCCCATAGGGGTGAATCTCGGCCATTTGTGCAGTGTTCCTCCAGCCGGGGCGCCAAGCCCGGCCCGGGTTTCATTACGGCGCCAGGGTGCGCACCGCCAACAGGCATGCTAAGGCTCGCCAAAGCGAGGGTGCATTGGTGCGTATCTGGTTGGCGATTGCGGCGGCCTTGGCGCTAAATGGCTGCGCGAGCGACGAGGATGCTCGGTTCCGCGTCGGCGAGAGCGCCGCGGCGTTCGCCATCATTGGTGTTGCAGAAGCCGCGAGCGAACGCGAGCCTGCCTATACCATGCTGTGGCGGCGGCTCGGGCCGGATGGGACGTTTCTGCCTTATGGCGGGCGGGCGATTTTTGAAGCCCGCACCAACGCGAGCGACAGCGTGCGCATCGAGGATCTTCCGGGCGAGTTCGCCATGGCGCGGATTGAGCCAGGCGTCTACGGACTCGATAGCGTTTTTGCGGTCTTGCAGGAAAATGGGGTGAACTACATCGCCCAAGGCGTCGTGCAAGGGCCCGATCGTCCTTCGTTCGAAGTGCGACCCGGCGAAGCTGTTTACCTGGGTATCTGGGAGATGAACGTGACCGGCGTGGCGGCCAATACTCGCTTGTGGCGGCTTAATGAGGACGACATGCGTATGGTCGTTCGCGCCGCCGATCCGATCGTGGGCCAGGTGCGTCTGCGCGAAACGCAAACCGGCACGGCGACGTGTGCGCCAAGGCAGCTCGGCAACATGTCGCAGCGCCAAGTGTGCTAGCAAAGAAGACGCATGCAAGATTCCGAAACTCTTGGCCAATTGCTCGCCGTACTGCGCCGTTTTGTAAACGAGCGCCTGATCCCACTCGAGGCCAAAGTTTCCGAGGACGATTCCATACCTGCCGACGTACTGGCGGAGATGCGGGCGCTTGGACTATTCGGACTTTCTATCCCCGAGGAACATGGCGGGCTCGGACTTTCGATGGAGGCCGAGTGCCGGGCGATGTTCGAGTTTTGCCGCTGCTCGCCGGCGTTCCGCTCCGCCTTTGGCACCAATGTCGGCATCGGCAGCCAGGGTCTGGTGATGTTCGGGACGGAGGCGCAGAAGCAGCGCTGGTTGCCCGGGATTGCGTCGGGCGAGACTGTCACCTCGTTCGCTTTGACCGAGCCGGAAGCGGGTTCTGATTCTGCCGCTGTGCGCACCAAGGCTGAGCGGGACGGTGATTTTTACGTGATCAGCGGCGCCAAGCGCTACATCACCAACGCCAATCGGGCCGCGCTTTTCACGGTCATGGCGCGCACCGATCCCAATACCAAGGGTGGTTCTGGCGTTTCCGCATTTTTGGTCCCGAGCGACCTTCCCGGCGTCTCCATCGGCAAGCCGGAAAAGAAGATGGGTCAGCAGGGCGCGCACATCTGCGATGTCCATTTTGACCAGGTGCGCGTGCCGGCCGAGAACCGTCTGGGCGACGAAGGCCAGGGCTTCCGGGTGGCGATGCAGGTGCTTGACCGCGGGCGGCTGCATATCTCTTCGGTGTGCGTGGGCGTCGCCGAGCGGCTGATCGAGGAAAGTGTGAAGTACGCCGGCGAGCGCAAGCAATTCGGCCAAGCGCTCGCATCGTTCCAGATGATCCAGGCGATGCTGGCCGACAGCCGCACCGAAGCCAACGCCGCTCGCGCCATGGTGTTGGAGGCGGCGCGCAAGCGCGATGCTGGCGAGAACGTCACTATGGAGGCGGCGTGCTGCAAATTGTTCGCCTCGGAAATGGTGGGCCGCGTGGCCGACCGCGCCGTGCAGATATTCGGTGGCGCGGGCTACACCGCCGACCACGGCATCGAACGTTTCTATCGCGACGTGCGCCTGTTTCGCATTTACGAAGGCGCCAGCGAAATCCAGCGGCTGGTGATTGCGCGCGAGATGATGAAGCGGGGTGGCTGAAAGGCTCGCCGCCCTCGTCGCCGAAATACGCGCTTGCAGGCATTGCAAGCTACCGCACGAACCACGTCCTGTGATCTGGGTGCACCCCGACGCGCGCATTCTGATCGCGGGTCAGGCGCCGGGGCGGCGGGTGCACGAAAGCGGCGTGCCTTGGGACGATCCATCCGGCGATCGGCTGCGGCAATGGCTGGGCCTGGACCGCGAGGCCTTCTATCGGCGCGAGCACATCGCCGTTGCAGCCATGGGATTTTGCTATCCAGGCACGGTGAAGGGCGCTGATCTGCCGCCTCGCCCTGAATGTGCGCCGCTTTGGCGGGTACGCCTCTTGCCGCTGTTAACGAAAGTGCGGCTAACCCTGCTGGTCGGCCTCTACGCGCAGCGCTATCATCTGGGCGGAGCGGCGAAGCCGACCTTGGGGGAGAGTGTGCGCGCGTGGCGCGAATACCCCGCCAATGTCATGCCCCTGCCGCATCCATCTTGGCGGAACTCTGCATGGCTGAAGCGCAATCCCTGGTTCGAGGCGGATTTGGTTCCCGAATTGCGAAAGCGTGGGCGCTCGGCCTTGCGCTGAGTTTGTTGGTCGCGTGCATTCCGACGATCCAGCGCGCCGGTTCGCCCGCGGCGCAATTCCGGGGCGCTCGCTTTGAGGTGGCGCGCGAGCGCTTCGTCAGCTTCGATGGCGCAGAACTTGGGCTCTCCGCTTGGCTGCCGCAGGCTGAACAGGAGACGTGGGCGGTCATCATCGCGCTGCACGGTATGAACGATTATGCCGGCGCGTTCTATCTCGCCGGGCCGTGGTTCGCGGAACGCGGCGTTGCTTTCTACGCGTACGACGCGCGCGGCTTTGGGCGCTCGCCAAACCGCGGCGTGTGGGGGGGCGAGCGGCTCATGACTGAAGACGTGCGCACCGCCCTACGTGTGGCGCGGCGGACCCATCCCGGCGCGGTGGTGGCGGTGATGGGCGATTCCATGGGCTCATCCACGGCGATGGCGACATTCGGCGCCGAGAACGCGCCGGAGCTCGATCGCCTGATCCTGGTGGCGCCGGGTGTGTGGGGCTGGTCGACCATGCCGCCAGCCTATGCAGCGACATTGTGGATGGGCGCGCACACGTTGCCTTGGCGCGCGGTGTCGCCGCCGCGCAGCGTCACGCGTACGCGCACCGCGTCGGACAACAACGAAGCATTACGCCGCGCTGGGCGCGATCCGCACATGATCTGGACCACGCGCATCGACGCGCTCTACGGGTTGGTTTCGATGATGGAGCGCGCTTCCGATCGCGCGCGGAATCTGAACGGGCCGGTGCTGTTCTTGTACGGCGCACACGACCAGATCATCCCGCGCGCCTCGGCAAACAATGCTGCGCGGCGGCTGCCGCCGAGTGCACGAACCGCTCTTTATGCGAATGGTTATCATTGGCTTTTGCGCGATTTGCAGCGAGACATGGTGTACGCCGACATCTTGGCGTTCCTTCGCGATCCGGAGGCGCCATTTCCGTCGCAGGCGCCGCCGATTATTCCGCAACAGCGCCCAGCGCGTTGATCGCGCGATTGCGTGTGGCCGCTCCCGCCAATCAGGTCACCGCTTAAGGTAGCCAGTTGAGCAAGCAGTTCGACGCGGGCGCGGCTCTCTCTCATTGAGACGCCCGGCGCTCGCGCAAGGGGCGAAGCGTAAAAAATTCTTCCTAATAAGAGTCGCCGCTCTTTTATGGGTCGCGACGAACGGTTCGAAATCGCGCTGTTTTCGCGGCGAATTGCACGAATCTGAAGGAGCGTTGGGTAAATGGGCGCCGCAGCATGCGCTCGCGCACTCCTATTTCGTTTCCGCTAATCCGACGGTCCCTTGCGCGGGTTATGTCCGCGGGGGTGAGGACCCTGGCGCCGGTTCAATTTTATTCCCCACATGACGCAGTCGATAGGGTTGGGCGCAGTGCGCCTAGGACGACAGTTTCTAGGGGTTAACGATGGCGAAGTTCAATAGAATCGATCTCGAGCACGTTCTGCGTCAAATCATGATGGCCGAGCAGGGCCAGCCGCCGCTCAACCCTCACCTCGCTTTCGGCTTACGCCAAGTCAACGGCGAGAACAACAATAGCGTGCCAGGCAACGGCGCGTTCGGATCGGCCGACCGACTATTCCCGCGCGTGGGTACGCAATTCCTGCAGCAGGCGGACATGAGCCCCGCCGGTTTTGGGCCTCCAGTTCAGACATCCTACAGTCAAACCGGCGGTTTGGTGTTCGATGCCGACCCGCGCATCATCACCAATTTGATTTCGGACCAAACCGCCAACAATCCCGCCGCGCTCGCAGCCCAAGCTGCCGCCGGTCTTGGCTTCGGGTATCTGAACCAGATCCCCAATCCCGCCTTTGATCCGTTGCTGCCAGTCGATCCGGTCACCAACCCCCAATTCCTGCTGAACAACAACGCCACCCCGGTCGATGTCGATGCTTCCGGCAATCTCTTCATCTCAAATGTCACTCCGGACGCGGGCCTGTCGGCGCCGTTCAATTCCTGGATGACGTTCTTTGGGCAATTTTTCGATCACGGCCTCGACCTCGTCACCAAGGGCGGCAACGGCACGGTGTTCATTCCGCTGATGCCGGACGACCCGTTGATCCTCGTAGGCCCCGATGGCATCGCCGGCACTGGCGACGAGATCACCGATCCGAACCTGCAGTTCATGGCGATGACGCGGGTGACGCAGTTCGATCGCCAGCCGGGCTTGGACGGCATTCTTGGCAACGAGGACGATACGTTCGAATCCGAGAACACCACGACCCCGTTTGTCGACCAGAATCAGACCTATTCCTCGCACCCATCCCATCAAGTTTTCTTGCGCGAATACGGGATTGGCGCAGATGGCGCCGTTCGCGCCACCGGTAGCCTGATAACAGGCGTCGATGGTCACTCCATGGCCACCTGGGCTGACGTGAAGGCGCAAGCCTCGGCCATGCTCGGCATCCAACTGCTCGACAGCGATGTCGGCAACGTGCCGTTGCTGCGAACCGACGAGTACGGAAAGTTTATCCCCGGGGCCAACGGCTACGCACAGATCATTACAGGCGCGGGCGCGGACGGCGTGTTCAACACGGCCGACGATATCGTCACCGAAGGCGATCCAGCGGCCAATGGCGGACTGGGCGTGCTTCTTCCGAACAACGCCGTGCGCACCGGCCACGCTTTTCTCAACGATATCGCTCACCACGCCGCGCCCGGCAGTTTCGATGCTGACGGCCCTGGCGGCGCGCCACCGGTTCCCCAAACCGCGGACTTGGACGCAGGTCCCGAAGGCCTGTTCGGCGACGACGGCGACCCCTCGACCTACGACAACGAATTGCTCGACGCCCACTACATGGCAGGCGATGGCCGTGTGAACGAGAACATCGGCCTGATTGCAGTGCATGAAATCTTCCACAGCGAACACAACCGGCAAGTCGGCCTGATTAAGGAGATGGTGCGCGCCGAGCTAGCCAATGGCGACACTGCCTTCGCCAGCGATTGGGTGTTGCCGGGCGCCAATCTGGCTGATGGCATTCAAGACAATGAGTTCAATGGCGAACGGCTGTTCCAGGCGGCGAAGTTCGCCACGGAAGTGCAATACCAGCACATCGTGTTCGAGGAATTCGCTCGCAAGATCCAGCCTAACATCCACGCCTTCGGGAACAATGACATAGCGCTCGATCCGGCGATCACCGCTGAGTTCGCACATGCGGTTTACCGGTTCGGCCACTCGATGCTGGACGAGAACGTCAATCGCTACGTGCTGCATGACAATTTCCTCGCCGATGGCGTGACGCCAAACCCGCTCGCGGGTACGCCGGTCATGGATGCCGGCGGCAAACCAGTGCTCAATGAGATCGGGCTCATTGCGGCCTTCCTCAACCCGCTTGAGTTCAACGCCCACGGCGCCAATGCCGCCGCTGAGATTATTCTCGGCAGCGTCAACCAGATCGGCAACGAGATCGACGAGTTCGTCACCGGCGCGTTGCGCAACAACCTCGTCGGTCTACCGCTCGACCTCGCGGCGACCAACATCGCGCGCGGCCGCGACGCTGGCGTGCCAACGATCAACATGCTGCGCAATCAAATCTACACCCAGCTCAATACAGGCGGCACCGGCAATACGGAATTGAAGCCCTATGCGAGCTGGAACGAGTTCGGCCAGTTCCTCAAGCACATTGAATCGCTGGTCAACTTCATCGCCGCCTATGGAACGCACGCCACGATCGCCTCGGAGACCACCCTAGCTGGCAAGCGCGCCGCCGCTCAGACCCTGCTCGACAACAGCGTGGTCGGCAGCGCCAGCTTCGACCAGGACGCGTTCGATTTTGTCTACAGTCTCGGCGCCTACGCAAACGACGTCAACGACACCCGGGCTGTGCATGACGCAGCAGGCCTTGCCCCGCAATGGAGCACCGGTTCTGTAACCGGCCTTGACCAAGTCGATTTGTGGATCGGCGGCCTTGCCGAGAAGCAAAATCTGTTCGGCGGCTTGCTCGGCTCCACATTCAATTTCATCTTCGAAACCCAAATGGAGGCGATCCAGGACGGCGACCGCTTGTATTATTTGCCGCGTGTGGAAGGCATTGAATTCGGGCTTGAAGTCGAGAATGGCTCGTTCGCCGAACTAATCATGTTGAACACCGATGCACGCCACCTTTCGGCGAGCATATTCTTGACCCCGGAATACGTTGTAGAAGCGACGAACTACTTCGTTCGCGACGCAGCTGGCAATTTCGTGCTCGACGTCAATGGCGATCGCATCGCCAGCGATCCCTCCACCTGGCTGCGCAACGCGGTCACGGGTGCATTGTTGGTGGAAGTGCTCGCTGACGGCACCGTGCACTTCATCGGCGACGACAATTTCTTCGGCAACACCATGGTGCTTGGCGGCACCCCGGGCGACGACCGCCTACAAGCGGGCCAAGCCGATGACGACACCGTCTGGGGCGATGCCGGCAACGATTGGATCGACGGCGGCAACGGCAACGACTTCCTCTATGGCGGCGCGGGCGACGACACCATTCAAGACAGCAGCGGCGACGATGTCATCCATGCTGACGCCGGCAACGATACGGTCGATGGCGGAAGCGGCGACGACATCATTTTCGGCAACGAGGGCAACGACCTGCTGCATGGCGGCAACAGTATCGTCTTCGGCGACTCCATCGCCGGCGGCGCTGGCAACGACATCATCTTCGGCGACGAAGGCGACGACGCGCTGATGGGCAATGAGGGCGACGATTGGATTTCCGGCGGCATCGGCGGCGACGGACTCGTCGGCGATGTCGGCGCCCCCACTGGGCAAGTGCCGCTCTACGGCGGCAATGACGTGCTCGACGGCGGCGGCGAAGGCGACAAGATGACCGGCTTCTCTGGCGACGACATCATGCTGGGCGAGGGCGGTTTCGACAAATTCCTTGGCAAACTCGGCTTCGACTGGGCCTCGTACGAAAACTCGCCCGGCGGCGTCAGCGTCGATATGGATCGGCGCGAATTCGTCCCCGACCAGCAAATCCCCGCTGGCGACGCGGTGCGTGACTTTTTCGTCGAAACCGAAGGCGTCAGCGGCTCAGCGCACGACGATTACCTTAAGGGGTCCACCGATATTGTAGTGGTGGATCCTGTCACGGGCGCACGCACCGGCGCGGCGGCTTCAGTGTTCAACGAACTAACGAACGTCGATCTGATCACTGGCTTGGCGGATTTCTTCCCGGTGGGGCCGGTCAACTTCACCACCGGCAACATCATGCTGGGTGGGGACGGTAGCGATCGTATCGAAGGCCGCATGGGCGACGATATCCTCGATGGCGACGCCTACCTGCATGTCGATCTGACCCGTGATGCGCAAGGCAACATCTTCGCGGGCAGCGAGATTATCCGCGAGATTCGTTACGACCTCACTGACGGCGATATCGACACGGCGGTGTTCAACGACGTGCTCGCCAACTACATCATCAGCGCAGGTCCCGATGCGCAGGGCTTCTACACCGTTAGCCAGATCGCGGTGACCCAAGGGGTGGGGTTGAACCAATTGTTCAATGAAGGGGTGGACCGCATTCGCAACATCGAACGGCTTCAATTCGCGGATGGCGTGTTCACGCTCTCTAGTTTGTTGGGATTGCCTAACAATCCACTGGAAAATCAGACGCCGACCGGCGGTCTCAGCATCGACAACAATGCTCCCGCACTTGGCGATGTGCTGACGGTGACCAGCACGCTTGCCGATTCCGATCCCATGGGCGTGGGTTTCGTCGATACAGTGAACGACAGCACCGGCGCGGTGGGATCCGATGGCATCGTCGATGGCACATTGCACTACCAATGGCAGTACCAATCCATCACCGCCGGCGGAAATACTGCTTGGATCGACATCGCTGGCGCCACCGCCGCGACTTACACGGTGGGCGCTGTTACACTTGGCCAACCGATCCGCGCCACCGTTTCGTTCGTCGATGGCCTGGGTTTCACCGAGCATGCGTTCTCGCCGTTGACGGCGCTGGTTGTCGCCACCGCGGGGGTCAACACTGCGCCGTTTATCAACCAGCAGCAAAACCCTCCCGGTCTACCCGACACTACCGCGCGCACCAATACGCCGATCAATCTGGTATTGCCGTTGTTGTCGGTGTTTGGCGACAATCAAACCTTGCCCGCCAATCTGATCTACAGCGCTACGCTTGCCAATGGGCAGGTGTTGGACGGCTCAGCGGCGGCTCTAGGCCTCACCTTCACGGTGGTTCCCGACGGCGCAGGCGGCGCGGCTTATGGGCTGATCACGGGCACGGTCACAAATACTGGCCCGATTAGCATCCGCGTTACCGCGACCGATGGGGGACCGGGCGCGCCGCTCTCGATCACTGACACCTTCAACATCAATGTTCTGCAAGGCAACCGGGCGCCGATCGCTAATCCGTTCTCTCCCCAACCGCTCAGCGAAGGCGATGGTGTCAATGGCGGCGCGGACACATTCTCCGGCTTTGTGAGCGGCTTCGATCCGGACGGTTCGCCGGTGGCGTTCCGCTTGGTGGCGGGCTCGGCGTTCGGTGGAACTGTGATTTCGTTCAACCAGAGCACGGGCGCCTTCACATTCGTCGCGAACGGCGACGAATTCGCGGGAGGCACGTTACCGGCGGGCGCTGGCTTCAACTTCACCGTGTTCGACGGGCAAACCAACAGCGCGCCGGGCGAGGTCAGGTTCGACATGCAAGCCACCAACGATGGTGATGCGCCAGTCTCGATCACGGGCACGGCTGCGAACGGCGGCACGCTCTCTGCGGTGATTGGGGTAGATCCCGATGGCGAGTGGGATGCAGGCGGCGCCACCTACGAGTGGTTCCGCAACGGCGTCTCGCAAGGCGTCAATGTGGGCGATCCCAACTATGCGGTGACGGCGGCCGATGTCGGCCAGCGACTGAGCGTTCGCGTGACCTACACCGACGCTCAGGATTTCACGACCAGCTTCACCACGCCGCAATTGGCGCCGATCGGCGTCCTATCGGTTCGCCCTCTTGGCGCGAACAACGTAGCGCCGGGTACGCTGACGGCGTTCAGCACTATTGTGGACCCCGATGGCGATCTGCCCGGCGCGTTCACGAACCTGTGGTCGGTCTCGACGAGTGTCGGGGGGCCGTTCCAGCCCGTGCCGGCGCTTGGCGCCGATGTGGATGTCGATGGCAATCTGGTGTTGCCGAACAATTCGACTTTGTTCGTGCAGCTGACACAACAATTCGTCGATGCGGCTTTCAACTTTAACGAGGCTACTTCAGACATCGTGCGAGTGCGGACCGGTAGCAACAACAATCAATCGTTGTCGTCTGCATTTGGCGGAACCGATATATTGCTCGGCCTCGGCGGCAACGATGTGCTGACCGGCGACGGTGGCAATGACTTCCTGTTTGGAGGAAGCGGGAACGATTCTCTCAACGGCGGGGCCGGTGCTGACGTGCTCTCTGGCGGTCTCAACTCCGACAACATCAATGGCGGCGCCGGCAACGACACCATCCTCTACACGATGGGCGATGCCGTCGATCAGGTGAACGGCGGCGCCGACGCCGACACTCTGGTCATCGTTGGCCAAGTTGGTGCGGTCAATGAAACTCTGGATGTGATCTTTAACGGGTCGTCGTTGACGAGGTTCCAGGTCGGCAGCACAGTCACCAACGTTGAGAGCGTCACGGCGGACTTGTCGGATGGTGTCGATACGCTGACCTACGACCCGGCCGGCGGGGCCATCACCACGGTCGCCGTCAATGTCAATCTCGGATTGGGCACGGCATCCGGCTTTAGCTCAGTCGCTGGGGTTGAGAACGTCACCGGCGGCTCAGGCGCAGATACGATCGTCGGCGACGATGGTGCGAACACCCTCGACGGCGGTGCGGGCGCCGACTCGCTCCGCGGGGGCGGCGGCAACGACTCGCTTATTGGCGGTGCGAACAACGACACCGCGGTGTTCGCGGGCGGTGTGGCGAACTACGACTTCGCGCTTGTCGGCGGCAACATCCAGGTCAGCGACGGCAGTGCTGGCTCGCCGGACGGGGTCGACTCACTGAGCTCGATTGAGAACATGCAATTCGCCGCCCAATCGTACGCAGTGGTCGCCGGAAGCAACAACAGCAACAATGGCGGCGGTTCGCTCAACGGCGGCGGGAACGCGGATATCATCCTCGGCTTCAACGGGAACGACACGCTGAACGGCAACAACGGCGCCGACGTGCTGATTGGCGGTGCTGGAACCGATACTATGAACGGCGGGGCCGGCAACGATACTTTCGTGTTCGGCGCAGGGTTTGGAACCGACACCGTCAACGGCTTCGACGCAGACGCCGGCGGCGGCGGCCAAGATTTGATCGCCGTCTCTGCCTCGCTGGGCCTGAGTGCGGCAGACATCGGGGGCCGTATCATCATCACGGATCTCGGCGCCAACACCCTGATCACTATCGACGGGGGCAGCACAATCACGCTGATCGGCGTCGATGGAACTGGCGCCAACGTCATCACATCGGCCGATTTCATCTTCGGGAACTGATGCAACCAGCAAGAAATTGTAGGGCACGGAAGGGTAACAATATGGGCAAGGGGAAAAGGCGGCCGGTAGGTCATCATCTGCGCTTAGCAGTGGCGACGGCGGCGTTGGCGATCGCGGGCGTCGGGACCGCTTCGGCGCAGGGAATTCCAACCGGGCTACCGGCGAGCCCGCTGTTCGGAGCGGCGCCGTTTACGCAGCCGATGATGTTGTTCGAGGAATTCGGAACCAGGGCGATGCCGGGGTCGAATTGCCCGACTTGTACGCCACTGCCGCAACCTGCCTCGTGCACGAGCGGACCGGGGTCGAGTGGGTCAGGGAGCAACCCCCTGGACACGTTCCTGCGCCAGCCGCTTTACCCAGCGCCAACGGTGCAGGCCAACACCAGTCAGCGCAATTATTGGCACGACAGAATTGGAACTTGCGTACGTCCGTTGGCGACCAGCGCAGTGGAAGGGCGGCCCCCGGGTGAATCGTTCGCACACCAGCGCTGGAGTGAGTTCAGCCGCTCTTCGGCGAGCGGCAACATGCTCGGAATGGTGTACTTCCAGACCGCGCAAGCAGGCGCACGCAGGAATGGCGGGTTGCGCGACACCATGCAGCGCCATCAGTTCATTCTTGGCGAATTCGGCTCGAGCGGGCTCTACAACGGCGCACTTGTTGGCGGCGTTCGCCGCAGCGGCGGTCGCAGTTTGGGGATAGATGTACGGTTTCACCCGAACTTCCCAATCCAGCAAGCGAACTCAGTGTGGACCTTTGACGGCACCATGCCGCCAAAGCTGCTGATGGCGCGCTATGGCGAACCGATCTTGTTCCGCCACTACAATGCGCTTCCCATCGACGCGTCGGCGAACAATGGCTTTGGCGCGCATACCATCACCACCCACGAACACAATGGTCATAATCCGGCGGAGAGCGACGGCTTCACATCCGCTTTCTTCTTCCCTGGACAATTCTACGACTACCATTGGCCGATGGTGCTTGGTGGCCACGACAGCATCAACACCGGAGCGACCGACCCTCGCGCCGCAACGCCGACCACGATGCCGACGGCGAGTTCGACGGGCACGACCCGTATCCGAGGCGATTTCCGCGAAACCATGAGCACGCACTGGTTCCACGACCACATGCTCGATTTCACTGCCCAAAACGTCTACAAGGGCAACGCTGCGATGATGAATTATTACAGCGCGGTGGATCGTGGTCTTGAGGGGGTCGCCTGCAATTACACGACGCCTGCGACCAACGTTAATCTCTGTCTGCCGAGCGGCAGCGCACTGCCTTGGGGCAACCGCGACTACGACGTGAACCTGCTCATCGCCGACAAGGCGTGGGACGCCAACGGCCAGTTGAACTTCAACGTGCTCAACACCGATGGTTTCTTGGGCGATCGCGTGTTGGTGAACTGGGCCTGGCAACCCTATTTTGACGTGCGTGCGCGCCGCTATCGCTTCCGTATCCTGAACGGCGCCGTGTCGCGTTACTTCAAGTTCGCCCTGGTTACTGCTGCGGGCGCGCGCGTCCCGTTCTACATGGTCGGCAACGACGGCAATATCATGGAGCATTCGGTCGCTTTCCCGAACGCGCAATCACAAGATCTGCCGGTGCAGGCGATCGCTGAACGCTTCGATATCATCGTAGATTTCAGCCAATTTGCGCCTGGCACGCGGTTGTACTTGGTGAACTTGCTTTCCCATATCGACGGCAAGGGGCCAAACCAGGAGATCGCGTTGGCGACGGCGCTGGCGGGCTTCCCGGCCGATCCGGCGGTGGGACGGGTTATGGAATTCCGCGTCGCGGCCTATTCTGGCGTCGATCGTTCCATGAACCCGGCGGACTACCAGCTTGGCGTGGGCCGCGGCCTCACCATGGTGCCGCGTCCAGCGCAGCCGAGCGCTGCCGAGATCGCTGCACTGCGCGTGCGCTCTTTCGAATTCGGACGCGCCAATGCGACCGACGCAGCGCCTTGGACCATCCGCACCGACAACGGCCTGGGCTTCGGCATGGATCCCCATCGCGTCTCCGCGGCGGTGACCCAGGGACAATGGGAAGTGTGGCGCCTCAGTAGCGGTTCTGGCTGGGACCATCCTGTCCATATTCACTTCGAGGAAGGACAGATTCTGAGCCGGGATGGTGCAGCACCGCCGGTATGGGAAGCCGGGGCCCGTAAGGACGTGTACCGGATTGGCAGCGGTCCTGGCAGCTCAGGCAGTATCGATGTGCTGATCCGCTTTCGTGAATTCCTCGGCACCTTCATGGAGCACTGCCACAACACCCAGCACGAAGATCACTCGATGCTGCTGCGCTGGGACAGCCGTCGGCCGGGGTCGGCGATCGCCATCCCGACACCGATCCCCGATTGGGAAGGCGTGTTCTACGAGCCAAGCTTTGGGCTCTAAGAAGCGAAGTTGCGCGGGCCCGCCGAAAGGCGGGTCCGCTGCTTTGCGGATGGCATACCAAGTGCAAGTCGAACGCGGAACTCATGCATGTTGCATTGGTTGATAGATCGAGGATCAGGAATGAAACGCGGCGTCGCCCTGGCAATCGCCGTGCTTTGCTCGAGCCTGGCCGCTCCTGTAGGGGCGCAGCCGCCGCCGGCGCAGGGCCGCTACCAATATCACGCCGACTACTTCCCAAATACGATTCTGCAGGATCAGGATGGCCGCAGCGTTCGTTTCTACGACGATGTCATTCGCGGTAAGGTGGTTGCGATAAATTTCGTGTACACGACGTGCGCCGACATCTGCCCGCTCGACACCGCGCAATTGCGACAGGTCCAACAGCTGCTCGGCGACCGCCTGGGACGTGACGTTTTCATGTATTCGGTTTCGATTAACGGCGATACGCCGGAGGCGCTGCGCCGGTTCATGCGCACTTACGATGTCGGCCCGAATTGGCGGTTTCTCACCGGTTCGCGCGCGGATGTCACCCAGTTGCAGCGCCTGTTGGGGTTGCGTATCGATGACCCGAACGATCTGCGTTCGCACAACACCAGCATCGTGCTTGGCAACGAGCGTACCGCACAATGGATACGGCGCTCCGCGTACGAAAACCCGCGCAATTTGGTGCAGGTGTTGACCGGATATCTGCAGAGCAATGCGCCGCAGACGGCTTCGTCTACCGCGCGCGGCTATGCTGGGGCAGGCGAGATTGCCGACAGCTCGCGCGGCGCCTATCTTTACAGGACCCGCTGCCAGTCGTGCCATTCTATTGGCGACGGAGACCGTCTCGGCCCCGATCTCGCTGGCGTCGCCGCCAGTCGACCGGCGGCGTGGCTTTCGCGTTGGATCCGCGAGCCCAATCTAATGATCGCGGAACGCGACCCTGTCGCCATGGCGATGTTGCCGCGTTACCGGAACCTGCCCATGCCCAATCTGGGCTTGAACCAATCTGAGGTGAGCGAGATCATCGAGTATCTGCGCCAACAGGATCGGGCTCACGCATCGGGGGCGCATCGGTGAGCCGCCGCCCCTCGGCAGGACCTGCGCGCGATTCGGTGTAGCATGCGCATCGCCGAGTCGGGTTCTGTTGCCCGATGATCGCATCCCAAGGGCGGCCAATGGACGACGATCAAAAAGGCTCATCGCGCGCCAATTCGGTTGCCGACGATTACGACCTACTTCCATACCCCTCCATGCCGTACCCGCAAACCCAGCCGCAGCGACTTGCGGCGGCGGCGGTTCTGCACGGCATCGATCCACCCCCGCCGGAAGGCGCGCGCGTGCTTGAACTGGGATGCGCGGGGGCGGGCAACATCATCCCGCTTGCTGTGCGTTTTCCGCAGTCTCGGTTTCTTGGCGTTGATTTGGCCCCTCGCCATATCGACGAAGCGAGCAAACAGATCGAAGCGCTCGGCCTTGGTAATATTGAAGTCCGCCAGGGTGACATCGCGGGGCTCGCGTTCGGTAGCGATGCGTTTGACTACATCATCTGCCACGGCGTCTTCAGTTGGGCGCCGCAGGCAGCGCAAGAAGCGATACTCAGAATCTGCGGTGAGTCGCTGACGGCGAACGGCGTCGCCCTTATAAGCTATAATGTCCTGCCGGGATGGCGCCTGCGTAGCGCCATTCGCGACATTTGCCTGCGTCACGCTGGCGTCGGCGGCACGCCGCAGGAGCGCGTGAAACGCGTCCGCGCGATATTGGCTGACATCACCGAGTTTTCCCGGCCGGATGACCCGTATGGATTGTTGTTGCGCAGCGAGGCCAAGCGGATCGCGCGCCGGCCTAATGCCTACATACTGGGCGAGTTCCTGACGCCGGAGAACGCGCCCTGTTATTTCTCGGAGTTTTGCGCGCGCGCACTTAGGCACGATCTCGCTTATGTTTGCGAGGCGGATTTCGAAGCGTCGGTTCCAGCGACAATTGGGCCGGCTGCGTGCGCGAAAATCGCGGAACATGCTGGCGACAAGCGCATAGATATCGAACAATACATCGACTATTTCACTGGGCGAACCTTCCGTAGTTCGGTGCTGACGCGCGGCGCCGGCAAATTGTTTGAGCGCGATTATTCTCGTCTGGACAGGCTTCACATTGCCGCCGGTTTTCGTCCGGATGAGAAGTCTGGCGCCGGCGCCTACAAGGATTCATTGGGACGTAAGCTGCGCTCCGAAGACCCAAATCTCGACCGCTTGTTGCGCCGGTTATCGGATGCGTTTCCCGATACCGTAACTCTCGCGGAGCTCGCGGCTAATTGTGCGGAGGAGGATGAGCGGCGGATTCGCGAAGGGCTGACGTTTTTGGTGCAAAAGGGGCAGGTGGAGGTTTCCGCGATCCCAGTCCGCGTCGGTCGAGCAAGCGAGAAGTTTCCGTCGATTTGGCCGATGGCGCTGCTGGAGGCCCGAACAGGCAAACCGTGGATGACAAGCTTGACGCATGCGCCGTCGCCGGTTCGCCCGGCGGTGGCGGCGCTCGCGGAGCACCTGGACGGCGCACACAATCCCGAAGCGTTGGTCGCCGCTTTCGCTGTTGCACTCCGAAGCGGTTTGGTTAAGGCGCCGGAATTGAAAGACGCCCATGGAGACGCAGAGATCGATCAAGTCGCCGGCGACTACGTCGGGCGCATTCTGGCATACCTCGAGCAGCGAGCCATGTTGCAACCTAATACCTAGCAAATGCGGCAATTCTCGCGATTTTCTGCTACGAGGGGAAAGATTGGGAATTAGTGATTTTCGCGCAATGTTCCGGAACACTGAGCCAAGGCAGTGTGACGTCCATCGAGATCGCGCAAGCGGATGGGCGGAGGCGTTGGATGCAGTGGAAGCAGCATAATCCCGAAGAGGTGGTCTGCAAGCTTGAGCGCGTTCGCGTGGCGATAGCCAAGGGCGCCTCGCTGATCGAGGCGATCGCCCACGAGGATATTTCCGAGTCGACCTATTTCCGGTGGAAGTCTCAGTATGGCGGCTTGACCCTCGACCAAATGCGGCGCCTGAAGGAACTTGAACTGGAGAACGCCCGTTTGCGGAGGCTCTTGGTCGATCTCGAAGCGCCGGCGCTTGCCCGCCAAGCCTGACCGCACCCGATAATTTACTACCTCCCGAACTCTTCGCCGCGCAGTGATGGGCTGTGCGGCTGCGGACGAGGGTCTATGCTTACAGGCCAAGGCGTCGAATCGATTGCCGGGACGTAGGCGCTATGCACATTTTGCTCGTCGAAGATGACGATGAGACCGCCAATTTCCTGATGAAGGGGCTCCGTGAATCGGGGCAAATGGTCGAGCGCGCGCGGGATGGCATGGACGGCCTGTTTCGCGCCACGCAAGAAGAGTTCAATCTGATCATCCTTGATCGCATGCTGCCGCGCCTCGACGGGTTGGCGGTCGCGAAGGCGGCGCGCGCGGCGGGTGTCACAGCGCCTATTCTCATGCTGACAGCAATGAGTGCGATCGAAGATCGCGTCGCGGGGCTCGAAGGCGGTGCGGACGATTATCTGGTTAAGCCGTTTTCGTTCGATGAACTTTACGCTCGTGTCAATGCTTTGGCGCGCAGGCAACCTCTAAAGGAAGAAGTCGCAACCCTTGAGGTGGCGGATCTATCCCTCGATCGACTTCGGCGGGTGGTCAAGCGGGGCGCCCGTATCGTAGAGCTGCAGCCGCGTGAATTTCGTTTGCTTGAGGAATTGATGCTGAACGCCGGCCGCGTGGTGACGCGTACGATGCTGCTGGAGCGGGTTTGGGACTTTCATTTCGACCCAGGCACCAACATCGTTGAAAGCCATGTGAGCCGCATTCGCTCGAAGATCGAACGCGACGACGAGGAGGTTCTCATTCACACCGTGCGGGGGGCGGGCTATGTTATCCGGGCGCCTTGAGCGCCTGTTCCAATCGGTCAGCGCACGGCTTGCGGCGCTCTATGCGGGCCTGTTGCTTGCGGCTTTTTTGGTTGCGGGGGTGCTGGTTTGGCTCGCCACGAGTTCAAACGAAGAGAATGAAATCCGGCAACGCGTCGCAATTGAGATGGAGGCTATCCAGCAGGAATGGCGCACCGAGGGGAGAGCCCGCGCGCTCGGCGAGATCCAATTGCGGGACAATCAGCCCGGTGCGCTGGAATATTGCCTTTGGGACGAGGACGACCGGGTCGCGGATTGCGGGCTCCGCATAGCGATGCCGGTGCTCGGCTGGAATCGGATGAAGCTCGCCAACCCCGCTTCCCCTTGGGATGATCAAGAGGTGCTGTTGCTCGCACAACAAACGCCGTCTGGGGGCGTGCTGGCGGTGGCTGACAGTTTGCAAGACGTCGAGCGGAGCAGGGCGGATTTGGTCAACGCGATTCTCTGGGTTGGCGCGCTGGCTTTGGTGCTCGCGCTCGCGGCGGGTTTCATCGCAGCACGCGGGACGCTGCGGCGTATGGATGGGCTTTCGCAGACGCTAGCGTTGGCGGGGGCGGGCGATCTTTCTGTGCGCGCGTCTGAGCGTGCTGGCGGCGATGACATCGATGCGATCGCGCGCGGCCTCAATCAGATGCTGGCGCGCATTGACGGACTGGTCAGCAATATGAGGCGGGTGTCGACCGACATCGCTCATGACCTTCGCACGCCGCTTACCCATGTTCGTCAGAGGCTCGAGTCCGCCGCGGTTGCGCAAGATACTCTCGCCGCCCGCGAGGCGATACGGCTTGCGCAAAGTGAGATCGACGAGATTTTGCGCACTTTTGCGGCGATGCTGCGCTTGGCGGAGATCGAGGCGGGCGCGGCGCGGAGCCGATTTGCTCCGCTCGATCTCGTTTCGCTGGTTGAGCGCGTCGTCGATGCCTATCGCCCTGACATTGAAGCTGCCGGGCTGAGCTTGCGCGTGGATCTCGATGAAGCCGCGCCAGTCAACGGCGATGACGATCTGATCGCACAAGCGCTGGCCAACCTTATCGAAAATGCCATGCGCCACGCCGGCGCCGACGCCACCATCTTCATCCGCGTCCGGTCTCGACCGACGGAAACTCGGCTGGAAGTGGCCGACAACGGTCCGGGAGTGTCCGCTGATGACCGGGAGCGGATTCTTGAGCCCTTCATTCGCCTTGACACAAGCCGTTCGTCGCCAGGGGCCGGTCTGGGTCTCGCGATCGTGGCAGCGATTGCGCGCCTTCACGAGGCGAGCCTTGTCCTCGAGAACGCCGCTCCAGGCTTGCGCGTCGCTCTGGTGTGGCGGAAGCTCTAACCGTGTGCTGCCAAAAAAGACAATTAAATCATGGTGCCACGGGAGAGGATTGAACTCTCGACCTCACCCTTACCAAGGGTGCGCTCTACCACTGAGCTACCGCGGCGGCCGGCGAAGCGGGGCTTCTAGCCCGCGCCGGGTTGCGTGGGAAGCCCGCGCGCGCCGCCCGCGTCATTCGCTCTGCGTCGGCTCGGGGTCGCCCCCGCAGGCCTGGCGCAGGATACGCCAGTCGCGGTCGCTCAACGAGGGCGCGAGGCCACGGCCAGCCTGGGCCTCGGCGGCACGGGCGCGAGCGGCGCTGGCGGGGTGGCTCGACAAGAGCAGCGGCACTTCGTCTCCGCCAAGAGCCTTCGCCAGCGTCTCCATGCGGTGGAACAATTGTGCAAATCCGGCGGCGTCGATTTTTGCGGCGGCAAGATATTGCAATCCGCGGGCGTCTGCGTCGGCCTCGTCCTCGCGGCTGAACCGCAGGCTCGCCAGATTGACAGTGGCGATCGCGATCGCCTGGCCTGCGCCGGCGCCCCCGAAAACGATATCGAAGAAGATGCCCGCGCCAATGCTGCGAATGATGTTCTTCATCACATGGTTGTGCTCGATGTGCGCGATCTCGTGGGCGATGACGCCTGCGAGTTCATCGGGATGTTGCGCCATGGCGATGAGATCGTCGGTGACGACAATCGAATTGTCCGGCAGCGCGAAGGCGTTGGGGTAAAGTAAGGTTGGCGTCGACAGGATCGAAACCCAAACCTCCTCGCGCTGAGGCACATTAGCCCCCGCCATCAATCGTTGTGCGAGATCGTCGAGAATTTTCTGCCCGTCGTCGCTGTCGTGGCAGACTTGGGCAATGGCGTCGATCTGCGACCAGGAGATCAGGGCGATCTGCGCGCGGTAGCGCGCGGGCACAAGGTTGGCGATCGGCCCCGCCGCCATGGGTATGCCGACGATAAACGCGATCGCAAGCGACCACGCAGCCGCCACCACCAAGCCCAGCGTCCGCAAGCTCTCAACGCCCTGGGCGCGCGCGCGAAACAGTTGCGGCGCAGCCGTGCATAGCTCAGCTCGCGACTCCCAATCCAAGCTCAGTCGCTCGCCAGTGTCGCGCTTAAGTCTAAGGACAATGCTGCGGTTGCCATCATCGGCACGGGCAAGATCAGCGTAGGGCCAAGTTTGTTGCCCAGAGTGCGCGATAAAGGTCAGCGAGTCCGCGCCGAGTTCGCAGATCACGCTTGCTGTTACGGCGGCGCGACCATCGGCGTAGCGCGCGTCCATCAGATGACCCCTACGCCCATGTCGAGATCAAACGCTTCACCCAGGCTCTCGCCCGCGCGTGGCGCTTCCGCGATGCTCTGACCGATCTCCGCAAAGCGCGGCGCGCCGATGATTTCCAGCCGGGCGATGATGTACCGCACCTGCAGGAAGCCCGCCAGAGGCGCCAGGAATCCGAGCGAAAACACCCAAATCAAAATTCCCGCGATGTTCACAAGGAACAAGGAGAATGTTTTGGCGCGCAGGCGAAAGCGGGCGCCGTCAAGTGAAATCAGCGAGGCGATCCGGTTCATCGCCGCTGCGTTGTAGGGCGCCCAGAAGAACACCATGAGCAGGAACATTAAGACGAGGGCCCCGAGCGCCAGCAGTACAAACAACACCGGACTATCGCTGGGGCTTGGCATCGGTCCGCCCCCGATCGTCACGGCGTAGCCGAAGAACACCGCCAGGAGGCTGATGAAATACGCGAGCGGAAACGCAAACCACCCAAGAGCGAACGGCCACCACATCCCTTTCTGCGGGCTCTCGCCGTCGTCGATGAACTCGAAAGCTTGATCGCCGAAGCGCGCGTTTGACCAGAGCAGGCGCGCCCGGTTGATCCGGGCGGCCGGTGTGAACCAACCCAAGGAAAGAATTTGCAGCACGGTCCAGCCCGAAGAGGCGAATGCGAATGACCAGCCCGAGCCGGCGAGCCCGAGCTTGATGCCGCGCCAGCGGGTTCTAGACAGCTGGTAACGGCGCATCCAATAGCGCGCCGCTGACACCAGCGGCACACTCACCACGTAAAACCCGAACAATAACCACCCGGCCGCGCTCCTCGATAACGCGAACGGCGCAATGTAAAAAACAAAAACAGCGGGCAGAAAAAAGGTGGGCAAAGCGATCAGGAAGCCGCGGAAGAGCTCCCCCGCTTTGCCTGTGTATTCAAGGGAATCGCCCATGATCCAGACGCGCGACCAGACCCTTCGCCGCATCGATGTACGGGCCCAGAACCGGTATAATGTCAGGCTAAGGATGGAGAGTAGCGCGTTCTTGAGGGCCAAACCCAGGACGTCAAAGAATTTCCCGGAATGGCTGAACGCTTGCGTAGACTGTGCTTCTGCAGTCATGGTCCGCGCATCCCCGGGTGCAGCCCCTGGGACAGCCTAAACCTGTTAGCAACGAGGGTCGATGGTGGGGCGCCGAAAATGAAGCAGCCGCCAAGTAAAGACCGGCAAGGCCGGCTGGTCGAAGCCCTCAAACGCAACCTGGTCCGGCGCAAAGCGGCCAAAGGCGCTGGCAAACCGTTACCCCGGCCAAAGCAGCCGCGTTCTTAGCTGTCAGCTTGCGCGCGGCTCGGACGCGTTTCATAACCGCGCCGCCGGGGGAAACTGAAAGCGAGACATGGACAGGATCGCCATTACGGGCGGAGCGCCCCTCCACGGGACTATCCCGATTTACGGGGCCAAGAATTCGGCGCTGAAACTGCAGGCTGCGGCGCTGCTCTCCGCCGAGCCTCTCGTGCTCGAGAACATGCCCGATCTCGCAGACACCCGCTTCATGGCGCAATTGCTTGCCACTCTTGGCGTCGAGATTGCTTGGATACGCGAGGCGCGAACGCTTCGCCTGCACGCAACCGAAGTGACTTCCACGATCGCGCCGTACGACCAGGTGCGCAAAATGCGCGCATCCTTCAACGTGCTCGGTCCGCTGCTGGCTCGCGTTGGGCACGCCACTGTATCCCTGCCGGGGGGGTGCGCCATCGGCGCACGGCCCGTGGATCTCCACCTAAAAGCGTTCGAGGCGATGGGCGCGGATGTCCATATCGAACAGGGTTACGTTAAGGCTGCGGCTCTGCGTGGCCTCCGTGGCGCCGAGATCGAGTTTCCGTTCGTTTCGGTCGGCGCCACCGAGCACGCGATGCTCGCGGCGGTGTTGGCCAAAGGCGACACGGTGTTGGGTAACGTGGCGCAGGAGCCGGAGATCGCCGACCTTGCCGAGTGCTTGAACGCGATGGGCGCTCGCATCGAGGGCGCGGGATCAAACGAAATCAGGATTGTCGGGGTCTCTACCCTCAAAGGAGCCAAGCACAAGGTGGTGGCCGACCGCATCGAAACTGGGACCTACGCTATCGCGGTCGCCGCCGCGGGCGGGGAGGTGTTGCTTCAGGGCGCTCGTTTCGAACACCACGCGGCCCTCATGAAATTTCTGCGCGCTGCTGGCGTGAACATTGAGGCGGAGGCGCGCGGACTTCGTGTAAAACGAAACGGCAAACGCTTGGCTGCGGTGGATTTCGGGACCGAGCCGTTCCCGGGATTCCCGACCGACCTTCAGGCGCAAGCCATGGCGCTGATGTGCCTGGCTGACGGCCAATCGCGCATCCAAGAAACCATCTTCGAAAACCGTTTCATGCACGCGCCGGAACTCGCGCGGTTGGGCGCTCTAATCGCGGTGCATGGCAACGAAGCGGTGGTCACCGGCGTGGAGCGCCTCATCGGCGCTCCGGTCATGGCGACGGACCTGCGCGCCTCGGTGAGTCTTGTCATCGCCGGCCTTGCGGCCGAAGGGCAAACTCAGGTGAACCGCGTCTACCACCTTGATCGAGGGTTCGAGGATCTCGAGGCGAAGTTGGCCCAATGCGGCGGCCAGGTCGTGCGCGAAAGCGGCGAGTAAGGGGCTGGATTGAAAGTGGCGCAGCATTTGAAGTTGCTCGCGGAAGACGCTGCTGACCTAGAGATTGTGGCGGCTGCGGTGCAGGACGCGCTGGTGCGCGTGCGTGAGCTTAAATATGAGCCGAAGGTGCGGCGTTTCCTGGTTCTGATGAGCCGTTTTCGCTGGGAGGCTGCTGGCGAGAGGGGTCCATTTGAACGAATTCGGGCGGCGCTTTCGTTTGAAGGCGTGCTCAGCGTAAAGAGCCGCAACGTACGCCATGATGCAAACGAGGCGCTGGCGGCGGTGCTGTCAGTTACGTTCACCCCAGCGATCGAGCCGCCGGGAGGCACGGTCGTCATCACTCTGGCGGGCGGCGGGGAGATCGCACTGGAAGTGGAATGTCTCGATGCGGTGCTGCTCGATTGGGGCATGCCGTGGCGAACCCCGCGCCGGCCCGACCATGAACAGGCATGACAGCGCGCAATGAGCGAGGAACGCCATCGCCTGTTCGAGATCGTGCTGGACGAGGAATCGCTGATGCCGGCATCGCCCAACGCCGAACACGAACGGCGCATTGCGTTGTTCGATCTGAACGAGAAAAATGCCTTCGTGGTAGTCGGCGCTGAGGAACGGGGGCCGTACGCACTTCGACTCTCGCATTCCGACGGACGCCTGAGGTTTGAAGTTCATGACGCTGCGCACGCGCCTCTATGCGTGCATCAGTTGTCGATCTCGGCGCTGCGGAAAACAATCAAAGACTATGTGCTCCTCTGCGAGAGCTATAACGCGGCCATCCGCGTCGCGACGCCAAGCCAGATTGAAGCCATCGATATGGGGAGGCGGGGCTTGCATAACGAAGCGGCCGAGATGCTGATTGAAGGTTTGGCCGCGTATTTCAAATTCGATCTGGAAACCGCGCGGCGCCTGTTCACCCTGGTCTGCGCCCTGCACGTGCGGGGCTGATCGTGGCTGAGCACGACCTGGTGCGGGCCGTGTTGTTTGTCTGCACGCACAATACGATCAGGTCGCCGATGGCGGCTGAGCAGATGCGATTGCGCTTTGGTCCCTTGGTTTGGGTTGACAGTGCCGGAATACGCCCAGGGGACGGGGTGCACCCTTTTGCCGCGCTGATAATGGATGAAGTCGGAGGCGACCTTTCCCGGCATCGGCCGAAGGCGCTGGCCTGGTTCCAGGAGAACGAAGCGGGACCTTTCGACCTCGTCGTCTCATTAAGCCCCGAGGCCCATCACCACGCCTTGGTTCTCGTCCCAGAGCTAGCCCTAGCGGCGGAATATTGGCCAACTTTCGATCCCTCCCTTGCGGAAGGGTCGCGCGACCGGGTCCTGGATGAGTTCCGATTGGTCCGGGACGGGCTCGAAAAGCGGATCGCAGCCCGTTTCCAGCGCCCATCGACGGGTTAGTCCCGCCGCCCTATAAGCGGCGCGCCTTTGCTGAATCATGAGGAGAGAATGGCGAAAGAGGAATTGCTGGAGTTCGCCGGAACCGTCTTGGAGCTGCTGCCCAACGCGACGTTTCGCATCCAATTGGA
>CADEDG010000013.1 GCA_902826035.1 uncultured Alphaproteobacteria bacterium
CCAATTCTTGGACCGGCTCACGCTTCCGCTACACCGGCCAAATCGCATTACCCGAGATCGGCTTGTACCACTACAAAGCCCGCGCCTACTGCCCCGAGTGCGGACGGTTCCTGCAAACTGACCCCGTGGGGTATGAGGGCGGCGGCTTCAATCTGTACCTTTACGGCCGCAATGACCCACTGAACTGGGCGGATAGCAACGGCAGAGAACCTAATAGAGCCCAAGCCACTGATCCGTCCTACGTCGCCGGACAAGTCAATGGCGGTCGAAGCTTGGCGGACGTTTCAGACGCGCATGGCGGTGCGGGTAGTCAGCCAAGATACTTTTTCACTCAGCGATATGGCTGGGTTGACATCCGCCACTTTGCGGAAGCTGCGAGCATGGTGCATGAGCGCGGTGTGCCTCCAGTTGTCGTTAAGGCTTTGGGCGTCGGCAACGAGGTCGCCCAATCGATTACCGAGGGGATTCGTGAGGCCGGTGGCCGCGATGTTTATAACAGCGGGTTCTCCTACGAAGACATCCCGAGCAATTCGGCTGGTGCCACGTTTGGCGAGGTGCTGAACGCTGGCGGCGATTTCTCGCAGTGGTCTGATATCGCTGGCGCGTTGCCAGCTTCCGACCCAAGGGCAGGTCTAGGGAACTTGCCCGCCACCGATCCAAGGCTCCCCGGCGGAGCGGGTGGTGCATCTGCGGCGGGGTCAGGTTTTGCAGGGTCGGTTTCCGGTCCTGCCAATTCGAGCACATCTACAAATACGAGCATCGCGAGCACGGCTGGGTGCAGCAATTCATCCACCAGCCAGGGCGGAAGCGCGAGCAGATGTTGAGGGGCGAGGCTATGAAAGTCGTGGTTCTCGAGCTTGTGAGGATCGTGAGCTTCGTATTGGCGCTCGCCTGTCTGATCCCAACTCCGAGTTCGGAAACGAATGAAGTCTCCATCGACCCGATAGTTTTCATGGTCGGAGCCGCCGGGTTCATGACGTTCATGATCATGACGTGTCTGATCGCTAGTCGAGCAAGATTGTATGGCCTTCTGTCAACGGGATTAGCGTCGGCAACTTTGATCGGCGCCGTTTACGCGGGGATGTGGTACTGGCAACTAATCCACTAATCGTCGGACCGATGACTGCGCTTTGCGGACATCGCGACGCGGCGCATAACAGCACCTGTGAGCATCGCCGCCGCCCTCCGAAGCACATCAAGGACGCTGACCGCGCGCGCCTCAAAAAGTGCTTCTAGGGCGATTTTTCGGAATCGGACCCCCTCTAGGGGCCGAAAGCCGGCGTATCGATTTGGCGCATATAGGGAATTTGCCTACGTCTACGAAAAACCGCGTCAGGACCGGGTCGCGGCATCTGAGATTCAGACCATGACCGACGTTGCGAGCGGCGAGGGTTTCTCTCCGGGCAGAACTGCCGCAGCGGGAGGTATGGGATTCCTGGGTGGTTCGCTCACAGGCGCGATCCCAAACCAAGCCGGCAACGGTGTGCGAGCGGGCATGGGCGCCCCAGTCGGCGCCCTTAGCGGGGCGGTCGTTGGCGGCAGGGACACCTCTGGAACCGATCTGATCCTGGGTGCGGCGTCAGGTGCGGGAGGTGTCTACAACGGCTCTCTCTCGACCACCTTCGACCTTGTCAGCGGCGTCACCGGCGGCGCGCCGCTGGCGCCCAGCAGAAGCAGCTGTCAAGGCGGAGTAGGTAATGTCCCCTGCCAGTGACCCCTCGGAACTCTTTTCGGATGGGCTCATGCTATCTTTCTGCGTGCAGCGAGCTTGGCCGCGCTTTGCCGTTGCGATCCTCATTGTCGCACTGTTTTTGCGGGACCTCCGGGCAGTAGGGCTCGTGGCTGCGGTCTTTGTGGTCATGGTGGGGGTGGACCTTCGTATCTATTCGAAGAGCCGAGCAAAGCACACCACCCTTAAACGCAAATTCGGAACGGACTACGAGGCAGTGCTTCAGGAGAAACTGGCCGAATTTGGGTTGACCGACCTGATCTGGCGGCGCTGGGTCGATATTGAAATCGCACTCGAAAAGAGGCTGGGCATTCGTGAGCTATACCGCTGACCGGACCGGCGCGACGACGGACTTTCTCTACGACGGCGACCGCTTGGTCGGCGAGTACAACGGCGCCACGCTCACCCGCCACAGATTGCTGTCTGTCGCAGGCGCGGCATCCGGCACGCTCGCGTACGATCCGCTCGGCCGGCTCCGCACCTACGCAACCGGCGGCGCGACCACGGCATTCTTGTACAGCGGCGACCAATTGGTCGCTGAATATAATGGTACAACATTATTGCGCCGCTATGTGCACGGCGCCGGCGTCGACGTGCCGATCGCCTGGTACGAAGGCGCAACCCTCGCAATCGCACGCCGCTTCCTTACCGGACTCATCGAAGGCTGCACCGAAATTCTTACTATCGCGAGGTGAACAGAAGGGTCACGCAACAGAATAACGCCGAGGACATTCGGCAAGAGCTTCGGAACATCGCGGACGAACTTGGTGAGACCAATGAAGGAAACATCGATGAACGCTTCCCGCGGCGAGTCCGTGCCCGAGCCGAGAAGGCCAGGGCAACAGCAACGCCGGCGCCGCGCGGGTCCTGGAGGAGGCGAGGCGGGGGTCGAGCGATGACCCCGATATCCGCCCCGACGGATACGCGCCTGGATGGAGTAGGCCCGACGTCGTCGGCACTGCGCCCCCGCCTCCTCCGCCCGTGGGCCCATATGACCGTTGCCGTACTCACCCTAGCGGCTGTTGAGGCAGTTCAAATGAGACGCTCGGAGGTCGCATGAAATTTGTAGAGAAACTTCTCGCACTCGTGCTCGCGACCTCGGTGTTGCCGACATGCGCGCAACCGCGACCTATACCTCGTGGCACAGACACGAGTTTTTATGGCTACATTTCCGCGGGAGCCAGGTTCGGTGTCTCGATCGGAGACACGCGTGAAGTCGCGCATGGGGCATTGGTGGGGCAGGGGTTCAGTTTTTCCGGGACCACCGATTGCGGCGAAACTAGCTTGCAATATGAGTTGGGATGCGAGCGAGGTGCGACCTTCGACATCTATGATAAGCACCAGGGCCTTGGGCACGACACAGTGTTCCTGGAAGTGAGGGAGGAGCGTATAGCAATGATCGGCTGGTCGCGTGTGCTCTTCCAGATCGATTCGTGATTGTGCGGATTGGAACGGGCACACACACTGATTTCCAGCTGATATCTCCCCAGTTTCGTCGTTGAAAGCCCCGCCATGAAAGCTGCGCTCGCCCTTCCTCCGGCATACGCCGCCAACGACAATGGCGCCTCCTACGGGGGGACAGGGGACACACACCTTTTTTCTCGTGCGGGGGTGACGTATCGCGCGGTCGCCAGCATGGCGCGATAGGGACCAACGCCGCGACGGACGTGCTGGGTTCGGCGAATTCGGTTCCCACCGACAATTAGGAGAAGGCCGCCGGGGCCAGTGTGCGGTGGAATAGCGGAGGTATTCGCATGCGGCGCAGATGCGCGGCGCTGCGCGCACCGGGGATAGATTAGCCGCTGCCCCGTGTTCTCGCGCCTAGTTTCAACGTCTTAGCCCAAACAACCCGACCGACCAGGCGCGCCCGTATTCTCCTCGCTCAGCACCCGAGGAGCCCTGATTGACCACCCCATCCCCCGATAGCGCACCCGAAAAGCCCGCGCTTAAATCGCTCACGCTCCGAAGCGCTGCCGCCATCGCCATCGCCGCGGTCGCGGGGCGTTTTGCGGTCGAGTTCCCGGCGGGCGCGGCGCAGCAGCTCGCCGACGCGCTCATCGATCTTGTCACCACGCTCGGCCTCATCGGCGTCGCCATCGGGCGCACCCGCGCGCGCGGTCCCATCGTCTAACCAGGAGAGTACAACATGCGACATCCCCTGCGCACCATCGCGCTCGCCACCGCACTTGCTGCGACGCCCGCTTGCGCCTCGGTCCACGCCGGGCAGACCGAGATCGTCAATCCGGTCAGCGCCGCGCGCACGCTCGATCAACGCGCCTACGCGCTCTTGCACTCCTACGCAGCCGTGATCGAGGAAGCGACCGACATCGTCCGCGATCCTAACGCGCCGATGGCGTTCAAGCGCGCGCTTGGGCAAGCGGAAGCGGTTGCGACGCCAGCGGCGGAAACACTGGAGATCGCCATCGCCGCCTACATGAGCGCGCGCGCGGATTTCGAGGCGGCGACGAGCGAAAGCCAGCCAACGCTCGAACGCGCCGCGACCGGCCTCACCATCGCCGCGCGGCGTCTGGGCGAAGCGATCGGTGCCGCGCAAGCGCCGGTGACGGAACTCGAAGAACTTGTGCGCGCGCGAAGGGGCTAGGGCCGATCTTGGACCGCCGGCGTCCCCGCCGGCGTGTTCGAAAAAAACGCTGCCCCGTTGCCCAAAGTCGCCGGCGAGGACGCCGGCGGTCCAAGACACAAAGGAACAACACCCATGCTCAACATGATCCTGCAATTGCAAATGCTGCTTGCCGCGCTCTCGGCGTTCGTGCCGCTGGTGCCCAATCACAGTCGCGCGCGGGTGGGCGAAATCCTCGAAACTGTCGCCAAGGCGCTGACCGCGAGCGCTTCGGTGGCGACCAATCTCGACGACCTCGCGGTCAAGCTCGCCTCGATCCGCGGCGAAGTGGAAGCGATGGCCGCCGCCGGCCGCGAAGTGAGTGCGGGCGAACTTGACGCGGCCATGGCGCGCGTGCGCGCGGCGTCGGCAAATTTCCGCGCCGCGCTTGAGACAGCTGGGCAGGGTTCTCCTCCCTGAACCTGCTCGGCTCAGGGGAGGCGCTGGGAGAGGGTGGTTCGATCCCCCGCCCCCGGCCGCCCTCGAAGTCTGTTGACCTCGGCGCCTCCCCGCTTTCTTGTGCCTGCCCCATGAGCACGCAAACCGGCACGCACATTCTCGCCATCGACCAGGGCACCACCTCCACTCGCGCCATCGCCTTCGATCTGGGCTTTGTCCCCCGCGCCAGCGCGCAGATTGAACTGACCCAGCATTTTCCACAACCAGGCTGGGTAGAACACGACGGGGAGGAAATCTGGGCGGCGACCTTGCAAGTGTGTCGCCACGTGATCGCGCAAATTGGCGGTCCCCAGAACTTCGCCGCCATCGGCATCACCAACCAGCGCGAGACCACGCTGGTGTGGGACCGCAAGACCGGCGCGCCCGTGCATCGCGCCATCGTTTGGCAGGATCGCCGTACGGCGGAAGTCTGCGCCGGCCTGCGCGACGGGGGCCATGAAGCGCGCGTGCAGGAAATCACCGGGCTTCTGCTGGATCCGTATTTTTCCGGAACGAAGGTCGCCTGGATTCTCGATCGGGACCCGGCGCTGCGCGCGCGGGCCGAAGCCGGCGAACTGGCGTTCGGCACGGTGGAATCGTTTCTGGTGTGGCGTTTGACGCAAGGGAGTGTGCACGCCAGCGACATCACCAATGCCTCGCGCACCTTGTTGTACGATATCAACCAGCGCGCCTGGAGTGAGGAAATGTGCGCGCTGTTGCGAGTTCCGCGTGCGTTATTGCCTGAGGTGCGCGCCTGCGATGCGGGTTTCGGACGCACTGAGCTGTTCGGCGCCGCAATTCCCATCGCCGGCATAGCAGGTGATCAACAGGCGGCCTTGGTCGGTCACGGCTGCCTCAAGCCCGGCATGGCGAAGGTCACTTATGGCACCGGCGCTTTTTTGGTGATGAACATGGGCGCGCACGCGCCGCGCTCGCAAAATCGTTTGTTGGCGACCATCGGATACGAAGCCGGCGGAAGCCTCGCCTATGCATTGGAGGGCTCGATCTTCTCGGCGGGCGCTACAGTGCAATGGCTGCGAGACGGGCTTAAGCTGATTGCCAACTCGGCGGAGTCCGAGGCGCTCGCCGCATCGCTTGCCGACAATGGCGGGGTTTATCTTGTGCCGGCGTTCGCGGGCCTCGGCGCGCCGCAATGGAATGCAGAGGCGCGCGGAACCATCGTTGGCCTCACGCGGGATTCTAACGCCGCGCATCTTGTGCGCGCGGGATTGGAGGCCGTGGCATACCAGACGCGCGATCTCTTGGACGCGCTCCGCGCCGACGGCGCGGCGATCGCTTCGCTGCTGGTCGATGGCGGTCTCACCGCCAATGCCTGGGCAATGCAATTCCTGTCCGACATTTGCGACGTGGAAGTCGCTCGACCGCAATCCCAGGAGGTCACTGCGTTGGGTGCGGCGAAGCTGGCCGCCTTGGGCGCAGGTTTGATCGGCGCGCTCGACGCAACCGGCGCAACGCCCGCGCAAATCTGGCGCCCGCGGATGGAAAGACACGGGCGCGAACATTTGCTCTGCGGCTGGCGACGGGCGGTTTTGGGGGCGATCGCCGCGACGGGCTGAAGCAGCGGTTCGCGCGGAAATCGGTCATCGTTTCCCATTGACGCTATTGCCAAATCCGCCATTGTGCGCCGCAGCATGGCGAGGCGGATAATGGCGCAAGCGAAGTCGAAATCGGCGAAGACGATCTACGCCATCGGCGAAATCCCCCCTCAATTCCACGTCCCCGAAAAGATGTGGGCGTGGGCGATCCGTAAGGAACGGCACGGTCGCCCGCGGCAAGCCATGCAGCTGGAAGAAGTGCCCGTGCCGCAAGTCGGTGAGGACGAGGCACTGGTGCTCGTGATGGCGGCGGGCGTGAATTATAACGGCGTCTGGGCGGCGTTGGGCGAGCCGATGAGCGTGCTCGACGTGCACAAGCAGCCTTACCATGTCGCTGGCTCGGATGCTGCGGGGATCGTCTGGGCGGTGGGCGCGAAGGTGAAGCGCTGGAAGCCGGGCGACGAGGTCGTCATCCATTGCAACCAGGACGACGGCGACGACGAAGAATGCAATGGCGGCGATCCGATGTTCTCGCCGTCGCAGAAAATCTGGGGCTACGAGACCACCGACGGCAGCTTCGCGCAATTCTGCAAAGTGCAGGCACGCCAGATGATGCCGCGCCCGAAGCACCTCACCTGGGAAGAGAGTGCCTGCTACACGCTGACGCTGGCGACCGCGTACCGCATGCTGTTCGGCTGGCGGCCGAACGTGCTGCGGCCTGGACAGAACGTGCTGGTGTGGGGGGCGAGCGGCGGCCTGGGCGTCTTCGCCACGCAACTCTGCGCGGTCAGCGGCGCGCATGCGATTGGCGTGGTGTCCTCGGACGAGAAAAAAGATTACGTGCTGAGTATGGGCGCGAAAGCCGTGCTCAATCGCAACGATTTCAATTGCTGGGGTCAGTTGCCGAAAGTGAACGGGCCAGAGTTTGGCGATTACATGAAAGAGAGCCGCAAGTTCGGCAAGGCGATCTGGGAAATCACCGGCGGCAAGGATGTCGACATCGTGTTCGAGCATCCAGGCGAAGCCACGTTCCCGGTCTCGGTTCTGGTGTGCAAACGCGGCGGCATGGTGGTGATCTGCGCGGGGACCACAGGCTACAATCTCACCATGGACGCGCGTTTCCTCTGGATGCGGCAAAAACGCGTGCAGGGTTCGCACTTTGCGCACTTGTACCACGCGTCCCAAGCCAACCAACTGGTCATCGACCGCCGCATCGATCCGGCGATGTCGGAAGTGTTCCCCTGGGAAAAAATCCCTGATGCGCACGAGAAGATGCTCGATAACAAGCACCCGCCGGGCAACATGGCGGTGCTGGTGAACGCGCAGCGCAGCGGGCTGCGGACGTGGGAGGATGTGCTGGAGGGGAGTGGGGGGCGTTAACGAAAGAGCCATGTTGGTTTAATGTCCGTTCCCCTCAAGCATCATTATCTTCCCGAATTCCTGGTGAGGCGGTGGACCGACACGAGCCGCAACTTCGTTTTCGAGTATAGTCGCCCACATCAAGAGGTCAGCGTCAGACGAAGGCTCCCGGCGGAGACCGGTTTCCAGGCCGGGCTTTACTCAATTCCAACGCGCGATCAGCCGGCTGCAAGGGAAGAGATAGAACTAAGATTCATGCAGCAGCTCGACAACGACGCCTCGCTGGTGCTGGAGGGCCTGGAACGAACAGGTGAGAAACCTTCGGATAGCGTTGAAGCGTCGGCCTGGACGCGGTTTCTAATGTCGCTTGTCTACCGAACACCGGCAGAGGTCACCAGAATCGAAGAAAAAATTCGGGGGCCTGAGTTCTCGTGGCGCATGGAGGAGGCGTATCAGAAAATCAGGGGTGAAGGGGATCCAGCCTCGTATGAGGAATGGTCGCGGGCTGACGAAGATTCCGTGCATGAAGCGAAAGCATCGCTTTTGCGAAGGATCATCGACTCCGAGTTTGTCGGTCAGCGTCTCAACGACACCCCATGGTACGTCGGTGATGTGAGGAGCGGTCATGATCTGCTGTTGGCCGACAATCCCGTTGTAACCAGCAACGGAGTAGGCACTGAAAGGGGTTTTCTGATTGTTCCTATTGGCCCGACAAAGTTCTTCCTTGCCACGGCAAACCCGCAGGTCGCGGACACGTTCATGCAGCTCAACGAGCAGGGGCGCTTGGGTGCGCACTTGAACCAAGCTTCCGTGCGCCAAGCGGATCGCCTCCTGATTGGCGCCACCGATCTCCACAAGCAGTTTGTTGAAGAGCGGATGGCTTTTCCGAATACGCCAAGACGCGATGAGCGATTAACGTGGGAAATCTAGACTTAGAGAGCGAGTTGCTGCTCTGGCGACGACGCAAGTGGAGCGCGGCTGCTCCGCTGCGCCGCGGTGAGCCCCCGTTTTCCCAAAGCCAGGCCGCACTGCGGCGGGCGGAGCGGTTCAGGTTCGGTTTCGCCCCCCGGAATGACGGAAATTGCGAGCGAGGGTAGGTTGAGCTATTGTTCTCCCATGAACGCGCCCGTGCTCAAGCTGATGAAGGCCGCCGAGTTCCTGGATTGGTGCCTCGATCAGGAGGGGCGCTGGGAGCTGGTGCGGGGGATGCCTACTCGCGCCATGACTGGGGCGACCCGTCGGCACGATAGTATCGTTGTGAATCTCCTCTTCCGTTTGCGTGGGAAGCTAAGCGCCGGGCCCTGCTCAGCGCACACCGCCGACCAGGCGCTGCGCATCGACGAGGCCACCCTCCGCCGCCCCGACGTCACCGTCGATTGCGGGCCGACAGCCGCCAACGCGATGGAATCCTCGCAGCCCACCGTCGCGTTCGAAGTGCTGTCGCCTTCGACCCACAAGACCGATCGGTTCCGTAAGCTGGAGGAGTACAAGAGCGTCGCCAGCCTCATGCATGTTGCGCTGATCGATCCCGACAAGCCGATCGTGCTGCTGTTCTCGCGGCGCGCCGATGGCGCCTGGGGACACGAGGAGCTGCAGGGGCTGGAGGCTGCGTTGCCGCTTGCCGCGATTGACGTAGCGTTGCCGCTTGCCGAAATCTATGAGGGTTTGGCCTTCGAGCCGGAGTGAATTGCGGATTGATCGGCAGCGCAGGCGGCGGTTGATGTCACCCCACCTTCAACCGCACGAACCCCATCGCTCCCTGCGGATCGCCGCCATAGGTCGGCTCAAGCGCGTCGGAAGCGAAGTGCTGCTGCGCCATCGCACCAATGCCGATAATTGCGTGTTCGTGGATGCGCCAATCGCGAATGACGCCGAGGCTCACGCGCTGGACGCTTTCGATTGGCCCGCCATGGCCGCTGAGTTCGTCGGTCTCGACCGCTTCGGCGCGGGCGAACAGCGTCCAATTCTCGTTCGGATGCAGCGCGGCTTCGCCGAGCCATGCGTCGAGCGCGACGCCGTCGCTGCGGTCCTTGTTGGCGAAGGCGAGCGTCGCCGACCACCAGCCGTTGAAGATTTCCCGCGTGTAGATGCCGCTCACGGAAATGCGCGTTTCGTCCAGTTCAGGCTCGAGCGCTTCGGGGCTGGCGACATCGGCCCAGGAGGCTTGCAGCGAGAGATGTTCAGACGGGTTCCAGGAAACGCGTGCTGAAGTAGAATCGAGCGCACCGGATTCGATGTCCGTCCGGTGTTCATCCGGTTCGCGGCCGCGGAAACGCGAGGCTTCGAATTTCCAGTTCTCATGCACCCAGCCTGCGGTGAGCACGCCGAAAGTGATGTGCGTTGAATCGAGCCAATGGTGCGAGATCGGCGCTTCAGGGAAATCCATCGCGCTCATGCGGTGCATGAAAGTCGGCGGGCCGAAGGCAGGTTCGCCTGGCAGCCCAGCATAGACGAACACGCTGTCGCTCGCGCCGAGGCGATGTGAATAGGAGGCCGACAGCTCCATGATCAGGTCGTGCGGATGCTGGCGATCGATCAGCGTATCGACGCCATCGGCGGTTTCGCCGGCCGCGAACAAGAGCGGATAACCCTCCGCGCCCATGGCCGGATCGGGCGAGAGCATGGCGCGCAAAGTCAGCGTGCCCGCCGCGAAATCCCGCCGCGCCGAACCCATGATCATGCCGGCGAGGAACGCCTTCTCGTCTCCACGCGGACCATCCTGCCAATCGTACACGCCATTGAACAAGGCGTGGCCCATCAGCATCCAATCGCCGGCCACCGCATGGAGGCCGCCGTGTTCGGATGCATCTGGCTGCCAGGCGGTTCCGGAGGCGTCGCGGCTCATGGGATATGCGCCAAGCAATCCCTGTCCCGGCCTCGGTTGGTCGATTGGCCAGTCGGTTCTGACAAGATCGACCATAAGGGACTCGGACTCGCCCTGGGCCGCGGCGGCGTGATCGTGCGCCGGCGGTTGTTGCGGCGCCGGCTGTTCCTGCGGATGCTGCTCATGGGCCCCGTGGCCCCCATGCGGGTCCTGCGCCAGTGCGGGGCTGGCAAACAAAAAGATCGCGGCGGGTAGGGCGGTGCGGAGCATTCTGGCGTCCTCAATCTATGCGCACTTCGTGTAGCAACTTTATCCCAAATCCCTAGCGGCTGGTTGATGCGCTGCAAACGGGCTTGACGCGGGCGCCGACACAGGCGCCTACGGGGTCCATGGATTGATCCCATTCGCGGGGAGGCGGCCGATGAGCATCGAAGACGAAGCGCCCGCCGCCGAACAATCCCGCAAGGTCCCATCCGAGGACGCGCACTTCATCACCGGGATTATTGGCGCGGCCGGAGATCATGATGCGCCGCTGCTGCGCCGCATGTTAGGTGCGCTCGATCCTGCCGATCTCGCCGACGTGTTTGAGCACGTGCCGCTGGAAACCGCGCGCACCATCGCCCGCATGATCGGGCGGACCTTGCCAGCGGAGTTCCTGGCCGAACTTTCCTGGGAACGGCGCGAAGAGATACTCCCGCATTTGCCGGCCGATTATGTCGCACGCGCGCTCGGCGAGCTTGACACCGATGACGCCGCCGCCGTCGCCGGGGACATCGACGTCAAGCAATTGAGCGCGGTGTTGGCGGCCGCCGACGAAGACACACGCCACGCCGTCGAGGATGCGCTCTCGTTCGACGAAGAGACCGCCGGGCGGCTCATGCAGCGCGAATACGTCGCTGCCCCCGAGGGGGCGGTTGTGGGCGACGTGATCGACCGCATGCGGGTCGAAGCAGCTGAACTGCCGGACGTGTTCTTCGAGATCTATATTGTCGATCCGATGATGCGTCCCGTGGGCGCGGTCAATGTCTCTAAACTCATGCGCGAGAAGCGCGAGACGCCTGTCGCCAAAATCATGGCGCCGGTGAAAGCGCTGATCCGCCCGGAAATGGACCAGGAAGAGGTTGCCCACACCTTTCAGAAGTACCACCTCGCTTCGGCGCCGGTCGTCGATGAAGCGGGCCGCCTCAAGGGTACGGTGACTGTCGATGACATCGTCGATGTCATCAGCGAAGAAGGCGAAGAGGATTTGCTCAAGCTCGCCGGCGTCAGCGAGGCGGCGCAAACCGACAGCGTGCTGAAATCGGTGGGCGCACGCGCGCCGTGGATATTCGTCAATATCGGCACCGCGCTTGCGGCTTCCACCATCATTTCCGCTTTTGCGACATCGATCGAGCAGATCGTAGCGCTGGCGGTGTTGATGCCGATTGTGGCGTCCATGGGTGGCAATGTCGGCAATCAGACGCTTGCGGTGGCGGTGCGTGCGCTTGCTTCGCGCGATCTTACCGACGCCAACGCCTGGCGCTACGTGCTGCGCGAAGCCGCCACTGGCGCCACGCAGGGTGTGATGTTTGGTTTGGTGCTCGCTTGCGTCGCCTATCTCTGGTTCGCCAGCGTGGGGCTCGCGGCGGCGGTGGGGTTCGCCGTGGTGATCAACCTCGCCATGGGCGGCATAGTCGGCATTGTCGTGCCGCTCATCCTGCGCCGGATGGGCGCTGACCCAGCGGTTTCATCCTCGGTGTTCGTCACCTTCACCACCGATGCGCTCGGGTTCCTGGCCTTTCTGGGCTTGGCTACGCTTATCCTGCTGGGTTGACGCGCTTAGCCGAGTGGAATCGAACAGGCGCCCGCTCCCCTCGACGGGGGAGCAGTCGCGCGGCACGCGCGACTGAGGGGGTGAGGCCCGCTTCTCTTGCTGACTGAGCCTCCGGAGGCGTCTTCTTCATCGTCAGAGCGCGCACCCCCTCCGGCCGCGCAAGCGCGGCCACCTCCCCCATCGAGGGGGATGGGGTATTTCCACTTTGCGCAAATCCACCTTAAGGGCGCTTTCTTGGCTAACGCCGGTTCACCATTCGCGCGCATTGTTGGCGCCGGTTTTGCCTGATTGGGGAAGTCTCCCGATCGGCGTGGTTCATGCCGGGACGGGGGAAGCGAGAACTTCGCCCCGAAAGGCCGCCAATGACGCACACGCTCTCCGCTACTGGCTTCACTCTGGTGAAGAAATTCGAAGGCTTCCGCGCCGAGGCGCTCCCTTTGCCCCAAGGCGGCTGGGTTATCGGCTACGGCCATGTTCGCGTGGGCGAGCAGGGCCCTGCTTTGTCCAAAAACGAGGCGGCCGAATTGCTGGCGCTCGATTTGGCGCCGTTTGAGCGCGTGGTGAACGCCAAGGTAACCGCGCCGATCAAGCAATCGCAGTTCGACGCTCTGGTCTCCTTCGCCTTTTCGGTTGGCGAGGAAGCGTTCCTGCAAAGTCAGGTGCTGCGCCGGGTCAATGCCTGCGAATATGTCGCTGCCGCGTGCGCGCTGGACGCGTGGCGCAAAGGGGAGGTGGACGGCGAGGTGCAGATTGTGGAAGCATTGGTGCGCCGGCGCGCCGCCGAGAAGGCTTTGTTCCTGCGCGACATTGCGCTGAGCCCATCGCCGTCGGCGTTAATGCGCTCCAAGCTTGATCACGCCGCCTCTATCCTTGGCGCGCCCGCTGGGAAGGCGCAGCCGGTTCAGGTTCCCGTCGTGGCGCTCGCAGTTTCGCCTGCAATGCGGCTTACCGAAATTTTGAAGTCGGAGCCCGCAACAGAGGCGCTGTTGCTCACGCAAATTGCACCAGAGGTCGATGCAGGTGAGTTGACTACAGCGCACGCGGCGCCGGTTGCGCGCCGAACGGAGCAGCCGACCTCCCGTGCGTCTTTGCTCAGATTTCCGCGCATAGATATCAATCTCGCGGCCGAGAATTTCGGGCTGCTTGCGCTGTTGCTGTTCGGGCTCACTCTGGTGGCCATCGGTGCGTCGATCCTCTTCGGCGGGCGCGGCGACGGCGCCAATATGCTCGCTGGCACGGCGGTGTTCCTGCCCGGCTTCGCCGCGGCGTTGATGGCAGGTTTCAGCCTTTGGAGCGGCCCGCAACTCGAGCCGGTTCGCGCCTAACCCTATTTCAGTTCCGCTGGTGAAACTTGGGCGGGAGCAATCCCGCCCTTTTTTTGCCGCGCGTCCAAACAAAAGGCCAAAACAAAAGGGCTGCCCCGCAAACGCGGAGCAGCCCCTCCATTGTCGTGCCTTTTGGGCGAATCCTCAGGCGAAGGCGCGCTCGGAAGCGGTCCAAACCTGCGAAATCATCCCCAACTGGTGACAATGAGACATGGATCACCTCCTTTTCTAAAAAAGCCGGCGCCCATCGCCGGTACGAGCGAAGATAAGCATGCTTCGGGCCAATGCAAACCTCTATGTGTGTGAGGCGAGCCGGCGTGGCGCTTGGGCGACGCAGACGCGAACTTGCCTTTTATTCCTCCGGCGCGAGCGCCACGTCGCGGTCATAGAGGTGACCGGCGAATCCTGCGGCAGGCTCCCAGAAAATGCAGGTTTCCCGCGCTGAACCCGAGGAATGGCACAGCATCGGCAGGTTGCGCGCGCGGATGTCCTCGTAGGTAGCGGCGTCGAGCGTGCTTTGCCCCGGCGCCAGCAGAGTCCATTCCGGCGCCGCCGAACTTTTTGTAACGCTCGGGCGCGCCCAACGCTCGATGAAATCGCGCATCGCTTCGCGATTCTCAGGAGGGAAAATGTCGCCATAAGCGCTCTCGAGTGGCGTGCTCCAAGACCAGATCGGTCGGTCCTCCGCGTCGAGCACGACGAACACGCCGACCGCCTTGTTGCAGGCGCCGCCGATCGAGCGCGTACTAACACTCTCTTCGGCTGCGCTGAAGGTGACGGCGTGAGTCGCCTCAATATCGCAGCGGCCTGCGACGGGTGAGCAGGCGCAGAGCAGCGCCAGCAGAGCGAAAGCGAGGTGTCTCACGGGCCGTAAGCGACGATCTGCGCAGGCGCGTGCGAGAAAGGATCGATGACCAGGCAGGCGACGGTCTCAACGCCGCCTGCATAGCAGGCCATCGGCAGATCGCGCGTGCGCAACATCTCGTAAGCTTCGCGATCGAAACCGGTGTGGTACGAGAATGTCTCACCGGTCAGGCGGGGTTCTCCCTCACGCCATTGCGGGAGGGCGGTCGATTTTTGGATGGTGATATTCGCCCAATTGGCCAGGAAGGCGTCCATGACCTCGTCACTCACCGCTGGCGCGGCTTCCGGCAAGGCGCCGTCGCCAGCTTGCATGGCGAAATGGGTTGCAGCGAAGGCCCAGAGCGGGTCGCCCTGGGCGTTGCGGATGGAAAGCGTCACGATCGCCTGCACACAACTGGGGCCCTCCGCGCGCGCTGTGACCACATCGGGCGCGCCTGGATTGGACCAGTTGATCTCGTGGCTCGCCACGCGGGCGCAGCCGGGTTCGGCGCGTGTGCCCGGGGCACTGCTACCGCAGGCGCTTAGCAAGGCAAGCGTCACAAGTGCGAACAGGCGCATCATCTCTCCGTTGGCATATCGATAAGCGAAGATCGCCCGCCGCGAAACTCTATTCAGCGCCTTCGAAAGCGTCGGCGGCGCTTGTTGCGTGCGCGCTAGTGTCGCCGCCTGCGTGGAAGAGGCCGTGGGGCCCCTGCAGCGCTGCCACCGCGGCCTCGTAGCCGGCCGTTACCGCCTCATCGAACCGTTTCCAATCGCGCATGTCGATATCGGGCATGTCTGGCGTAATCAGCAGGTCCGCTCCCGACCGGCCCTCCCACGGATCGACCGCCAAAGTGGCCGCGCGCATCAATAGCGAGGCGATTGGCGGGGCCGATTGCAAGCCGTGAGCGGCCACCCAACCGAAAAACCCAGGGGGATCACGAAAATCCTCGATGTCGATGCCGTCGCGAAGTGCTACATCGACGCCGATGATCGGGCCGCGATGCATTGTCTTGAGTACGTCCACCGGGAAATTCCGCAACACTGCGCCGTCCACCAGCAATCTTTTCTCGCCGTCGAGCACTGGCGGCAAAATTCCCGGCAGCGAGATCGAAGCGCGCAACGCTTTGCGCAACAAGCCGCCGCTGTGGACGCGGATGTCGCCAGCCACCAGATTGGTGGAGACCGCGAAAAATGGCGCGCCGAGATCCTCTATCAGGGTTTCACCGAAGTGTTCCTGCAAGCGATCTTCCACGCGTCTGCCGCGCACCAGCCCAACAACCGGCATCACGTAATCGCCAAGTGGATTGCTCTCCACAAAAGCCTTGCGAATGCGCATCTCGATCTCGTCGTCGTCCCACCCCATTGCCGCACACGCCGCGATAATCGCTCCCATGGAGGTGCCGCCGATCACGTCGAGCGGCAGGCCCGCCTCTCGCAGCGCGCGGATGACGCCGATATGGGCGTAAGCACGTGCGCCGCCCCCGGAGAGCACTAGCCCGATCGAGCGTCCCGCGATGACGCGCGCGAGGCGCGCGGCGTCCTCGTCCTCGAGCCCACGCCAATGGAAGACGCGTGAAGCCTCGCACGCATCGCGCCATTCGTTCGTGGTGGCGGCCTTGCGGTCCATGCCGTGATGGAGCAACACCACATCGACAAGCCGGAATTGCCGCGCTGGCGATGGTTCTTCCGGCGGTAGCAGCGGCAGCGACGGGCGCGCATCGGCGCGCGCGAAGAACCATAAGCGATCGGCCTGACGCAAACAGGTGCGGAACCAGGATGTGTCAGCGATCGGCGAGACCAGGAACACGGCGTCGTTCTTCGCCTCCAGAGTGTCGAACCAGGCGCTGTTCATGCCTTGAGCGCTCAACGCTGCTTCGTCTTCATCCGTAACGATGATGGCGCGTGCGCCGAGGCGCTTCAGCGCCGCCTGCAATGTCCTTGCCCGCAATTTCAGATCGATGGTGGGGGAGGTGGAGATCAGTGCGAACACTTTGGGTTCGGCGCGCGGTGAAGAGCCGGCGCCCCCGCCGCGCGCGCGCGTCAACATGAGCTTGGCGAGCCGGCGCATCAGCTCCGGGTGGGCGAACATCAGCCGCTCAAAGGCTTCCGCCGAGAGTTTGAGCATTTCGCTGTCGCGCACGGCGAAGACGCTCGACGTGTGCGGCTCGCGCGCGACCAGCGCCATTTCCCCCACCGGCTCGCCGGGGCGGACATAACCCAGGAGGTTATGGCGATTGCGCTCCGACGGGCGGAAGGCGGCCAGCGACCCGGAAACAAGAAAGAACACGCCGTCGGCGGGCTCGCCAGCGAAAATCAGGGCTGAACCGGAAGGCAGCGTGAACCACTCGCTTTCCTGGTCCAGCGCGGCAAGCAGGTCTGGGGCCGCCGATGACAGAAAGGAAATTTCAGCAAGGCTCGGTTTCATTGGGGCACCTTGCCCATAGGATAGGGGCCTCCGGTTAAGGCGCAATGAGACCGCCGGCTTCCCAGCCCAGACCGGCATGCTAAGAGCCTCGCCTATGACTGTCTTTATCGCGCACGCCCCGGCCGACCGCGCCGTCGCGGAATCTCTGGAAAAGGCGATCGAGCGGCGCGGCCAGTTCGCGCAGCTCGACGATGGCCAAACCGCAATGCACCCGGTGCAGTCGAATGACGTGATGGTCGCGCTGATTTCAAAGGAATTATTGTTTACACCAACGCGCCTGCGGCTCGAGCAGCGTGCGCTCGACGCCTGGGCGGAGGGGCGCCTCATCGTGGTGAAGGTAGACCGCGGGCTTGCCCCAGTTGGGCTGCGGGATTTGCCGGCGATCGACGCAAGCTTTGAAGCGCAGCGTGAGTTCAAATGGTTGGAGGTGGCCAACGCCGTTCGCGAGCGCCTGCGCGCGCCTGTGCGTCCGCAGGCAGCGGACGGCGCGCCGCCAGCGCCCCCCCGCGCCGCGCCGGCCAAGAAATTCGGGGTTTTGAGCGCTTTTTTGTCCCTGTTGATGGCGGCCCCCGGCATCGCAGCCTTCGCGGTCGCTGCTTCGATTTGGCTCGCCAACCGCATCGGGCCAAGCCCAGGAAGTTTCGAGGATCTGCGTGCCGGCATAGACGCCTTCGGACAGCGTTATGGCGCGCCAGCGGGCGTAACCGAATGGGCGTTCGCAGCGGCAATCACCTTGGCGCTGAGCGCGTTCGCTTGGGCCGGGTCGCGCTTGCTTGTCGTTCGACCTCCGGCCGCGCGTGCGCCGGCCCCAGCATCTCCATCCGCCGAGCCGCCGCCTCAATCTGACGCGGTGTTCGTTTCCTACGCACGGGTCAACCAAGCGCTTGTGGTCCCGGTGATCGAGGCGGCGCAAAGGGATGGGCGCAAATTCTGGCTCGACCAACAGGGCATAGCCGCTGGCGATGGCTGGGCCGGCGAGATTGTGCGCGCAATCAAGAGCGCGGCTGGCGTGATGGTCATGTGCTCGAAGGCGGCCTTCGAAAGCGATCACGTCAAACGCGAGATCTATCTGGCTGATCGATACCACAAAAAGCTCGTTCCAGTCTTCGTTGAGGCGGCGGAGCCACCTGAGGATTTCGAATATTTCTTCGCCGGGGTCCAGGCGTTGAAATTGTTCGAAACGCCGGAGAATGAACGCTCGCAAGCGATTGCGCGTATGCTGGGCGCAGCCGCGTGACCCGGGTAAAACGCAGCAGCAGGTTATGGGCCTGGATCTATCGTGTGCGCCTGGTGCGTCCCGCGATGCCGTTCTGGCGGGTGGTGGTCGAGGCAAAGCTGGCGTCTGGCGCGCGGCGTTGGCCCCGGCGGGCGGAAACCGCGGTGACTGCCGTGTTCGTCTGGGCGCGCACGATTGAGGAAGCTGAGGCGTTGGCGGCGCTTGCGCTCGAGCGCGAAGGTTTGATCGTGATCACCGCGGACGCAAAGAAAGCGCCTCCATCCGCTCCCCCGCGACGGCGTCCGGCGGCTGTGGCGCGCACAGAATTGGGGTTTCTGATCCGGGCTGGCGGCGGCGAACCCGCAAACGGCGCCCCGCGGAGGGACGCGCGGGCTTGATTGGGCGCTCGGAACGCTGGAAACTCAGCCCATGAGTGGAGAAATGGATGCGGCTGGCGCGCTGGCGACAGCGGGCTTGGCGGCGGGCGCAATCGAAGGGCGCTCGGGCCACAAGCCCGGCGCCGGCGGTTGCTTGAATTGCGGCGCTGAACTCGTGGGGGCCTATTGCAGTGCTTGTGGGCAGGCCGCGCACCCGCACCGCTCTCTCTTCCATATGTTCGAAGAGGTGCTGCACGGACTTTTCCATTTCGAGACTAAGGCGTGGCGGACATTTCCAAAGCTCATGTTCCGCCCCGGCACGCTGACGCGCGAATACACCTACGGCAAGCGCGCGCGATATATCTCGCCGCTCGCGTTGTTCCTGTTCATGATCTTCTTGATGTTCTTCGTGTTCTCTTTCGTCGATGCGAACGTACTGAAAATCGACGTGAACCAATCGCGAGAAGAGATATCTACGGATCTGACGGAAGCGCGCGCGGGTCTTGCTGAAGCCGAGCGCGAACTCGCTGCGGCGCAGGCAGCGCCGGAAGATCCGTACACGCCGGGGCTTCAGGTGCGCCTAGCGACTCAGGCGGTGCAATTGGCGCGCGCCGAGGTCGAACGCCGACAACGCGCGCTTGCGCGCGCGGACGCGGAAGCCGCCGGCAAACAGGGTTCGGCCAGCGTCCAGAGTTTAGACGAGACTGCGAGTGCGCCGCCGTCTGCTGCGTCGAGCGAAACCTCCGACGTGCGGACCTGGCAAGAACAAGTGAGCGAGGCGGCCAAGAATGGCGATATCGTGATAGGCACGCCGTTTCCGCGATTGAACGAACGCGTACTCCACAGCCTCGAAAACCCTGATCTTGCGCTCTACAAAATCCAACAGGCCGCCTACAAATATTCGTTCTTGTTGGCGCCGCTTTCGTTACCGTTCTTGTGGTTGTTGTTTCTCTGGAAGCGCGGCTTAACGCTCTACGACCATACTGTGTTTGCTCTTTATTCTCTGTCGTTCGCATCGCTTGTCTTCATCGTCATCGCGCTGACGGCGCAGGCGTCGTGGCTCGCCTGGGCGGGGGGCGTTCTGTTCGGTATCGGCATGCCGGTGCACATGTTTTTCCACCTGAAGGGCGCCTATGCGCTCGGGTGGTGGTCGGCGATTTGGCGCGCCTTGTTGCTTCTTATTTTCGCGCTGGTCGTGTTGGCGCTGTTTGTCACTCTTATTGTGCTCTTAGGGCTGGGCGGGTGAGTGACTTGCTTACACTTGCCGGGTCGGCGATTGGCGTCCTCGCGATGGTGGGCGCGGCGATGGCGCTGGGCTTTCGCGCGCGAGCCCACCTCACTGAGGCGGACCTTTCGAGCATCGCTGCTGAGGAAGGGCGATCGTTGCAGGATTCCTTGATTGCGCCGGACGCGCGGTGTGCTCTGGCGCGCCTTGCCGATGGCGCCGTGCTTGTGGCGCGCGCGCTGGGAGACGGCGTAAGCGCCCGCATTATTCCCGCGAGCGCGGTGCGCGTGACACTGCAGAAGGGGGGGCTGCGGGTCGCGCTTGCCGATATCGGCTATCCCCCAATCCAGTTGCGTTTGCCGCAAGCGCCGCCAGCATGGGCTGTGGCGATGGCGCGGGGCGGGGCGGCATGAAAACGCCCATCGAGCCTCCGTTCGAAATCCCCGATATCGTAACTTTTGCGGTGCCCGGCTTTATCTTGTTGATTATGGCCGAAATGCTTTACGTGCGCGCGACAGGGCGCGGGCGTTACCAGTTCGCGGATTCCGCTTCCAGTTTGTGGATGGGTTTCGGGAACCAAGTGGCGAAAGTGTTGCTGGGCGGCCTTGTGGTGGCGAGCTATTTCTGGGTCGCGCACTTTCGTGTGTTCGATCTGGGTTGGACTTGGCCGGTGCTGGCTGCCTGCTTCTTCGCGGAGGACTTGGCATATTACTGGTTCCATCGCATCAGCCACGAGCGGCGCTGGTTCTGGGCCAGCCACGTTGTTCATCACTCCTCGCAACACTACAACCTTACCACGGCTTTGCGTCAGACCTGGACTGGCGCGCTTGGGTTGGCGTTCATTTTCTGGTTGCCGTTGGTTTGGATCGGGTTTCCTCCGATCATGGTGCTGATGTTTCAAGCCATCAGTCTGGTCTATCAATTCTGGATTCACACCGAGACGATCGACCGCCTCGGTCCGCTCGAGTGGGTGTTGAACACGCCGTCGCATCACCGCGTGCATCACGCCATAAATCCGCGCTATCTCGACGCCAACTATGCCGGCGTGCTGATCATCTGGGACCGTCTGTTCGGGACCTTTGTGTCAGAAACCAAGGACGAGAAGATCCGTTACGGGATTATAACGCAATTGGGCGCCTTCAATCCGTTCCGAATTGCGTTTCACGAATGGGCGGGGATTTGGCGCGACGTCACGCATGCGAAATCCACGCGCGAGGCGTTGGGCTTTTTGTTTGGACCGCCCGGCTGGAGCCCAGACGGTTCGCGCAAAACCAGCGCTTCGCTGAAGGCTGCGTGGGCTGCACAACAAAGCATCGGCGCGGCGACGGAATAGGGTGACAGCGGATGGTGATTTCAGACCCTTGCGCAGCTTGAATTCAGAGCATGTACATCCCCGAACACTTCGCCACTGCCGAAGCCGATGCGCTGATCCAAAAGCTGTCGCGCCGCTTCGTCGGCATGTTAGTCACGATCGACGAATCTGGAACCCCCGTCGCCACGCACCTTCCGATTCTGTGGGACGCGGAGAACCAGATCGCAACTGGCCACATCGCCCGCGTCAATCCACAATGGAAAGGCGCCGCCGAGCGCGGACTTGTCGTGCTGAGTGGGGCGCAGGCTTATGTTTCGCCGAACTGGTATCCCTCGAAAGCTGAACACGGCAAAGCCGTTCCCACTTGGAATTATGAGACGGTGCATTTGAGCGGACGCGTGGAATGGTTCGACGATCCGGCGCGCCTTGAGGGTGTGGTGCGCGACCTTTCCGCGTTGCACGAGGAAGCGCAAGCCAAACCATGGAACATCGAGGACGCCCCCCGCGCTTACATCGAGGCTATGCTGCGCGGCATCGTCGGTGTGGAATTGCACGCCGAGCGCGTTGAGGCGAAACGCAAGCTTTCGCAAAACAAGAGCGCTGCGGATTTTGCCGGCGTGGTTGCGGGGCTCGGCGCCTTGGGCGATGCCGGTGCGCGCGAAATAGCGGCGCTCATGGGCGAATCCGGCAAATAACGGCGGTGCATGACCATCCACATCCTCAAACTCTGCGTCGGCGCCGAGGGTATCGACGATCTGGCAGATTTTCAGAAGCGCCTGATCAAGCGCCGCAAGCGCCCGGTGTGTGGCACGCGCATGTGGCCAAAGCGTATCGACGACGTGCTTGCCGGTGGCTCGCTCTATTGGGTCATAAAAGGCGTTGTCCTGGTTCGCCAGCGGATCGTCGAAATCGCAGAAGTGCGCGACGACCACGGCTTGCGCTGCGGGCTCTATCTCGATGCCGAGCTTGTGCGCACAAGTCCCCAACCGCGCCGCGCGTTTCAAGGCTGGCGCTACCTCGCCCCCAAGGACGCTCCGCCCGATCTTGGCGACATCAAGGGTGGGTCAGATTTGCCAGAGGATTTGCGGCGCAAGCTGGTGGAGTTAGGGGCGTGGTGAGTGGCGAGTTCGCCGCATCGGTGCAGCCCATTTTTTACATCACGCCAGCCTTCACCCACGCTTCTTTGCCCCAGCGCCGGTGCGCCCAGAACCATTGCGCTGGCGCCTCGCGGACGCGCGCTTCCATGAATTCATTCACCCGCTTGACGCCGTCATAGACGCTCTGTTCGGATTCTGGTTTGTCGTAATTGAGCGCGATCGGCTCATAGGCGGTCGCGACAAAACGCTGACCTTCGATGCGCCGGCCGGTGATCGGAATCAGCGGAACGCCGAATTTGAGAGCAAGCCGCGTCGGCCCATCGGCGGTCATGCACTCATAGCCGAAAAAGGGAACCGAAAGCCCGGCGTTGTACTTCTGGTCGTTCATCAGCGCGACGCTGCGGCCCTTCTTCAGCGAGCGCAGTAGGCCCATGCCCCCTTCCTTGCCTTTGGCGGCTTGCAGCGCCAGCCCGAATGCGGCGCGGGTATCGACGATGTATCGGTCGATCGCCGGATTGTTAGCTGGGCGGTATGTAAAATGGCAGGTCTTGTCGCTCTGAGCGAGGCAGAGCGACGTCACTTCCCAATTGGTGAAATGGCCGCCGATAAAAACGGCGCCTTTGCCCAGGGTCGCCTCGATCCGCTCACGGCCTTCGAACCTCACCTCGCCGTGCTTGTACTTGTCGAGGAACTTTCCCATGTGCGGAAACTCGCCGGACATGCGCCCGACTTCGCGCCACATTTCTGCACGCACCTCGCGATGCCACGCATCGCTTTCGTTCGGAAAGCACATGGCGATGTTGCGCAGGGCGGTCCTGTGTGCGCTCGTGACCGCGCCGACCGCCGGCACAATGCCAGCCCCCCAGCGCGAGGCGCGTTAAGGCCCAGCGCGCCCATGCCGCCGACATAAGCACTCCACGCGAGCGCTTCGAGGCGAAACAAGAAATTGTTGGGCTTCGGCTTGGCCATGGACTCAGCGAGACATGCGTTCGCGCACTGGCGCAAGCAAGGCGTCGGCCGCGTCGGGATCATCGAATTTCGCTGTCACCGGCAAAACCGCCACACGTGTGCGCCAAAGCGGCGCCAGCCTCGCGGCGTCCTTCTCGGTAGTGATCAGGGTTGCGTTATGGTCTTCCGCCAGGCGGGCAAGCAAAGCGAGGTCGTACTCGTTGTAGGGATGATGGTCCGGGTATGGTGCGCAATCTACGACATCGGCGCCGAGTTTGGTCAGAGTGTCGAAGAATTTCTCCGGGCGCGCCAGGCCCGCGAACGCAAACAGCTTTCCGGCGGGAAAGCCGGCTACGGGGACAAGGCGGGCGGTGAGGACAGGCTTGGCGAAGCCGGCGAGCCAGTCAGGAATGCCTTCCTGCCTGGCGAGGTCTGTATTGTACAACATAATCGCCGCGTCCGCGCGCGCCAGTCCGTCGCGCAAACGCTCGCGCAATGGCCCTGCTGGGAACACTTCGCCATTGCCGATCCCAAATCCAGGATCGACCACGATGATCGACAAATCCTTCGCAAGCGTCGGATTCTGAAATCCGTCGTCCATGACAATGGCGTGCGCGCCTGCGTGACTCGCCGCGAGCGCCCCAGCCAGTCGGTCGCGCGCAATCCAGGCGGGGCCATCGGCGGCGTGGAGCAATGGTTCGTCGCCGACTTCCTCGGCGCGCATGTCGCCGGTTATCCGCAGCGGGCCGGGGAGGCGTCCGCCATAACCGCGCGAGAGCGTGTGCGCGTCGGGGCCAAGCATGGCGCGGATGGCGCGCGCGATCGGCGTCTTGCCGGCGCCGCCGAGAGTGAGATTGCCGATGCACACCACCGGTACGGGCGCATGGCGTGGAACCGTGCGGCGCTGACGTTGGGAGGCAGCCCATGCGTAAGCCAGCGATGCCGGAATCAGCAAAGCGCGCAGCGTGCGCGCAGCGTCGCGTCCGCTTGCATCGGCCTTCCAAAACTCAGGCGGACGCATGGGCGTGTTCTAAGGTCAGGTCCGGTGTTGGTAAAAGTGAACGCAACGCCGACAATGTTTCATCCCATGCGTTGGCGCCGCTCGCAAGCGCCTGACGTGCGGCTTCGGTCAACGCCGTTCGCGCCGCATCGTCGCGCCACAATCGATCGACGGTTGCTGCGATTGCATCGGAATCGCTCACGATCTCCAAGCCGCGCGCGGCGCGTAACGTTTCGAACACCGGTTCGAAGCTCTCCACGAAAGGTCCGCTGAGCACCGCCGAGCCGAGCTTCGCGGGCTCGATCGGGTTGTGGCCCTTGAGGTGACGCAGCAGGCTGCCGGCGACAAGTGAAACCGGGGCGAGGTCATAGAGTGCGCCCAGCTCGCCCATCGTGTCGGCGACGAACACGCTGGCTTGACCGATGAGGTCATTGCGAGAACGGCGCGGCGCGCGCCCCGCCAGCGCCGCGACAGCTTCTCCCCGTTCCGGATGACGCGGCGCGATGATGAGCAGCGCCTGTGGATGCGACTGGCGCAGGCGCACATGCGCGGCGAGCGCAATCTCATCCTCTCCTTCATGCGTGGAGGCGGCAAGCCAGAGCGGGCGCGCTCCGATCTGAGCCGCCAGGTCAGCGCGCAGCGCTGCATCGATATGCGGCGCGGGGGCAGCGAGTTTGAGGTTGCCGATAGTACGCGCGTTCTCGCCACGCAGCATTGCGATAGAGTCGGCGGTGCGCTGATCGGCGCCGCTCGCGAACGCAAAGGCGCGCATGACCCGCGAACCGGCTTTGCGCCAGCTCCGCCAACGGCGCAGCGAGGACGCGCTCATCCGCGCATTCACCAGCGCGAGTTTCACGCCCGCGCTGTGCGCTTCTAGGATCAAATTGGGCCAAAGCTCGCTCTCGACGAAAATGCCAAGGTCAGGACGCCAATGGGTCAGGAAGCGGCGCACAATGTCGCGGCGATCCAAGGGTGCATAGACATGGCGAATGCGTGGCCCGCCGCGACGTGCCACGAGTTCCGCCGAGGTCTTGGTGCCCGTTGTCAAGAGGAACGACAACTCGGGATTTGAAGCGCCCAAGGTTTCGGCCAAGTGCAAGGCGACGCCAGATTCTCCGACGCTCGCTGCATGCATCCAAACTAAGACGCCAGGGGGTCTTTTAGCGCTCACGTATCGCCCGAAGCGCTCCGCGACCCGGCTGGGATCCTCCTTGCCCTTCTTGGCCCGCGCATTGAGCCACGCCCCGGCGAATGGGCCAAGCATGCTCGTTGCGGTGCGGTAGAGGGCGAGGGCTGGGGAGAAGCTCACGGCGCAAGCGCCGCTTCGTGCGCATCCGGCTTCGAGACCTTGCGTTCGGGAGCAGGTTCGATCACCGGCGCGCCAGAGAGGCGGTCGGCTTCGGCGCTGATCCGGTTGAGCTCCTGCTCCAGTTTGAGGCGACACGCTTCCAAGGTCGCCGCGTCGGCGTCCAGCGGCGGCGGCGGGATCGGGTCGGCCCACACCAAAGCGCCAGGTCCGAACGGCAGCGGCAGGATGAACCGGTCCCATGACCCAAACACGATGCGCCAGCGAGTCGACCAGGCCATCGGCAGCATCGGCGCCTGCGCCAGCCGCGCTACATTCACGGGCCCGAGCCGCGCCCGCATGCGTGGGCCGCGCGGCCCGTCGGGCGTCAAGCCGGCGGTGCGTCCGGATTCGATGAGGCGGATCAGTTCTCGTCCAGCCTCGAACCCGCCCTTGTCTGCGCCGCCCTTGGCCGCGGAGCCGCGGACGGGCTGCGCCCCCACCATGCGTGCCGCGTTCGCCGCGATCTCGCCCTCGCGTGAGCGCGAGATTAGGAACAGGGCTTTGTTCGCCCCCTTGGGGCGCCACATTTGGTGCGCCTGTGGGAAGCGGCCATGCCAGACGCAGAGGATCAGTCTGGTGCGCTCGCGCCAGAACGGCTCGGCGGCGGCCCGGTTCACCGACTTCCATCGCGTGGTCGCAGCCGTAAACAGCATATAAAGGCCGATCGTGCGCCCGATCAGGAACTGGACGATTGAATTGCCAAGAATTGACTTCAGCATAGGGCGCGATCGATCCGGAACACCGCGCTTTCGCGACGCGGCCCGCCCCCTTATAGGAGGCGACCGCCGCTTCGCGCCAGCAGCCGATTGAGTTCTATTCCCATGTCCAAGGGCGCATCCGCCGACCGGTTCGACCTCGCCACCGCCGACGGGCGGCGTCGGGCTAAGCGCGATCTGATTTGGGCCGATCACGGCTTCCTGCGAACGCGATTCTCGAATTTCCATTGGATCGAGCCAGGAAGTATGGCGCGCGCCAATCAACCCTCGCCTAAGGCGGTCGCGCGCTACGCCGATCTGGGGTTCAAGACCATCCTCAATCTGCGCGGTCCATCCAAGACCGGCTATTACGCGCTGGAACGCGAAGCGTGCGCCGCCCATGGGATCGCCATGATCGATGCGCGGATGCATTCGCGCGAACCCCCCAGCCGCGAACAGGTACGCGAGGCCAAGCGCTTGTTCGAGACCATCGAGTACCCAGCCTTGATGCATTGCAAATCCGGCGCTGACCGCGCCGGCGTGATGGCCGTGCTCTACAAACACTTCAAGATGGGCGCGCCGATCGCCGAGGCCATGGAGCAATTGCGCCTCAAATATCTGCACGTAAAAGCCGGCAAGACCGGCATGATCGACCATTTCTTCGAAGTCTATCTCGCCGAAGGCGCGCCGGCCGGGAAAAGCTTCCTCAATTGGGTTGAGGAAGATTACGACAAGGCGGCGGTGAAGAGCTCTTTCATGAGCGTCTGGTGGGCCAACATCTTGGTGGACAAGATTTTGCGGCGCGAGTGATATCGCGGGAGCAGTGGCTAACGCCGCTGTTGGCGATGATGGAACACGGCCAGAACGTGAACCTCGTCGGCGACAATTTCGTAAACCAAAATGTAGGGGTAACGCGTGAGTATGAACTCACGCAACCCTGGCTCTGGGCATGCTAGGCCAAGTTCAGGCGATGTCTCGAGCGAGAGCGCCGCCTTGCGTATGTATTCAACGACACGGACAGCGGAACGAGCGCTGTCAGCAGAGATGTAGTCAGCGATGGCGTCAAGATCATCGAGCGCTCGATCATCCCAAACCAGCCGCTTCACGCGAGGCGTGCTAGCAACTGATCGATGCGGCTCGCGTCACCGGGTTTGAAACCGTCTGCGCGGCGGCGGCGAATTTCCGCCAATTGTTCCGCACTTAGCGCGGATCGGCCAGGCGCGCCTTGGATCGCTTCCGCCAATTCCAGCACCATGTCAGCGACCTCATCGCGGCGGTCCGCGGGAAGGGCCTCCATCGCTTTGATCGCTGTCTCAATCTTACCCACGGGCAGGCTCCAAATGGCAAAGCAATATTGCATCAGTCGGTGAGTGCGGCAAGCGCGCATCACCCACCGCCGCCGTGATCCTGAAACTGCAGCTTGGCTAGGCGCGCATAGCGGCCGCCCTTGGCCATCAGCTCATCGTGCGCGCCGATTTCGACGATGCGGCCTTCCTCAAGCACGATGATGCGATCGGCGTTGCGCACGGTGGCGAGCCGGTGCGCGATGACCAGCACAGTGCGGCCGTGCGAGAGGCGGGCCAGCGCCTGCTGCACCTGGCGTTCGCTCTCGGCGTCCAGCGCGCTGGTGGCTTCATCCAATAACAAAATCGGGGCGTCGCGCAGAAAGGCGCGCGCTAGCGCGATCCGCTGTCGCTCACCGCCCGAGAGCTTGCCACCGCGTTCGCCAACTTGCGCGCCATACCCTTGGGGTAGCGCCATGATAAAATCATGCGCGGCGGCGGCTCCGGCGGCTTCTTCTATCTCAGCGTGCGTGGCCTCTGCGCGGCCGAGCGCGATATTGGCGCGGATGCTGTCGTTGAACAGCACGGCTTCCTGCGAAACCAACGCGATCGCAGCGCGCAGGCTGGCGACGGTGACATCGCGAACGTCCTGACCGTCGATGCGCACCGCGCCGTCGCTGACGTCATAGAGACGCGGCAACAGGTTGAAGATAGTGGACTTGCCTGCGCCCGAGGGACCTACGAGCGCCACCGTCTCCCCACGTTTGACCGAGAAACTGACGTTTGCAATCGCCGGAGCGTCGCCATAGGCGAAGCTCACGTCCTCGAACGAGATGGCGGCTTCCTTGATCGCGATCACCTTGGCGCCGGGCTTGTCATTGATGCTGGTGGGTTCTTCCAGCAGCGTGAAGATGCGCCCTAGTGCTGCCTTCGCTTCGTTGAGTACTGTGTTGAAATTTGAGAGCGAACGCGCTGCCGGCGTGGCGATGGCGATGGCGCCGACGATGCCCAAGAGATCGCCGAACGTCATTTGCTCCGCGGCGATGCGAAGGCCTGCCGCGTAGAGCACACCGCCCAGCGCGACGCCGCCGACAATTTCCAGCACCGGCTCGCTGCGTGCGCGGTTGCGCGCGAGCTTCATTGCGAATTTGCGGCGTTCTTCGAAGGCGGCGTTGGCGCGCGTGCTTTCGCGACCTTCCAAACCGTAGGTTTTTACGAACCGCGCGACAGCAAAGATTTCCGAGAGCAGCGCCGACAACGTTCCTAATTGTTGCTGCGCGCCTTCAGTCTGGCGCCGGGCGCGCCCGGCGATGGCCGCCAGCGGCCCGATGGCGAACAGAAAAACTCCAGCCAACACGAGCGTCAGCACCCAGTCGAACCACACCATCAACCCGATCGCGCCGACCATGGTGAGCGCGTCGCGGATCATCACTTGCCCGCCGCGCACCAGTCCCTCGGCGATGACGTTGATGTCGTTGGTGAAACGCGACACCAATTGCCCCGGCGCTTCGCGGGCGTGGCGGGCGAAATCGACGTTCATCAGTTTGGCGAACATGGCGCCTTGCAGGTCGCGCAGAACCCGCAGCGCAATCCCTTGCGAGAGCATGGATTGGACGAAAATGGCGCCCGCGCGCACGCTGGTCGCGCCCAATACCAGAATCGGAACCGCTGCGATCGCCTCCATGTCGCCGGCGCCGATGGCTTCCGTCGTGAACTTCAAAATCCAGGCATAAGACGCGCCAGCGATTGCGACCAACGCCAGCACTGGCGCAAGCACGAGGATATCGCGCCAGTAACGGGCGAGGTAATCCTTGGCGAGTCTGCGTAGCAGTCCTGTCGGCGGCGGCGATTTCACATTTCGCCTTCGGGGTCTTCGCCGGGGTCGAGCAGGCGGTGGGCGTGAATGATGAAATAGCGCATGCGCGCGTTATCGACGGTGCGTTGCGCAGCGCCTTTCCAGGCATCGTAAGCGGCGGTGTAATTGGGGTAGGCGCCGACGAAATGGAGTGCCTCCAGATCCTCGAACTCCGGACGGTCAAGCTCCTTCAATTCGCCGCCGACGACGAGGTGGAGCAATTGGCGTTGAGGCATCGGATTTCAACTCGCGGCGCGCGGATCGGGTGAACCGCTTGTACGCTCAATTATCAGAGGGTGAAGCCGGGCGCCAGCCGCCGCCAGACCCGGAATTTTCGGTGAAACCTGATTGAACACGAGTGGTTCGCCCCACAAATCGCTGACCGCCCCGCCAGCAGCGGCCACGATCGCCGCGCCCGCGGCCACATCCCATTCATGCTTGAAACCGAACAGGGTTGCGGCGTCGGCCTGGGCGGCCGCCGTGGCCGCGAGCCGATAGGCGATCGAGCGGCGTTGTGAGAATTCAAGGCTCGGCCCTGGCGAGCGCCACAGCGCTTCCGCTGCCCGGTTCTTTGGAGCGAACACGCGCGCGCCCAACAAATCGCTGCGCTCGCTGACGCGGATTGGCGCTCCGTCAAGGGTGGCGCTATGGCCAGGCGCGCCGACGAACATTTCCTCGGTGACCGGGTTGTGAATCACGCCCGCGATTGCACGGCCGTCAGCGACGATTCCGATGCTGATGGTGAATTCCGGGATCTTGCGGATCAGCGCCACGGTGCCGTCGATCGGATCGAGCATGAACACGCGCGCTTTGCCACGGCGCTGGGCGTAGTCGTCCGGCGTTTCCTCCGACAGCCAGCCATAATCCGGTCGCGCGCTCTGCAGCCGTTCGGCGAGCAGCGCATTGACCGCACGGTCCACATTTGTCACCGGGCTGCCGTCGCGCTTGGAGACGATCTCGAGCGGCTTGCCGATCAGCTCACGCGCCAGCGCCCCGGCGTCGCGCGCGGCCGTTTCGAGAAGGGCGAGTTCAGACGCCGCCGATTGCAAGGTCATCGACTAGCAAACTCGGAATCTCCAACGCGCCGCGGTCGTCGAGGTCGCCGCCGCAGACCAGGCGCGCATAGATGTCGAGTAGGTTGCCCGCCACCGTCACTTCGCTGACCGGATGAACCAGTTCGCCGCGCTCGAACCAGAAGCCGGCCACACCCACCGACCAATCGCCGTTGTTCATGTTCAGCGAAGGCGAGAACATGTCGGTGATCAATAGGCCCTTGCCGGCGTCCGCCATCAAGGCTGCAAGATCGCCGGCTCCCGGTTTCACGAACAAATTCGCTGCGGCTATCCCCGGCGGGCCGCCGTGGCCGGAAGTAGCGTGGCCGTTCGGCTCAAGCCCTAATTGCCGGGCGGCGGAGGCGTTGAGCATCCATGTCGTCACCACGCCGTCGTCGATCAAGTTGACCGCTGACACCGCGCCGCCTTCGCCGTCAAACTGGCGGCTGCCCATACCGCGCACGACGTAAGGGTCCTCACGCAGCTGGAAGCCCGCGGGAAACACGCGCTGACCCAGCTTGTCCTTCAGGAATGAAACGCCGCGCGCCACCGAAGTTCCAGAAATCGCGCCAAGCAATGGCGAGAGCATGCGTCCGGCCAGCCGGTTCTCGAAAAGCACCGCCGCCTTCTGGCTTTCAACCTTACGCGCGCCAAGCCGACGCGCCGTGCGTTCGCCCGCGATCTTGCCGATAAGTTCAGCGCCAGGGAGATCGGCGAAGAAGCGCTTGGTGCGCCACTCGTAGTCGCGCTCCATGTCGTCGTCTTTTCCCGCGATCGGCTGAGCGCCCAGGCTGTACGAGGTGGCGCGCTCGGCGCCGGCGAAACCGTCCGAGGTGGCGTAGGCGAAAGTGGAGACCTCGTAGGAGGCGCCGCCGCCGCCGGAATTGGAGATGCCAGGTATCGCCAACGAGGCGGACTCGCAGGCTTGTGCGAGTTCAAGCAATTGGGCGGGGCTTGGGCGCGCCGCGTCGGCTTGCTCCAGATCCCGCGCGACCGCGGTGGCGCGGTAGCGCGCATCCAGCAAGCCGCAATACGGGTCCTCTGGCGCGGCGCGCGCCATTGCAACGGTGCGCTCTGCCAGCGCCTGCAGTCCGCTTGCCGACAAATCGGTCGAGGATGCCGAGGCTTGCTGCTTGCCGATGAACGCGCGCAGCGCCACCGAGCGGCCTTCCTCGCGCTCCATTCCCTCCAATTCGCCCATCCGGACCTCGGCGGACACCGCGTCGCGCGCCGCAAGCGAGGCCTCGGAGGAGTCGGCGCCGGCTCGGCGGGCGTAGTCGATTAAGGCCGAGAGGGCGGTTTGGGAATCAGCGTCGAAGGCCATGGCCCGGAACATGGGGGGTTAGGCGCCGGTCGGCAATTCCCTTGCTGGTATTGTACTACCGGCCAAGCTGCTGGGTGAGCCCCGCCCAGATGAGCCCGCCCCCGATCAGGACAAACGAAAGCCAGGTGACGGCCGTCCCGAGCCGGCGCGCGAGGTTCAGTGTTCCGGTGTGCAGCCCGAAGCCGTGGATAATTCTGCCGCCGGTCAAAGAAATTCCCGAGGCGTGCAAAAGCCAAAGCGGCGAGCCCTCGAACAACGCCAGCAAGACGATGCCAACGAGGCCGGCAGGGATGTATTCGGCGGCGTTGGCATGGGCGCGAATGGCTCTGGCGAAGTCGGAATTGCCGCCGTCGCCCAACGTGATCTTGTGGCGCTGCCGGCCTGCCACCACCAAATAGGCGAGGACCAGCAACAACAAGATGTTAACTCCCGCATAAAGCGCGGCGATCTCGAGACGCAGCATGGTCGCTCCTTGACGTGGACTCAGGGGCGATAAGCTAGAACTTACCGGCGGGTTGCTTCAATCATTTGTTTTTGTTTCGGAAACCGCGTGTTCATTGGCTTCGTGCATAAGTGGCGTCAACAAGATGCCTCGAAGGCAATAGGGTTGGTGTTGCGATGGACGCAGGTGGTTGGAGCGTCACATTTGCGGTGTTCGCGGCGATCTCGGGTTTGGGCCTGACGATCGCCGCGATAGCCTTGTGGCGTCGCGCGGATCAATTGAGCGGCCTCGAGTTCGACGGCGGCTACAACGCGCTCGCCCCCGCAGTCGACCATTAAGCGATACGCCACACGGCGGCGCGCTTGAGTTCACAATCCTCCAAGTCCCGCGTCACAGGAATGTCGTAGGCGGCGACCTGCGTGAGCTTGTCGCGCGGAAGGTAAGCGCGTCCCGGGTCGCCGATCAGCACGGTCTTGCCTTGGCGCTGCAGGTCATGCAGCCATGCGAGTAGCGGCGGCGCGACATCGCGGTCGTAAAACAAGTCGCCGACGAGAATAACCTCGGCGCGCGTGGGTTGGCCCACAGGATCGACACAGATGATCTCCACGCTCACACCGTTGAGCGCGGCGTTCAAACGAGTTGCCTGCGCAGCGAACGCGTCGATATCGGCAGCGATTGTGCTAGTAGCGCCTGCCTTCATCGCAGCGATGGCGACAAGCCCCGAGCCGGAAGCGACATCGAGCACACGCTTGCCGGCGACGAGCGCTGGATTGTCGAGCACATAGCGCGCCAGCGCCTGCCCGCCAGCCCAAGCGAACGCCCAGAACGGCGGCGGCAGACCAAGTTCGCCAAGCTGTTCTTCTGTGAGCTGCCACAAGGCGACCGCGTCGTCGGCCAGGTGCAACCTAAGCTCCGGCACATGGCTGGGCGCGAGAGCGCGCGTATGCTCGCGGATGAAGGCGGGGATGTCGGCGATCATGCTGGCGCGGCTTGTCTGAGCACGCTCACATAGCCCCCGGCGATCCTCATGCGCGCGCCATAGCCTTTCGTCATCAGCAGTTGGTGCATGCGTTGCAAATTGTAGCACGGGACGTGCATGAACACGTGGTGCTCGCCGTGGTAGTGCACCCAATACGGCGCGACCAACAATCGCTCGATCGGGTTAGCGAGCGTGGTGCGCGCGTGGGTGAAGGGGTCATCGCGGGTGTCCACCGCCGCATGCTCGCCAATATTGCGCAGTCGTGTGACGAGCGGAAACCAGGTCGCCATCGGCGCGATCCAAAGTACCGGATAAGTCCACCAATATCCAGCGAAGGTCAGCGCCAATAGCAGCGTCGCATTGAGTTTGAGAAAGTTGTTCGCTTGCGCATCCGCTGTAACATTGGCCCCCGCGCGCGTTTCCAAGCGCCGCTTCGCCAACAACGGCGCGATGCGTTGTTTGAAGAAAGTCTGTCCGGTCAGGTCGCGTCCGATCTTGCGCCAGAGCGAGGCGCGGGAAATCGGAAAAGGCGCAGAGAGGCCAAGGTCAGGATCTTCGGGCTGTTCGGTGTAGCGATGGTGCTTCAGATGGTAGGCGCGGTACGCGTCAAGCCGTGCGCCAACGGGCGCAGCGCACAGCCACTCGCCCACCCAATCATTGATCTTGGCGTTGGGATGCAGCGCGCCGTGAGCGGCGTCATGCATCAAGATCGCCAGGCCCAATTGCCGCGCGCCGATGAGCATCACCGCCAGCAGGTAGGTCAGCGGATTTGGCCAAAGAACGAACATCGCGCCCGCTGCGGCGATTAAGCCCCAGGCGCCGGCGACGCACGCCAGTCCGCGCCAGGATGAACGCGCAGAAACGCTCGCCCATTCTTCGGCGGAAAACACCTCTTTCGGATCGATGCGGGCGACAGCGGGCACGGGGCAAATTCTATCACGAATTGCCGGGTCCGGCAGGGTTGATTGCAATCAAAGCCGAGGCGGTCGGCGCAGGTTACCCCACGCCCTGGAGGTGAGCCATGAAAACCAATGAAGGCGCGATCGATCGTGTGTTGCGCGTGCTTGTGGGCGCGGGCGTGTTGTCACTCGCGTTCGTGGGTCCGCAGACGCCGTGGGGTTATCTCGGACTGGTCCCGCTGATTACGGGGCTCGTCGGTTATTGCCCAGTCTATGCTATGTTGGGCTTCAACACCTGCCCGGCGAAGTAAACCTCAAGGCGAGGCCGGCGGGGCGTCGAAGGCGAACACGCGCTTGAGTCCCGCCTCGCCAACATTGGTGAATTCCAGCACGCGGCTGGAGCGGCGCTGTGTCGCCCATTTGCGCTCGAAGATTTCATCGAGGATCGCTGCACCTAATGCGCCGGCGAGATGGTGGCGGCGCACGCTCCAATCGAGGCACGAGCGGCAGAGCGGGCGCGCGCCTTTCTCGATGTCGTCAATGTCAACGCCGAAGGTCTGCACCTTGATGCGCCCGAGCTTGGTGAGCGCGTAAGTCTTTTCCGGACCCGGCAGCATCCATTTGTTCTTCAGGAACGCGTCGAACAGCTGCACGCCGAGTTCGCCGGCAAGATGATCGTAGCACACGCGCGCATGGCGCATGGCGGGCTCCTTCGGCCCGGGGCGGGTGCGCAACGCCTTGGCGCGCGCGGCCACGCCCATCAAAGTTTCCAGCAAGCCCGCGACGTCAGCGTCCGCGAGCCGATAATATTTGTGCCGCCCCTGCGCTTCGACGGCGATGAGCCCTCCGGCTGTGAGTTTCGCCAGATGCGAACTCGCCGTCTGCTTGGTGACATTGGCTTCGAGTGCGAGTTCGGTGGCGGTGAGTGCGGCGCCATTGAGCAGCGCGGTCAGCATGTTGGCGCGCGCGGGATCGCCCACCATGGCGGCGATCGCGGCGATGTTAGGCCCGTCTTTCATGGGCAGGAATGTACCCTCATGGTTCGACGTTAATCGTACTATGAAGTGCGCGCAACCTTCTAAAGTCAGGGACAAGGAGAAAAAATGCTGACCTGCGTCATTCGTTACGAAATCGATCCGTTCAAGCGCGCCGAGTTCGAGCGCTATGCCCAGATCTGGGGGCAGGCGATCCCGCGCTGCGGCGCCGATCTGATCGGCTATTTTGCCCCACACGAAGGCTCCGCGACGCTCGCGTATGGGATGTACAACATCGAGAGCCTCGCCGCTTACGAAGCTTATCGCGAGCGCCTAGCCGGGGATGCGCAAGGCCGCGAGAATTACGAATTCGCGAAGCGCGAGCGCTTCATCCTGCGCGAGGATCGCACGTTCGTGAAACTGTGCTCCGCGCCGCATGCGCCATTGGTGCGCCCGGTGCGGCCATGATCGCGGCACTAGGGGCACGAGGGGGGCACGAGGGGACACACACTCACGTCGAGCTCCGCGGGAGCTTTGCGGCGACGTGTGCTGTGAGTGTGTGTCCCCTGCTCTTTACCGGTGCTCCCCGTACTAGATTTTGCTCTGCTCCGGCGTTTGCGTGTCCATCACCCGCCACAAATGCCACGCCGCCGCGCTGCGCCAGGGCGCCCAGCGTTTGCCGTATTCGCCGAGCGTCTTCGGCGTGAATTCGCGCTTGTACAATTTCTCCGCGCCCTTGCGTACGCCGAGATCGTCGATCGGCAAAACGTCGGGGCGGCCGAGCGTGAAGATCAGATACATCTCCACGGTCCAGCGCCCGACGCCACGTGCGGCGGTGAGGCGCTCGATGATCTCTTCGTCGGGCAGCCGTACAAGAGTGCGCGCGGGCGGGATGATGCCGTCGATGCGTTTCTGCGCCACGTCTTTCAGTGCTGCGGCCTTCTGACGTGAGAGACCGGCCGAGCGCAGCGTTTCTTCCGAGGTTTCGATCAAATCCTCGGGATCCGGGTGATCCTTATCGGGAAACAGCGCCAACACGCGGCCATGGATGGTGGCGGCGGCTTTGCCGGAGAGCTGCTGGTACACGACTGAGCGCACCAGCGCGCGGTACGGGTCCTTGGATTTCTCGAACTTGATGGGAAACGCCTCGTGCGCGGGCACGATTTTCGCAAAGCGCTTGCACACCGCGCTCAGATGTTTCTCGGCTTCGCCCAAGTTCATGCTCCCAGTAGCGATCGCAATGTACGCCACGCCGGCTGCAACGCAAACGCGAGCGCGACGAGCAGGCCGATCAGAGCATTGCGCTTGAAGGCGGCGAGTGCGGTTTCTGGACGCGCGTCGTCGATGCGGTTCAGCACCGGCAACACAAGGGTCGCCCCGATCAGCGCTAGGGCTGCGCTTGCCATCAACCCGCCGCCAGCGATGAGCGCAGCGCCGATCCAAAGCGCCAGCGCGGCGATGTAGAAACCACTTGTCCATATGCGCCACTTGTCGGCGAACAGGCGTGCGGTGGAGCGCACGCCGACCAGTGCGTCGTCCTCGCGGTCTTGCAGGGCGTAGATGGTGTCGTAGCCGATGGTCCAGGCAATGCAGCCCAGGTACGCGAGCGCTGCGCCTGCGGGGATTGCGCCGGTCTCGCTCGCCGCCGCGCCGCCGACAAGCGCGCCCCAGGAGAACACCATCCCAAGCCACGCCTGCGGCCACCAGGTGATGCGCTTCATCAGCGGATAAAGCGCCACCAGCGGAAGTGCCGCGATCGCCACGAGCTGCGCGGTACGCGGTAGCGTGAGCAGAACGCAGAGGCCGGCAAGGCATTGGGCGGCGAGCCAAAGCCACGCTCCGCGCAGCGACGCCGCGCCCGATGGCAACGGACGCAAACGCGTGCGCTCGACCGCGGCGTCGATGTCGCGGTCGAGAATGTCGTTATAGGTGCAGCCCGCGCCGCGCATGGCGATGGCGCCGATGAGAAACACCAGCGCCAGCCGCGGATCGCTCCACTGAAATCCCGATCCAGCGCGCGCCAGCGCGATCCCCATCCAGCACGGCAGGAGCAGAAGTTGCCAGCCGATCGGCCGGTCGAGCCTCGATAACTGCGCGTAGGGCTTCCACGCGCGGGGCAGCGCATCGGTCCAATGGTGCTTCAGGGCATCGGCGGGCTTTGCTTCGTTCATTACCTTGGACCGCCAGCGTCCTCGCCGGCGTTATGCCTGTGCCGGGCTGAGGACCATCGCCAATCTACCGCGTATTGAGCAAGACGCGCCTTCACCGGATTGTGTTCGACATACTCGATCGTTGTCATGAGATGGTTCTCGTCGCGCATGAACCGATCGAAATACTCTCGCCGCCAAAGCCGCCCGCTACGTCCCATACGACGATTGATGTTATGAGCCGAGGTGGATTTCCAGGCCTGTACAATTGCACTCATGCGATGATTGGGAAACTGTTCGGCAACTACATGAACATGGTTCGGCATAATGCACCACGCGACAAGACGGTACCGTTGACCGTCCGCCTGCAAGAGTGCGGCTTGCACGAACTCCGCATGCTCTGGCGTACGCAGCAGGCACGTGCCGCCGCCGGAATCAAGCAACCGATCTACATGTATGGCGGAGGGTGGTCTTGCGGTTGGTGGGATCGCATCCGCCAGACTGAAGACTATGTGTTGGATGAGGCCAGCGGCGTCACGGTGCGGGAGGTAGCCGCGAGAATGCCACTCAAGGTGCGTGGCGGAAGAACTCGCCGGCGAGGACGCCGGCGGTCCAAGGGGCTGCTGCTTCAGCGCGTCGGCGGGTTTTGCTTCGTTCACGACCGCGTCTTGACTGCCGGCTTCGCTTTGCGCAAGGGCGAGACTTGCGTTGAGCGGCCTTGCTTGGCACCAAGTCCGCCATGGCGATCCCGCGCATCATGGTTGAGGAACAGCTTGGCGCCGGCGCGGCTCTTGCGTTGACGGAGGCCCAGGCGCGCCATGTCGGCGCGGTGCTGCGCCTCGATGTTGGCGACGCCTTGCGCGTGTTCAACGCCGATGACGGGGAGTGGCGCGCGCTGGTGACTGCAAAGAGCAAGCGCGGCATGAGCGTGCGCGTCGAAGAAAAACTAAAGGAAGCGCGCGCGGTCCCGGATCTGGATTTGCTGTTCGCGCCGGTAAAGCGCCAAGCAACCGACCTGATCGTCGAAAAGGCGACCGAACTGGGCGTGCGGCGCATCCGCCCTATGATCACCAAGCGCACGATTGCGGAAACAGTACGGCTCGATCGCTTGAACGCGATTGCGCGCGAAGCGGCTGAGCAGACGGAGCGCTTCGATGCGCTGGAGATTTTCGCGCCGGTGGCGTTGGCGCGCGCGCTTGATGGCTGGGATGCGTTGCGGGCGTTAATTTATTGCGATGAAGCCGGCGATGCGCGGCCGATACTGGAGG
>CADEDG010000014.1 GCA_902826035.1 uncultured Alphaproteobacteria bacterium
ACCCACAATACGTGCACGGCGCAAATCAGGCGCCGCGTCTTTCCGGCTACGAGGCCAACAACCAGCGCAGCGCGCGGGTGCGCATCCTCGCGAATGTCGGGCGTACGGTTGATGCCGCGGTCGCCGCTGGCGGCAACACCGTGAATGGCATTTCCTTCGGCCACGCCGATCCCGACGCCCAGCTTGATGCCGCCCGCCGGGTCGCCGCGCGCGAAGCGCGCGAGCGCGCCGACCTCTATGCGCAAGCGTTCGGCCTGCGGGTGCACCGCATCATCGCTATTAACGAAGGTGGCGGCTACCAGCCGCCGATGCCGATGCCGATGTTTGCACGCGCAGAGGCCGTTGCCGACGCCGCGCCGACGCCTGTCGCTCCTGGCGAAATCCAGACGCGCATTAACGTAAGCGTGACGTACGAATTGCGTTAAGCGTTATCGGCCCGCGGCGTAGCTCTGCAGGTCCGCGACCAGCGCCGCGGGCGCGCCTTCGCCGATGCTCTCGTACAACCCAGCCCGCGCCTCGCGCGCACGCGAGATGCGCGAAGGCGGCCCCCAACTCGCGCCGCCGTCGCGGCTCCGGTAGCGGTATACCCAAATCGCCGCTTGCCCGCCGCGTTCGATATTGGCCGCGCCGATGATCTCGCCGCGGCTGTTCGCACGAATGTCGAGGTCGTGCAGGCTGAGATATTCGTTGGCCCAATTCGGTTGGTTGAGCGCGGCGGGAAACGCAATTTCAGTGCACGCGCCGGTGGCCAAGCCGTCGCTTGAACGCAACAGCGTCCAGGATTGGCCGGGGCCTTCTGTTTGCAACTGGGTCGCCAGGACCACCGCGCCGGTGCTGGGAGCGACATAAGCGCCGATGAGGGTTTCCCCAGGCATGGGCAGAAATGCACGCCAATCGCCGCCTGCGCCGCGCACCAAGACAACGCTGCCGTGCGCACCCTCGGCCACCGCTTGATCTTCGCGCAAGTACCAGAGCGAGCCTATCAGGAATGTCGGCCCAAGGCCTCGTCCCTCGGTTCCCCGCCAATCGTACTGGCTCAATTCGGAAACCAGTCCAGCTGTGACAGGGGTCTGCGCCATGCATTCAGAGGAAATTCCTTCCTGTGCGATCGCCGGCGTGGCTAAGAGGGCCAAACTTGCGGCAGCGGTCCACAAAAATTTCATAGCAAGCGCTCCCCAGTATCTCACGCACTCAGCGCGTAAAGGCGTGGAGAGCTGCAAGGCGTCGCCCCCCACGCCTTCGATTCTTATGCCAAGCCTTCCGCCTTCAACGCTTGTTGCACCGCGGGGCGCGCTGCCACGCGTCCCGCGAAGGCGCTGATGTTGGTCCAGCGCGCCAGGTCGAGCCCGACGAATTTTGTCCAATTGCTCAGCGTGAAGAAATAGCCGTCGGCGATGGTGAATTGGTCGCCGGTGAGAAATTGGCGCCCGTCACTCAGCTGCTTTTCGAGATAATCGAAGCGCTGCACGATCTTATCCTTAGCGATGACCTTGTACTCGTCGGGTGTCGTGGGACCGAACAGCGGCGAGAAATTCTTGTGCACTTCAGTGGAGAGGAACACTAAGAGTTCTTCCAACTTGCGACGCTCTTTTGTGCCGCGCGCTGGCGCAAGCTTCGTTTCCGGCTTCAGATCGGCGATGTATTGCTGCATCACCACGCCTTCGGTCAGCACGTCGCCGTCGTCAAGCTGTAGCGCCGGCACGTAGCCCTTGGCGTTGACGGCCCAAAAGTCGGCGCCGGTTTCGGTCTTCTTGGTTTTGGTATCGACCTTTTCGGTGGTGAAAACTGCGCCTGTTTCGATGAGCGCGATGTGGGGCGCAAGTGAGCAAGCGGCGGGCGAGTAATAAAGCTTCATGGGGAGTTCCTCTAATGAGCGGAGCTGCTCATGTAAGGCCGTGCAGAGTGTCCCGAAAGGGATGTGGCCTAAAATTAGGTCAGCGGCGAAACCAGGGTTGCGCCGGCGAAGAACGCGTGCAAATTCGCGAGCACGTTTTGCGAACCGGCGTAGAGCGCTTCGCGCGTGCCCCCGCCCAGGTGCGGGGTCAGCGTGCAATTCGGCACATCCGCCCAGCGCGATGCGGGTGTTGGCTCTTCCTGGAACACGTCGAGCCCCGCCGCGCCAAGAGCGCCGGACTGCAACGCCGCGATCAGCGCGTCTTCGTCTACAACGCTGCCGCGTGAGACGTTGACGAGAATGCCTTGCGGACCAAGCGCCTTGATAATTTCAGCGCTGACGATGTTCTCGGTGCTGCGGTCACCGCGGGCCGCGATTGCGAGCACGTCGGCCCATTCGGCGAGCGTCTGCAAATTTGGTTCGTAAGCGAGCGCTACCTCGGGCTTCGCGCGCGGCCCGAACCATCTGATCTCCATACCGAACGCGTGCGCCCGCGCGGCGATTGCCTGGCCGATCGCGCCCATGCCGACAACGCCAAGCTTCATGCCGCGCAATCGCCGTTGCGGCGGCACGGCGAGCGGCGGTGTCCATCGGCCCTCGCGCAACACGCGTTCGCCCGACGTGAACGAGCGCGCCGTCGCGATAATGTGTCCAAGGGCCACGTCTGCAACATCCTCATGATTGATTTCGCGCCCGTTGGTGATGGCGATCCCGCGCGCGCGCGCGTTATCGAGATCGATGCCGTCGACGCCGACGCCAAAGCAGATGATTGCCGCGAGGTTTGGCAGCGCAGCGATCATCTCGTTAGAAATGCCGACATGGCCGATGGTGATGGCGGCTCGGATGCCCGCGCGTGCCTCGGTCGATTCGACCGGCCAGTGCGCCACCTCGTATTCGCCAAGCTGAAGCTCAAACAGGCCGAGCGGCGGGTGCACGAGGACGAGCGGTTTTGCGTTCATGTCCCGCTTATGCGCCGATGTCGGTAGCGCGCGCAATGAGGCGACAGCACCGTCGCCCTCAGGCCGCGCGCTGCTTGTGTTTCGCCATAAGCGACGCGAAGCGCTCGAACAGATAATGGCTGTCTTGCGGGCCTGGGCTGGCTTCGGGATGGTATTGCACGCTGAACACCGGCTTGCCATCCAGTGCGATGCCGCAATTAGAGCCATCGAAAAGCGAGACGTGGGTTTCCTTGACGCCCTTGGGCAGCGTCGAGGCGTCGATCGCGAAACCATGGTTCATCGACACGATTTCGACCTTGCCGGTCGACTTGTCTTGTACGGGATGGTTGGCGCCGTGGTGGCCCTGCGGCATCTTCACAGTGCGCGCGCCAAGCGCGATGCCGAGCATTTGGTGGCCGAGGCACACCCCCATCAGGGGCACGCCGCTTTCAATCAGCTTGCATATCTGAGGCGCCGCATAAATTCCGGTCGCCGCGGGGTCGCCCGGGCCGTTGGAGAGCAGCACGCCGTCGGGCTTGTGCGCCAACACTTCTTCGGCGGTCGCGGTCGCCGGCAGCACGACGCACTTTGCGCCGATGTCGCCCAGTCCGCGCAGAATGTTGCGCTTCACGCCGTAATCGATCACGGCCACGACAAATTGCGGTTTGGCGATGTGCTGGACCCCGCTAGGCCAGCGCCAGCGGCCTTCGCTTACGACATAGGTCTGCGCGCAGGTGACCTCTTTCGCCAGATCGAGCCCGATGAGCCCTGGCCAGGCCCTGGCGCGCGCAATGAGCGCTTCGAAATCGAATTTCCCGTCTTCAGCGTGCGCGATTACGCCGTTGGGCATGCCGTGTTCGCGGATGCGACGGGTCAGCGCCCGGGTGTCGACCCCGGCGAGGCCAATGATGTTTCGGCGCTTGAGCCAAGCGTCGAGGTCTTCAGTGGCGCGCCAGTTCGAGGGCTGCGTTGGCGCTGTGCGGAACACCGCGCCGCGCGCCGCGGCGGCGGCGACCGGGCAAGAGGACTCGATGTCTTCCTCGTTAGCGCCGACATTGCCTATATGGGGGAAAGTGAAGGCGATGATCTGGGCGGCGTAGGAGGGGTCGGTCAGGATTTCCTGATACCCCGTGATGGCAGTGTTGAAGCAGACCTCGCCCATCGCGTGGCCGACGGCGCCCAGTCCGATTCCAAGAAAAATCGCGCCATCGGCGAGCACGAGCGCGCCGCTAGCTTGGGGGGGCCCAGTCGCGCGGGAAGATTGAGTCGGTTTGGCCAAGGCGGCTGTGGGATAAGGGCGCTCAGGCGGAGTGTCAAAAGCTGGGCGCCGATCCGCCCCCGCCCCATGGCCGCCGCAAAGCGGCTTGAGGTGTGGGCGCCATTACGCGTTGGCCATGGAATGAAGTTCCTGTAAGGTTTTGGGCGTGGGGACGAGTGCGATCAGGACTTGGGCCAGTGCGGCGCTGCCGGCGCTGGGGCTCGCCGGAGCTTTGGCTTCGTGCGGCCGGGAGGCCGCGATTGCGCCCCTGCCGTCGAGCACGGCGCCGCCTCTGGTGGCGCGCGCGGATCTCTTTGGCGATCCAGCCCGTAGTGCGGGACAGCTGTCGCCCAGGGGGGACAAGGTCGCCTTCCTCGGCCCGCGCGACGGCGTCGGCAACATCTGGGTGCTCTCGGTCGATGCCATGGACGATGCGCGCCCGATTACTGCTGCGGATAGGAGCGTCGGCGCGCCGGTCTGGGCGTACGACAACGCAACCATTTTGTATTTGGCGGACGCGGACGTGGCGCCTGGCGGGCGGCTGTTCGCGGTCTCCGCCGAAGGGGGCGAGCCGCGTGCGTTGACGCCGTCGGGGATGGGGGCAGAGATCGTTGGGCTGAGCGCGGAAGATCCGGGGGGCGTTATGGTGACGCTGCGGCAACCGGATCGCGCTTGGCCCGATCTTTACCGGATCGATCTAGCCACCGGTCGGCGCGCTCTGGTCTATCGCAATGACGACCGCCGCGGCGTCTCTCAATTCATCTTCGACGTCGGGAATCGCTTGCGCCTGGGGGTTCGTGCGGAGGCGGATGGCGACGCCGAACTAGTCGTTCGCGAGCCGGGGGAGAGGTGGCGGACGCTGTTTTCCATTCCGTTCCAGGACACGCTGAGTTCGCGCCCCTTGGCGATTGAGGCCGACGCGCGCTCATTCTTGATGCTCGACTCCAGCAGCAGGGATCGCGCTGCGTTGGTGCGCGTCGATATCGACACCGGCGTCAAGACGGTCCTTGGTGAGAGTGCACGCGCCGATGTGGCCGATGTTTGGCTTGATCCGACAACGCGCGCGCCAGAGGCGTATGTCGCCGAATATCTGCGCCGCGAATGGCGAGCGCTCGACGCCGACGCCGAGACCGATCTTGAGTTCCTGAATCGTCAATTGAGCGGCGATTTCGAGGTGACTTCACGCAGTATCGACGATGCGCGCTGGATTGTAGTCGAGCAGGGGCCCACGTTGGCGCCGCGCTCCTATCTCTACGACCGCGGCGAGAGTCGGCGCATCACCTTGCTGTTTCGCCATTATCCATCGCTCGAGCAGGCGCCGCTGCAGCCGATGACCCCCGTGGAAATAGCCGCGCGCGATGGGTTGACCTTGGTGTCTTATCTGACGTTGCCGATCGGCTCGGATGCTGACGGCGATGGGCGTCCAGAAAAACCTGCTCCTTTGGTGCTACTTGCTCATGATGGGCCGTGGGCGCGCGATTCCTACGGTTACAACGCGCTGCATCAATGGCTTGCCAACCGCGGCTACGCGGCGCTCAGCGTCAATTTTCGTGGCTCAACGGGATTCGGGACCGCTTTCCTCAACGCCGGCAACGCCGCTTGGGGCGGGCGCATGCAAGAGGATCTGAGCGATGCCGCTCGCTGGGCGATGAGCAACGGCGTCGCCGAGCCGGGCCGGTTGGCCGTCGCTGGCGCGGGCTTTGGCGGCTATGCGGCGCTCATGGGCGTCTCGTCCTCGACGGGCGAGTTTCGCTGCGCCGCCAGTTTCGGCGCCATCACCAATCTGACCGCACACATCGAGGCGTCGCCGCGCCGCGGCGAGCTCATGCGCCGCATTGGCGATCCTGGCGCGAGCGAAGGCCGAGTGGCGCTACGCGATCAATCGCCGGTGATGCGGGCGAGCCAAATCGGTTCGCCGGTATTGATGGCGCTGGGCGGGCGCGATCCACGTGCTTCCCGTGGCGACTACGACCAGATATCGCAGACGCTGCGAGCGCGGCGCATCGGCGTGACCTATCTTTATTTTCCGGACGAGGGCGGGGCGCTGCTTCAACCGGCCGCCCGCGCTGCTTTCTTTGCGGTGTTGGAGCATTTCTTCGGAGATTGTCTCAGCGGACGTGTCGAGCCGGTGGGGACCGCTTTTGAGGGCGCTTCGATGCACGCGTTGCAAGGGGCTGTGAACGTGCCTGGCCTGAATGCCTTTGCGCGCCGCACAGCACCCCGACCTGCACAGGCTCCGGAAGCCAACGCAGCTCCGGCTGCTGCGCCGGAAGAACCTCCTCTGACGAGAACAGGGCCGCCGTCCTAAGCGCGCCTATCGGTTTGTCGAATAGAGCGAACTCACGCGGGCCTTGCGCTGGTTGAAACTGTCCCACACCAGGGATTCCACGCGGGCGCCGTCGGCATTGAAAAGAACCCCGTCGAACATCGATCCTGAAGTCACGCCAGAAGCGGCAAAAACCACATCGTGGCGCACCATGTCGTCGAGCGTGAGTTTCTTCGAGACATCTGCGTGTCCCATGGAGCGTGCACGTGCAATCTCCGCTTCATTCTCCGGCAACAAGCGCCCCTGCATCTGGCCTCCCGCACAGCGGATCGCGGCTGCGGCGAGTACGCCTTCGGGTGCGCCGCCTGAGCCGAAATAGATATCGACGCCCGAGCGTTCGGTTTCCGTGGTCCAGAACACGCCGGCGACGTCGCCGTCCGGGATGAGTCGTATTTTGGCGCCGGCGGCGCGCAATTCGGCGATGATGGCGGCGTGACGCTCGCGGTCGAGCAGGCAGGCGCAGATGTCGCTTACCGGCGCGCCTTTGGCTTTCGCGAGGCGGGTTAGATTCTCCGTAGGCGATAGGTCGAGATCAATGATGCCTGGCGGATAGCCGGGCCCGATCGCGATCTTGTCCATGTACATATCGGGTGCGTGCAGGAGGCCGCCTTTCGGCGCCAGCGCCACCACGGTCATCGCATTGGGCGCGTCGTTGGCGCAGAGCTTGGTGCCTTCGAGCGGGTCGACGGCGATGTCCACCTCCATCCCGCCGGCGCCGACCTTCTCGCCGATATAGAGCATCGGCGCCTCGTCGATTTCGCCTTCGCCGATCACCACAATTCCGGAAAATCGCGCATGCTCGAACGCCTTGCGCATGGCGTCGACAGCGGCCTGGTCGGCGTCATTCTTGTTGCCGAGCCCGCGCCATTTCGCGCTGGCCAAGGCGGCGGCCTCGGTGGCGGCGAGGGCGATTTGGGAGAGCAGGAGGCCGGTCTGGTGCTGGTTCACAAGCGCCTGTTTAGCGCGACAGCGCCCCGGAGCAAGCGCGACCGCGCTGGTCAGTTGCGGGCGGGCGGTACCGGGCAGAAGGCTAGCCCCCATTGGAGGGATAGCCAGAGTGGTGTGGGGGCGAAAGCATCCGATCATCCCGCGGTGCGCATCTCTTGCAGCAGTACTTCGAGGAGGGGACTATGAAGAAGCTGGCTGTGGCGGCGGCAGCGTGGTGCGCGTTCGCCGGTATTGCATTCGCTCAGGACTGGGCGCCGACCGCTCCACCCCCCGGTCCCGATGGTGCGAGCGCGGAAAGCCTGTTGCCTGCACTGATCGAGCATTCGCGAGCAACGTTGCGCTTGGAGGACGGTCGCCTTGTCGGCCGGGGCGGCGATCTTCTGCGCGCGCTCGGCGCTCAATCCCAGTTCGTCCTGATCGGAGAAGAGCACGGCAATGTCGCCATCGCGCGGTTCATTGAAGCCTATTGGCGCGATTTGAGCGCCGTGGGTTTCAACCACGCCGCGATCGAAACCGACCCCTGGGTCACGCGTGCGCTTGAGCGAGAATTGCGCGCTGGCGGCGTAGGCGGCTGGGCGCAATTCTTGCAGGGCCATGGCGGCGCGTTCGGTTCGCCATTCTTCAATTGGGCTTCGGAAGCCGAACTCGCCAACACCATTGTATCTTCAGGCCCACGCGGCCGTACTCCGACACTTTGGGGGCTCGACCAAACCTTCATTGGCGCCGCCGGCTGGCAATTGCGCCAGGTGGCCGAGACCGCGACCAACGCGAACGCGCGCGTCGCCGCGCTGCAATTAGCCGATGCGTTCGACGCCGATCCACTCAATTGGCTTGGCCGCAGCGATGCAGCTCCCTTAGCGGCGCTGAACGAACAGTTGAATGCGCCGCGCGACCGTGACAATCGCGCGCTGATCGAAGCCATGCTGCGTTCGCAGGCTATCTACCGCCCGTTCACCGGCGCAGGCGGAGAAGCCAATCTCGCTAACGCCGACCGCGAGCTACTGATGAAGCAGAGCTTCCTCCACAATTACCGTATTGCTGCAGCTGCGGAACGCGGCTTGCCGCGCGCGATGCTGAAATTCGGTTCCTATCATATGTATCGCGGCGCCTCGCCGACAGGCGTGCAGGCTTTGGGCGGCTTTGTCAGCGAATTTGCGCTAACCACAGGCGGTGGCGGTGCGCTTGCAATCAATGTGCAGTGTGGGCCTGGCGGCTCTGTCGGGGTCATTTTTGGCGAGCCGCCCTCCTGCGACGAGTACTTCCAAGAAAATTGGGGATTCTTGGCCGACTATGTTGATCGCGACGCTGTCACAGTGTTCGATCTTCGCGTTTGGAAGCTGCGTCTCCGTCGCTGGGAGCATTTGCCGTTCGATCAGCGCCGATTACTCGAATCATTCGACATTCTGGTCGTGGTCCCTAATGGCGCAGCGGCGCAATTCCTTGACGGCCTACCTCCGCCGACCGCACCGCAGGAATGACCTAGGACCCATTCCGATGCGAACCCGTGTGATCCCCAAAACCAGTTGACCCTGATGCATTTACACGTTTGGCTGGTCGCCCATGAGCTTGACCGATCCTGAACTCCGGCGCGCAATCGCCCAAGCCGCGCTGACGCTCGCTGCAGGGGGCGCCTGGAGGGACGCCACGATCGTGAGGCTTGCGCAGGCGGCCGGATTGAACGCACCCGAACTCTATCCAGCGACGTTGTGGGAGGCGGTCGATTGTGTCGAGGAAGCGTTCGACCGCGCCATCGCAGCAAGCATGGACAAGCTCGATCCGAAGCAAAGCGTGCGCGACCGCCTGTTCGAACTGATCATGCGCCGTTTCGAGGCGATGGAGCCGCACCGCGCCGCCGTGCTGGCGATGGAGCAGGGCGTTGACCGCGATCCCACGCTGATGGCCTCCCAGCACCAGCGCCACGTCCGGTGTGCCCGCTGGGTGCTGGCGCTGGCGGGGCTGGAAGCGGACGGCATGACCGGCCAGGCACGCGCGCAAGGCTTGGGCGTGATCGTCGGCCAAGCCCGCGCGGCATGGCGCAACGACGATGCGGGCGATTTCGCCAAGACGATGGCTTCGCTCGACAAGAATCTGCGCCGTGCCGAGGAGATGTTCGGACGCTGGGCGGGGTTCGAGGGGAAATCCAAGCCCGACGATGCAGCTACGCCGTGAGCAAACTCCACCCGATAAGCGGTGCCGGCGCGCCGGAGAGCAAGCCAATCGACGCGGATCGTCTGATCGAAGGCGCGCCGATCGCCGAGACGCGGCTCGATTACGAGCGTGACGGAACTTACGTCGGCGAATGGAGCGCCGATGTCGGCGCCTGGCGCGTGAAATACGACGAGTGGGAGTTCTGCCACATGCTCGAAGGCGCGTGCGAACTGGTTCCCGACGACGGCGTGGCGCGGCGTTTCGTTGTCGGTGACTCGTTCGTGATCGAGCCGGGCTTTGTCGGCGTGTGGCGCGTGCTCGCGCCGATGCGCAAGCGCTTCGTTGTGCGCTGCTAAATTTGTGTTGTTCACAAGCGCCTTAACCTTTCGCTTAGCCTTTGTTTACGCCTCAGGCGCCATGATAAACGCGCATTAAGCAAGGGCGCGGATGATGGTCGGCTTGAGCTCTATGAGGCGGAAGCTTCGCAATGCAGTTGCGTTAGCGGCGGGTGCGCTTGCTGGCGTCGGGTTCATGGTGTTGGCCGGCGTGTCGATCCAGTTTGAGGAAGGCGTCGGCCAAAAACTCACCCATTTCAGTCATGGCGCCGCCGATGTCGGTCGCAAGCTATTCTCCGCGTAACAAGCGTTAACGCAAAATCAGCGGCGCGGCGCGACAACATGGCGCCATGGCGCAGCATTACGATCTCATCGTCGTCGGTTCTGGACCCGCAGGGCGGCGCGCGGCGGTGCAAGCTGCAAAGTTGAAGAAAAGCGTGCTGGTGATCGAGCGCGGTCAGCGCGTCGGCGGCGTGTGCGTGCATACTGGCACGATCCCCTCGAAAACCCTGCGCGAGACTGTACTCAACCTCTCCGGCTGGCGCGAGCGCGGCTTCTATGGCCGTGCGCACCGCAACAAACAGGACATTACCGCCGAGGATTTGCGCCGGCGCCTGCACATCACGCTCGACCACGAGGTGGAGGTGCTGGAGCATCAATTCGCCCGCAATAAGGTCGCCTGCATGGCCGGTGCGGCCCGCTTCCTCGGTCCTCATGCGATCGAGGTCACCAACGAAGCCGGCGAAGTGCGTCATCTCCACGCCGACAAAATCATCCTCGCCGTCGGCACGCAACCGTTTCGGCCCGCACACATCCCCTTCGATGGCGAGAATGTCGTCGACGCCGACGAAGTGCTCGACCTCAAGCGCTTGCCGCGTTCGCTGGCCGTGATCGGCGCCAGCGTGATCGGCGTTGAGTACGCGACGATCTTCTCGGCGCTTGACGTGAAAGTGACCCTGATCGAACCGGGGGACACTCTGTTGGGCTTTGTCGATCGCGAGCTGGTGGACGAATTCATCCACGATCTGCGCGATCGCGGGCTGAACCTTCGCTTCAACAGCAAGGTGAAAGCCGTGCGACACGTCGGCGCCGAGAGCTGCCTGATCGATCTGGAAGATCATCGCCAGATCGCCGCCGACATGGTGTTGTTCGCCGCCGGCCGCATGGGCGCGACCGCTTCGCTCAATCTTGCCGCCGCCGGCCTTGAGGCTGACGAGCGCGGCCGCATCGCGGTGGACAAGGCCAATTTCCGCAGCAAAATTGGCCACATCTATGCGGTCGGCGACGTGATCGGCTTTCCCAGCCTTGCCTCCACATCGATGGAGCAGGGGCGCATTGCTGCGTGCCACGCTCTTGGCGAGACAGCGCACGCGCCGCCGCAATTCTTTCCGTACGGCATTTATTCGGTGCCGGAAATATCCACCATCGGGATGACCGAGGAAGAGGTACGCGCCAAGGCGATCCCGTTCGAGACCGGCATCGCTCGCTTCCGCGAAACCTCGCGCGGTCACATCATGGGGCTCAATTCCGGCTTCATGAAAATGATTTTCGCGATCGAGACGCGCCGGCTGCTTGGCGTGCACATTGTCGGGGAAGGCGCCACCGAACTCATCCACATTGGGCAAGCCGTGCTCAATCTCGGCGGCGGGCTCGACTACTTTGTCGAAAACACTTTCAACTACCCAACGCTCGCGGAAGCCTACAAAATCGCTGCCCTCGATGCCTACAACCGCATGCCCCAGCGCCAAGCAAGCGCGACCGTGTTCGAGGCGCCGCTAAGAGCGCTGAAAGCAGGGTGATTGGAGCGGGCGGCGGGAATCGAACCCGCACGAGAAGCTTGGGAAGCTTCCAGGCTACCACTACATCACGCCCGCGCAGGGCAATCTCTACCGCAGTCAACTCCGCCCGTGAAGGGGGGCAGGAAACCCGCGCCTCGAGCAGGCCCGTCGCCGCCTATTCGGGCATCATTCGCGCTCGCAACGCGCGGACGCGATCGAGCAGGGGCTGCGCTTGCTTGATATCGGCGCCATGCTCGAAGGTGACGCTCCGCGATCCCTCAGTGACGACAATCATCAGAGACTCCGCGCCGCCGTCGGCGCAATCGGGGCAACCAAGCACAGGCGGCAAGCCGCCGAGATTGGTGTTCGCTGCGAGGTGCGTGATCTCCTGCCACTCGCCCTCTGAGAGCGTAGCTGAAAAGCGTTGTTCGGGCAGATCGCTGGCGCCGCGCCCGCCGCGCGCTTCACGCACGAGGACGGCTTCTCCCTCCGAAATCTCGAGCCGCGTCGTGCAATACCCCACGCACATGCCGAAGGAAGTGGTGGATACAATTTTGCGGACGGTTGCAGGCGCTGCGACGCCGCCGGCGCATGCGGCCAACCAAAATGCCGAGACTAGAACTGACGCCGACCAGAATTTTGCGTGAAACATCGTCTTCGATCCAAGCGACGACCATTTCGTCGGGAACAAAATGGTCCGAACGGGCGAACCTATAACGCGTCTCTGACTGTGTCATCCGTCGCCCGCCGCCGAACGCCCCTCCGGCGGCCGGTCCTGCGCAAGATTTGGCAAAGTTCTTCCTTGAGCTGGCAACCAGTTAGGGCGATATCGGCGCTAGCCGAGTTGCCCAAGGTTTGCAGGAGTCCCCGATGCTCGATCACACCGCCGCGCGCGGCTTCGTCAACCGGATCTGGGATGCCGAGATCACCCCAACGCTGACCGAGTACATCCGTATTCCCAACAAGTCGCCGTCGTTCGAGCCCGAATGGGTGCAACTCGGCCATATGGAGCGAGCGGTGGAGATGTTCGCTTCGTGGGCGCGCGAAAAAATCGCGGCGTTGCCTGGGGCGAGCATGTCCGTTGAGCGCCTGCCGGGGCGCACGCCGCTGATCCTGATCGAGGTCCCAGGCGCACGCGGCGCCGACACGGTGCTGCTTTACGGGCATCTGGACAAGCAACCGGAAATGACCGGCTGGGCCGATGGCAAGGGGCCCTGGGTTCCGGTGCTCGAAGGCGACAAGCTCTATGGCCGCGGCGGCGCCGATGACGGCTACGCCATGTTCGGCGCGATCACGGCGCTGCTGGCGCTGCAACAGCAGAATATTGAGCATGCGCGCGCGGTGATTGTAATCGAGGCGAGCGAAGAATCGGGCTCGCCCGATCTTCCTTTCTATATGGACGCGTTGGGCGAGCGGATTGGCCCGGTGTCGTTAGTTGTGTGTCTGGATTCCGGCTGCGGCGATTACGAGCGTTTGTGGCTCACCACTTCGCTGCGCGGCCTTGTCGGCGGCACCTTGCGTATTGATGTCCTGGAGGAGGGCGTGCATTCGGGGGACGCTTCCGGGGTCGTGCCGTCGAGCTTCCGCATCCTGCGCCAATTGCTGGCGCGGCTCGATAATATCGAAACTGGCGAAGTGATCGTGGAAGCGTTGCAGGTGCCAATCCCGCCTGAGCGAGTGGCGCAAGCAAGGATCGCCGCCGATGCGCTGGGCGATGCGGTATTCTCCAAATTCCCGTTCGTGGCCGGAATGCGACCGGTGACCAGCGACCGCTCTGAACTGGTGCTCAATCGTACATGGCGGCCGGCATTATCGGTTACCGGGTTCGCTGGCGCACCCGCGCCCGGGAGCGCTGGCAACGTGTTGCGTCCGTTCACCGAGGCGAAGCTCTCCATGCGCCTGCCGCCGACGCTCGATGCGACGAGCGCAGCGGCGCGCATGAAGGCTATTCTGGAAGCCGATCCGCCTTATGGCGCGCGTGTTTCATTTCGCGGCGACGAACCGGGCTCCGGCTGGAATGCGCCGAAAACACTGCCTTGGCTTGAAGCGGCGCTGGAGCGAGCTTCGCGCGCGGCGTGGGGAAGACCTATGGCGATGATGGGCGAAGGTGGTTCGATTCCGTTCATGGGCATGCTCGGGCGCAAATTCCCGGAGGCGCAATTCGTGGTCACTGGCGTGCTCGGGCCGAACTCAAACGCACACGGGCCGAACGAATTCCTGCACATCCCAACCGGCAAGCGGGTCACCGAAACGGTCGCGCACGTGCTCGTTGCGCACGCGCAGCGTTAGGCGCTGAGCGGGCGTCGCACCGTGGGCGCTTGTGTTGGCGCCGCCGCCGGCAACCGCGCGAGGCGCATCGCCGTGGCGGCCAGGCGGTCTCGGTCGGTGGGTTTGACCAAGTGCTCGGCCGCTCCCAGCGCCAGCGCTTGCGCGCGGTCTTCGTTGACGGAAAGCACGATCACGGGAATGTCGCGGGTGCTTGGGTCCTGCTTGAGGTTTTGCAGCACACGCCAACCGGAGCGATCAGGTAGGAAGATGTCGAGCAAGACCAAAGCCGGCGCTTTGGCGCGCGCCAGAGCTAGCCCGGCCTCGCCGCCGCCGACGCCCTGAACCGAGAAACCGGCGCGGGTGAGCGCGCGTGCGGCGATTTCGCGAGCGTCCGCTTCGTCTTCGATCAGCAGCACGAGCGGACCCGCGCCCCGAAGCTCGTCGATCCCGACGGTAGCGCAGTTTCGCGCCTGCGCGTCGGCATAGTCCACTGGCAGCGTCAGAGTGAACACGGAGCCTTTTCCTGCTATGCTTTCCACCGTGACGTCGCCGCCCATGAGCAACGCCAGACGACGGGTAATGGTGAGGCCGAGTCCGGTGCCGCCATGACGTTGCGCCAGATGTGGATCGGCCTGCACGAATGGCTGAAACAACTGCGCCACAAATTCAGGCGTCATACCGATCCCCGTGTCTCTCACGACAATGTCGAACTGATCGACGCCATCGAGGGTGCGCCGGGTCAGTCGCGCCTCGATGCCGCCGTTCTGTGTGAATTTGCAGGCGTTGGAGAGCAAATTGAGCACACACTGGCGCACCCGGGTAGCGTCGGTGAATGCGGTAAACACTCCGCATTCGACGTGCAATTGCAGTGTCGATCCGTTCTGCGTGGCAAGCGGACGAACGCTATCGACCAATTCGTGGAGCATTGAAGTGAGATCGAACGGCGCTGGCGCTATCTCCATGCGCCCCGCCTCGATTTTGGAGAGATCCAGCACCTCTCCAATCAGGCCCAGCAAGTGGTGCGCAGAAGTCAGAATGCGTGAGAGGTCCTGCGCTGCCGCGGCATCGCCTGTGTCCTCACAATCCTCCCGCAGCATTTCAGCATAGCCAATGATGGCATTGAGCGGGGTACGCAATTCGTGGCTCATATTGGCGAGGAATTGTGACTTCGCCAGGTTCGCTCCGTCCGCCGCGTCGCGTGCACGAACCAATTGGTCGATCCCGGTGGCGATATCGGCTCCTCGGCGGTCGATCATAGCAAGCGCCAACCTCAGTCTTTCGATCACACTACCCGATTGCGGAAGCGGAGCGATGCGCTCATTGGGCGCTCCCAACTCGTTGGCTATCAAGCCAAGGGTGCGCGCTTGCGCGCCAAGCGCTGCTTCTGCCGTCTCGAGCGTTCCGGCGAGCAGTTCAGGCTTAGCTTCAGCAAAGCGTGTGATGCAGGTGAGGCGCAACGGCGTTCCGTCGCGCGCAGTACGCAGAAAACCCTCATGACGCACTCGGACCACCGCGCCGTCGCGACCGATGACATCGTGCTCGAGCGCGACTTGGCGCGTCGCGCCGGGCGCAAACATCGCACGCGCCAGCGCGCGGTCCATCGGCGTAGCCCAGAGGTCCGTCCCCAGAAATGCTTCGAAGTTCATCTCGTTGCCGAGCATATCCGAGAGCTTCTCGGCGCCGACTAGCGCGCGCTCCGTGAAGTCGATTTCCCAGGCCGCCGCCCTATCCCCGGAGAACCCCATATTGAGTTGGCGCACCCACTCAGCGTCCTGGGTGCGCGCATGCTTGGCGCCGTGGACCTGATGCACCACAGCCGCAAAAGCGGCGGCGATGCTTGCGAACACAAGCAAAGCCGGCAAGAGCGCGTCCGCGACCGCCGCTTCAAGCACAAATAGCAGCGCTAGCACAGCGAATGGCAAACAGGCGGCGGCCGTCGCGCGGCGCCCAAGCCGCGAGCCGAGTGCGGAATTGATTAAGAGCAGGCACAACAGGCTGGTCGCAAGGGCAGGCCCCAGCTCCGCGCGCGAATACCAGACGATTGCGGGGGCCGCAGCAAGCATTGCGGAATCGACGAGCGCCAGAGCCAGCGTCGCCGAGCTGCGATCTTGGCGCGGTAAATTGTCAATCATGGCGCACAAAGTACGCCTTGCTTCATCGATCAACAAAGCCAAACCAAGCCAGATCGCAGCGGTCGCAGGCCCGGCGGCGGCGGCGATGGCGAGCCCGACAAGGCCCAGCACGTAATTGCGCGCGCGTGGACCGGAGAACACTTCCGCGGCCGCTTTTTCGAGCGTCTCATGGTTGAGAAAGTGTTGCACAAGACGCCTCTATCGCTAACGACCTGTTAGCCTTAGCGCAATTGGGTAAAGTAACTCTTCTCGCAGAAGCCAATTGGTCGCGATTGCATTGTCTCCGCGCCTGCGCGATAGGTTGTCGAGCGCTGGTTGTCGTGAGAGGCCAATGGATTTTCGATCTGATAACACTTCGGTTTGCGCGCCAGAGATCATGGCTGCGGTGCATGCCGCCAATTCCGGCGCAGCCAGCGCCTATGGCGCCGACGACAGTACGAAGCGGTTGGACGCAATCTTCAGCGAATTGTTCGAGCACGAGGCGCGGGCCTTTGTAGTAACCACCGGCACGGCGGCGAACTCGATTGCGCTGGCGAGCGTGGTTCCGCCATGGGGTGGGGTGATTTGTCACGAAGAGGCGCACATCGCTTGCGACGAATGCGGCGCGCCGGAATTCTATTCCGGAGGAGCAAAGCTCTTGCCCGTGCGTGGGCCGAATGCCAAAGTCGCCCCAGCGGACATCGCAGGCGTGCTCTCGCGCCACAATCGGAGCCCGCACGCGGTGAAGCCTGCCGCACTCTCCATCTCACAAACGACAGAGCGTGGCGCGCTGTACACAAGAGCAGAAGTGGCTGCGCTCGGGGAGGCGTCGCGTGCTGCGGGTCTGGCCTTTCACGTTGACGGCGCGCGCTTCGCCAACGCAGCCGCGGCGCTCGGCGCATCCCCCGCGGAGCTGACCTGGAAAGCCGGTGTCGATCTGCTTTCGTTCGGCGCCACTAAGAATGGCGCCATGGGCGCGGAAGCGATCGTGGCGTTCGATTCAGCACGGGCCGAGGAGATCGTGCGCCGGCGCAAGCGCGGCGGACACCTGCTTTCGAAAGGGCGCTACGCTGCCGCGCAATTGTTGGCTTATCTCCAGGATGGGTTGTGGTTGCACCTGGCTGGACGCGCCAACGAATTGGCGCATCGCCTCGGCGAGGCGGCGGCGCCGTTTCTGTCAGCGCCGGTGGAGAGCAACCAGGTGTTCATCAATCCGGGAAACCAGGCGCTGGCGCGGCTGCGCGCGGCGGGGGCCTTGTTTTACGATTGGGGCGGCGACGACACCGGCGAAGCGCGTTTGGTGGTGTCGTGGAATCAGGCGGAGGCTGAGGTAGAAGCCATGTGCACGCTATTGCGAGTGCTGCGCTGAACGCCGATTGCGGCGCGGCGCGATACGCCATGTTCAGTCTTCGACCAATAATGCGGCAGCGCGATCAGTTCCAACAGGGCTCGCGCCGCCGCCAGGCTCGCCAGCGGCCAGTAAAGCGGCATAGTGAAAGCGGCGCGGGCGTGGCTCAGATTGCCAGAGAGCGCGCATGCGGTCAGCGCGGCGAAGGCGCCGACGCTATAGCCGGAGATCGCCAGCACCAAATCCGCCGGCCCGAGGAGATCGTAGGGCGTCAACGCCGCCGCAAGCAGCACGAACGCAAGCGGTCCGTGCGCGAACGCGGCGAGCACCCCCGTCGCCAGCACCAGCTGCATGGACACGAACGCGCCCAATCCCATCTCGCCCATGGTGCGCACGGGATCGCGCATCAGCACCAGCCAGGTCTGCATGTGGCCCTTGAGCCAGCGCGTGCGTTGGCTGAACCAGGCGCCGATCGTCACCGGCGCTTCCTCGGAGGTTGGCGGCGCAATCAGGCCGCAACGCAGGCCGAGACGCGCCAGACGGTAGCCTAGATCGGCGTCCTCGGTGACATTGAACGGATCCCAGCCGCCGGCTGCGCGCAGCGTCTCGGTCCGGAAATGATTGCTCGACCCGCCCAGCGGCATCGGCAAGCCGAGCCGCGTCAGCAGCGGCAGAATTTGCGCGAACTGAATGGCGTATTCGGCCGCGAACTGACGTGCGATCCACGCCGAGTCGGCATTGTCGATCGTCAGCGGCGCCTGCACGCAGGCCAGGTTTGCGTCTCCCGCCTCGAACGCAGCGGCTGCGGCGCGCAATTGCTGCGGGTGGGGACGATCTTCGGCGTCGTAGACGCCGACATAGGCGCCGCGCGCACGGGCGAGGCCGACATTAAGCGCCTTTGGCTTGGTGCGCGGTGCGGCGGGCGGAATCAGCAACACCTCGAAATGCGGCGCCGAAGCGAGCGCCAGCGCCGCGTTCTTCGTGGCTTCGTCATCCGCCTCAATCAGGAGTTTTACGTCCAACTGATGCTTTGGATAATCGAGCCGATCGATTGCGGCGACGAGTTCGCCAACTACGTTGGCTTCGCGGTAAAGCGGGCAGAGCAGCGTGTACACCGGAGTGTCCCGGGGTGCAGGCGCTGTGGCGGGAAGCGGCGCCAAACTGGCGGCGGCGAACAATCGCCAGAAAATCGCCGCCGCGAACAACGAAAGCGCGAGCGCATGGAACACGCTGAATGTCGCTTGGGGCGCATAGGTCCAACCGAAGTAAAGACCAACGGCAAATGCCAGAAAGAACAGTATCTGAGTGATGTAGAGCGTCCGTCGCGCGGATAGGTGTGGACAAGTTGTTTGGAATCCCAAGCGCGCGCTTGTAAGCTCGTCGTCGCTGATCGGCGCCGAGTTCGTCCGCGCGCCGACAGCCGATCTCTCGCCATCCCCGCCCATGACGGTAAGAAGTGGAACTTGACCCGGCGATACAACCGCGTTTGGGTTGTCGGACGCAACCCCAGGTCAAGTCGGAAATCAGGGCAAGGCCTCGCGAGCGGCCCCAGCTGCAGCGCGCGGGCCGTCCACCTCCAGGGTCCGTCTGATCCGGTTTGCCAGATCGCTGCTATGGCGCTCTAGTGCACCGCCGGGGCGCATCGTTTGGATCCTCGCAAGCATTTGCGCCGCACGCGCATGATGTCGCGGCGCGTCCAGCAGCAGCAATGCAACGGCGTAGTGGAGAGCGATGATCGGATTGTCTGGCGCCGATCTTTGCGCGCGATCGAAAGCCGCGAGGCCTTGACTCAGGTTGGCGCCATAGATCATCGCGCCGAGGCCGCCGCCGCGGCGAAGCACTTCCAGATGCCAAACCCCCAAGAGCGCGAGCGCCTCGGCATTGTCAGGTGCGATGCTCAGGGCCTCGTCGATCAGTCGTTTGCCGCGCTGCGCGTACCCACCGGCGAACGCTTGTGTCAACGAGGCGCGCCTGCTGCGAATGCCAGAGATCGCCGCAAGCTGCAGGCGCGCATCAATAGAGCCAGGATCGAGGACGAGCGCATCGCGCGCGCTGCGCTCGGCCCGCTCCATTGTGGCGGGCAGATCGTCGCAGCCGCTGTGGGTTACGCAAGCGGCAATCAGCGCGCGCGCTGAAAACGCAAGCGCTTCCGAAGAATTGGTTTGGCGCTGGGCGAGCTCGGCGGCGGCGACATAACGTCCGTCTGTAAAGAGGTGGAGCGCGGCGCCAGGGGGGTCGGCGCGGGCGGGCGCGCTCACCAAGGCGAGTATGAGCAACGCTGCCCGCAGGGTGGCGCGAAGTCGCATCGGAGCTGGAGCATGGCGAGTCGGCGCGTTCTGGTAAAGCGCGAATGCTCGTCAGCCGCGTCGCGCCGAGAAATGGAACAATCCGTCCCAGGCTGTGTCCAGGCATGCGAGCGCCTCCGGCGGCGGGACGGCCCGGTAGGCACCGCCATCGCGCGCCACTAGGCCCAGTCGCTCGAGCTTTCCTAACGCGTCGTGAATCTCGAAATTGATCTCCAGCTTGAAGCGCTCGCGCAGGAACGATTCCGCGGTGCGGTCTATCTCGGTCTTGCTCAGCGGTCGCTCCGAACGCCGTAGCGCCCAATAGGCGAGCAGCGCTTCCTTGGCGTCCTGGTCCTCGCCGGCGCCGACCAGCAGATCGATTACGCCGGCATTGTTGGCGAGATTGCGGAAATAGATCGTATCCGCCAATTGCTTTTGGTAGCGCAGGCTCTGTGCTTCAAACTTGAGCCGCTGTCGCATCACAAAGGCGCCGACGGCGACAAGGCCGGAGATCGCCGCCAACGCGCGCTTGAGGTCGCTATCCTCGATGACGCCGTGCGCGCCGAAATAGGCGGCGAGCACCGCGGCGATAACGCCAATCGCCGGCAACAGGTTCAGCATGACCGGCGCGCCCGCCACGATCGCAGGCGCCACCAACCAGAATTGGTCCGCCGGCAGCATCGCGGGTTTCGCGCCGGGATGCAGCGTCACCAGTTCCGGTGCGGCGATTCCGCGGAAGTGCTTCAAGAGTGTGGCGCCTGGGCGCATGCCCCGGCGCATACGTGCGAGCCGGCGACTGTCGCGGCGGCGGATCTCGTCCTCGCCCTGAAAGCTCACCACCACCACCACGTCGCGCAGCACTTGGGTCTGGATGCGGCGCTTGCCCAGGCCAAACCAGGACGTGCGTACGATTTCCTCGTCGTGGGCGCCGCGCGAGAAATAGCGAATACGGCGAATGCCGCTTGCATTGGGGCGAATGGAGAGTCCGGTGAGCAGGCGGGTCGCGTCTTGCGTCTGTACGTCGCTTGGGTCCATCTCCTCGAAATTGGCGCGAGCCAGCGCCTCACCGAGCGCGCCCTCGAATGCGTCGAGCGCCGCAAGGCTCTGATCTCGGCGCAATTCCGGTGCATCCGGATCAAGCGGATCGTAGAGCGCCTTGAGCGCTTCCAGCCGCGCATGCGCCTCATGGTGCAAGAGCGCGTCGAGCATGGCGCAGACATCAGCCATCGGATCGCCGGGCGCGCCGAGCGCCCCGATCAACTCATTCTCGCGGACGGCGATGAAGCCGTCCCGGCGCTTGGCTTGGTCTGTCCCCTCAGACATAAAGGCGACGCTAGCCCAGATCGGGCTGGCAAGCTATGCGGGATGTTAGAAGGGTTGAGGAACGCACAATGAACCGTTCGTGGGCGCTCGCCGCGCTGTTTCTGACGCTCTCGCTGGGCCCGGTCTCCGCCCAGCCGCAACGCGATCCCTTGGCGGCGCTCAACGGCCTGTTTGGGTCGGTGGCGGTGGCCCCGCCGCCCGCAGAAGCAGCGCGGCTGGCAGGGCTGATGGGAGAATCTCTCGCTGCACTGCAGCCCCAGCGGCCAGGGCAGCTCGACGTTTACTTGCTTGCGGCCTCGCTCTGGGGCGAACCGGTGTTCGAACGTGAAGCCACCCAAGCTGCCGACATCCTGCGTCAGCATTTCGATCTCGCTGGGCGCAGCATTGTATTGAGCGCGGGCGGGCAGGGCGAGCGCCGCTACCCCGCCGCCTCCCCGGAGAATATCTCCGCAGCGATCGGGCGCATTGGCGCGTTGATCGATCCGACCGAAGACATGGTGGTGATTTTCCTCACCTCGCACGGACGTCCAGACGGCGCTATTGCGTTCAGCGAAACCAACCGCATGGCGGCCGCGCTGCGCCCGGTACACATGCGCGATCTGCTCAGTCAGGCGAACGTGCGCAATCGTGTGGTCATTGTTTCATCTTGTTTCGCCGGCGCTTTCATCGCTCCCCTCATCGACGAGAACACGATCGTGCTGACCGCCGCCGCCGCGGACCGAACCTCGTTTGGGTGCCGCCCGCAGAACGAATGGACCTTCTTCGGTGACGCTTATTTCAACCACGCAGTGCGCGGAGGCGCCGGTCTGGTGCCAGCGTTCGATCAGGCCAAGCGGCTCATCGAAGGTTGGGAGCGCGAACAAAATTTGACGCCCCCCTCCAATCCGCAGCGTTACATCGGCGCCCGCGCCGATTCCATGCTGCGTCGCGCCGAAAACGCTGCGCACTGAGGCCTATTGCCTCCCCGCGATCGGCACCGCTGCGCCCGTCACCGCGCCGGCCTCGCGCGACAGCAAGAAGGCGACCACCGCCGCGATCTGGGTCGGCTGTATCCAAATGGAGAAGTCGGCGTCTGGCATGGCTGCACGATTTTGCGGCGTATCGATTGTGCCGGGCATGATGCAGTTCGCCGTAATACCGCTGGTCTTGTTCTCTTCCGATATCGCCTCGGTGATGCGCAGCACAGCCGCCTTGGACGCCGCATAGACGCTGGCCCCGGCGAAGCTCCTGGCCCCGGCGCCGGCGGCGACATGAACGATGCGGCCGTAGCCTTGCGCGGTCATGACCGGAAGAACTGCCTCCGAAAGGCGCAGCGCCGAAAGTGCGTTCAAGTCCATGAGAAAGGACCAATCTTCAGCCGCCCCGTCGATCACGTTGGCAGTCTTGAACGTCCCAACCGTGTTGGCGAGGCCATCGACGCGCCCAAAGCGTGCGTGGCTCTCCTGGGCGATACGCGTCGCGCCGTCTCTGCTGCGCACGTCGGCGCCGGCGACGATTAACGGGTCCCCGCCAATTCGATCGGCAATTTCCTTCAACGGCTCTTCGCGCATGTCGGCAAGCGCGAGATTAGCGCCGAGCCGCGCCAAGGTCTCCGCGATCGCCGTGCCGAGATTGCCGGCCGCGCCGGTGACGATGATGGTTTGGCCGGTGAAATCGCGCATGAACGCCGATGCTTTCCTAGAGGCGGTGAATCTGCTTCACACCCGCTTCTCTCGTTCCGACGATTGCCTGGATCGGATCGGCATGTATACCCCGAACTTACTATCGGCTCCTATACTTAAGGCCGATGCTGGTCTCGGGCCAGGTCAGCTGGCGATCGATTGCTGCGTCCCTAGTCCAATAGCGCATTTCGGCGCCGCGCGACGTGAGTTCAACCTGTGCGATGCTCTTCGTCCGTGAGTGGTCGCGCATCATCATCGGCGCCCAGGCGTCGTTGGCGCGTACGCGCCGGCTATGAAACGTAGCAATCTTATCGATTGCGTCGTCGCGCTCCGCCCAGGTCTCGCGAAAGAGCGCCTCGCGTTGCGCGGCAACCTCGTCGAAATGCCATGATGACGATGTTAACATCATGATCTCGCCTAGTGGAGTGATCTCGCCTTGCCTAAGGTGGGAGCCCGTCCAATCCAGGCGCGTTGCGGCGTGCTCGCCAATGGCGAGGCATGTAAAGGGAAGATAGTCGCGGTGATCGAGCGCAATGAGGGCGTCGTAGGCTGTGTTTAGCGACGACCCACGCATCGCTTCCAGGACAATTTTTCCTCGGCTCATGCGGCCAGCTGGCGCTGCATCGTAGCGGTTGAGCAGGCAGGCGACGACGCCGTGACAATTCACGCCAATCCATGTGCCCCCCGCTTGAAGGTCCCTTGGCGCGACGAACGGGTATTCTGCGCTTTCCCAAAGCGTCGGCGGGACTTCTTCGCGCGCTGCGCTGTCGTCACGATTCATCGTAACTAATACGCGCCTGTCGTCTCTGTGAACCGTGAGTGTGCACATCGCCGCGTCGCCTAGGGGTGCGCGTCAGGGGCAAGATGGCCCGTGGTAGCCATGACACCGCCAGCGGCCTCGTGCATGATGAACCCTTCCTCGTCCTTCTCCCACGGCGTGGCTTGTAGCACACGCATTGTCTCCGCACAGCCTGCATCCCACCGGGTCCGGATGCCGGAGGCGTTGAAGTCGATATCCTTGGAATGGTCCTCGCCGTGGCCCCTCGGTGCGAGCGGGCGCACGACATGCATGCGAATGAGGCAACCGTGCTTCATTAGAGATTCTTCCCGAGTTCAGCCTTGCTGCAGAAGCCTGCACGTTCGGTGCCGAGCGGAATGTCTGGTCCCGCAGACGCAAGCGGGTTCGGCGAGAAAAACCCGCGCAAACTTGGGCCATATCATGAAGTTTGCGGCGGTCGCGCCGATGAACGGCATGTATGAGCGCGCGTCGGATACACCCCCCCGATCCATGCTGCGCCAAAATTCGCGCAGACGGATAATCCGGTTTTCCGGCGTGTTGCCAGCGATGAGCGCCGCACTAATCGCGCCGATAGACGTAGCGATCACCCAGTCGGGCTCAAGTCCAGCTGCGAGCATCGCCTGATAGACGCCGGCTTGGTAGGCCCCCAGTGCGCCGCCGCCCTGCAAAACTCTCGCATAATTGTTGGCTTTCTCTCGCTTTACTCAAACGCCATTCGGATCAGTGTGCCGTCCAGCCGCCATCTACCGGCAGGGAAGTTCCGGTGATTTGCGCGGCTGCATCTGTGCAAAGGAAAACAGCGAGCGCGCCGAGCTGGGCGGTGGTCACGAACTGCTTTGTCGCCTGCGCGGCCAGCAGCACGTCGCGCACGACGGCCTCTTCGCTAATGCCTCTGGCGCGCGCAGTGTCTGGGATCTGCTTCTCGACCAGCGGGGTCAGCACGTAGCCAGGGCAAATGGCGTTGCTGGTGATTCCGTGTTCGGCGCCCTCGAGCGCTATAGTCTTGGTGAACCCAACAATTCCGTGCTTTGCGGCGACGTAAGCCGACTTGAACGGCGACGCGACCAAACCATGCGCGGAGGCGATGTTGATGATGCGACCCCATTTGTGCGCTTTCATGTCCGCGAACGTCGCGCGCGTGAGGTGAAAGGCGCTGGAGAGATTGATGGCGATGATCGCGTCCCACTTCTCTGGCGGAAAGTCTTCTATGGGGGAGACGTGCTGGATGCCGGCATTGTTGACGACGATGTCAATCGACCCGAATGCGGCCGCAGCGTCGTTCGCCATGGCGGCGATCTCCGCGGGCTTGGTCATGTCAGCGCCATTGTAGATCGCCTTGACGCTGTGCTCGGCGGCGACCCTTGCGCGCACGCGCTCGATAACGTCGGCCGGTCCGAACCCGTTCAGCATGACGTTGGCGCCGGCGCCTGCGAGCGCTTCGGCAACGCCAAGCCCGATGCCGCTGGTCGAGCCGGTGACGATCGCGTTTTTTCTCTCAAGCGTGCGCATGGATGTGCTCCGTTAGTGCTGAATTGTCTTGCGGCAGTCCCTGCGCCAGCAGCGCCGCCAGCGCAAGCGCCGCACCGGCGCCTGCGGCGCAGCCAAGCCATCATCGGGCCTGAGGCGCACGCAAAAAACTTTAGCCTGCTGATCGACGTTCAGGGCCGCTACCGTTTGGCGCCGCTCTACGACATCAACAGCATGCTGCCTTACGACCTCGAGAAAGCCCGAAAGCTGGCGATGACGATTGGCGGGGAAGGGCGTTGGCACAGCATCGCCCCCGTGCATTGGGAAAAGGCCGCGCGCGCGTGCGGCTATCCTCCCGCCGAAGCATTGGCGCACGTGCGCGACATCGTCATGCGCGCGCCCAAAGAGGCGCATCGGCAACTGGCCGCGTGCCGCAAGGCGGGCCTCGCCACACCGGTTCTGAAACGTCTGGTCGATGGTTTGGAGTGGCGCTGCGCTGACCTCGAGAAGGAATGAGGTGTCAAAACACACTCTAGACACGTGGCGGCGACGCTAACGCGTTGAATTTGTGGTGGTGGCGGGTGGACTTGAACCACCTACCTTGGGGTTATGAATCCCACGCTCTAACCAGATGAGCTACGCCACCGAAGGGCGGGAGACATATAGCCGGGAGGCCGCCCCCGCAAGCCGCTCAGCGCGCTACGGCAGGCAATCAGCAAGATTTTTGCGTATCGCCAAGGCGTTTGTACTTTTCACCCCAGCAGGCAGGCTTATGTGTGGCAGGGTAATGTGAGAAAGCCGTCCGGGAGGGACAGTTTTGCCCGAAGACCTCGATCAGACAGATGCGCAGATTCTCGACCTGCTGCAGCAGGACGCGGGGCTCTCCATTGCCGACATCGCCGACCGCGTCGGGCTCTCATCTTCGCCGGCCTGGCGCCGGATCGAGCGCTTGAAAAAGATGGGCGTTGTCCTGCGACAGGTTACGTTGCTCGATCCTGAAAAGCTTGGCCTGAAGTTCGAGGTCATCGCATCGGTGAAGCTGCAATTGCCGACCCGAGAAAATTTGGAGAAGTTCGAGGCCGCCGCCGCCGGTTGGCCGGAGATCGTCGATTGCGTCACTGTCACCGGCGCCGTGGACTATATGCTGCGCCTGGTCACCCGCGATATCCATGCTTACGATGATTTCCTGCGCGACAAGATGCTGGCGTCCGGGCTTGTTTCCGACGTGCAGTCGCGCATCGTCATCCGCGTCTCCAAACGCACGACGGCGGCGCCCATCGCGCTCGCCAATATTTGAGGTCGGGACGTGGCGCGTACGCAGGCCGCCAATTACGATCTGCGGCGCGAGGCGATCGTTGCAACCGCGGCGGCGCTGTTTGCCCGCGACGGCTTCAGTGGCGCGTCGTTGGCCGATATCGCCAAACGCGGCAAGATTTCGAAATCGCTGCTCTACCATTATTTTCCGTCGAAGGAGGACATCCTCTACGAGGTCATGATCAGCCATGTGAGCGGGCTCGAGGCGGCGGCCCGCGATGTCGCCGCGACAAGCGCTGCGCCAGAACGCAAGCTTCGCGAATTGGCGCATCGCTTCATGACGCTCTATGTTGGCGCCGCCGATCGCCACAAAGTTCTGCTAAACGATCTCGATCGGTTGCCGCAGAAGCGGCGCGCTGAGATCGTCGCCGTGCAACGCGGCCTGATCGAGATCGTGCGCAAGCTCATGATCGAGATCGAGCCCTCTTTGAAGAAGAAGAGCGGACAGGGGTTCGCCGCCGCTATGCTGTTCTTCGGCATGATCAATTGGACCCACACCTGGTTCAACCCGAAAGGCGCGGTCAGTGCGGGAGCATTGGCGGAAATGGCGGCGGACCTAATCGTGGGCGGCTTGGCGAAGGCTGGGGAGTGAGGGCGCCTCAGGCGGAATGTTATCCCAAAGCGATCCAGCTGCGTTGTTGTGCGGGGTCGAGCGTAATGATGAGCCGGTGCAGCACCTCCATGCCGATGGTCACGAACGGCAGGCCGTCAATGAACTCGACATTGGGGTCCGTCAGCGTGAGCGGCCCGATCTGGATCTGACCCACCAACTGGGCGCGATAGCGGGCATGCTCGCCATCGACGAAGCCGACAACGCCAATCCGTTCCGGTGCCGCCGCCAACGAGAGCGTCGACGCCATGGCGTAGGGAAATGTCACCGCACCGGGTGCGCCGGTGTCTATGAACGCAGGGAGCGTCTGGCCCGCGACGGCCAACTGCAGGGAAGGCAGGGCGCGCGCCGATTCGCCGGCATAGGGCGTGGCGTTGGCCGTAGGGGTCTGGGCCCTAGTCTTGATCCGGACAACGCTGTCGGCGAAGTCGAACTCCACCAACCGGCCGGCGAACGCATTCGGGCTCAATACGCCCACGTGAGCCCTCGGCGGGCCTGGGATTGCGGCCAAAGAAACGTCAGCCATGGCGACGTCGCCGACGCGCATCGCTGGCACGGTGGTGAGAAAACCTTCAAGCGGCGTTCCTCCCGCGGGGCTGCCTATGAGCACCGGTTGCTGCTCGGGCAGGCCAAGCGCGCGGGCGCGGTCGATGCTGATCACGGAACCCCCAGCGCCGGTGTCAAACACCCAGGCCTCTGGCGCAGTATTGCCGATGCGAACCGAGACAGTCGGGCGTGGGCCCGAGAGATCGAGCGGAATAGCAATTTCTTCGTTGGCGGCCGAAGGCGCGCTGGCGCACGCCGCCAAAGGTAGGATGAGCGCCCCGGCAAACGTAATCAGCACAGCGTACGATTTCATTGGGCTCCCCTTGCTCGACGCGGGGGTGCTACGACGATTGCGTTGCAAGCGTGTTGCTGAATTATTTCAGTGGTGACTAAGTGTCGTAAGTGAGCGCTACCCCCTCGCTCACCGGCGTCGCCTGACAAGTGAGCACATAGCCCTCGGCGAGTTCAGCCTCCGAGAGCCCATAATTCACCTTCATCTCGACTCGTCCCGCGGTCACCTTGGCGCGGCAGGTGGCGCACACCCCGCCCTTGCAGGCGAACGGCGCAGGTAGGCCGGCGGCGCGGACGTTGTCGAGAATGGATTTGTTGGCAGGATCGAAAGTCACGTTCACACGCCGACCGTTGAGCATGACGCTCATTTTCAGCCCGGCGGCCTTCTCCTCGAGCGCGCGTGCAGCGGCGGCTTGCGTGGCGGAAAGCTCTGCGGTGGTGAAACGCTCGATCAGGATATTGTTCTTGGCGGAGCCGTGTGCGGCAAGCGCCGCTTCAATGGCCTCCATCATCGGACCTGGCCCGCAGATGAAGAACGCATCGACGTTCGTAGGCGTGATCAGCGTGCTCAGAATGTCATCGCTTTTTTCGCGATCGAGGCGGCCATTGAAGATCGCGACTTCTTCCTCCTCGTCTTCAAGGAAATGAAACACCTGGAGGCGGTCGATGTAACGATCCTTGAGGCCAGCTAGTTCCTCAAGGAACATGATCCCGGCAGAAGTTCGGTTGCCGTAGCAGAGCGTGAATCGCGAATGGGGCTCGATCTCGAGCGCGGCTTTGATGAGCGAAAGAATGGGCGTGATGCCGGAGCCGCCTGCGAACGCCACGTAATGATTGTTAGCGCCGGCGTCGAAGCTCCTGGTGAAGCTGCCATGCGGCGCCATGGCATCGAGCGTATCGCCGGCCTTCAGTTCTTCGTTGGCCCAGGTGGAGAAAACGCCGCCGGCAATTTTCTTGACGCCAATTTTCAGCACGCCCTCGCTTGGCGAAACGCAAAGCGAATAATTGCGTCTCACCTCCTCGCCATTGAACTCGCGACGAAGGGTTAGATGTTGACCCGGCTTGAACTGAAATTTCGCAGCGACGCCTTTTGCCGGCTCCAGGCGGATGGAAACCGCATCGGGCGTCTCGCGCAGCACTTCGACAACACGGAGCTTATGAAATTCGTGGCTCATCAGTGGCACTTGAACCGGTCGAACGGTTCCGCGCACGCGTTGCAGCGCCATAGCGCCTTGCAGGGTGTGGAGCCGAAGCGGGAGATTTCCGCGGTGTTCATCGATCCGCAACGCGGGCATTGCGCGTGCGTATCGTTGCGCAGCGACGCGCTTACCGCGCCCCTTGGTGGAGGCGCGATGCCGTAGGCGCGCAACTTCTCGTGGCCTTCGTCGCTGATCCAATCGCTCGTCCAAGGCGGCGAGAGCGTCGTTTCTATACGCACATGCCGAAACCCGGCTTCATCGAGCGCATTGCGGATGGATTGTTCGATGAAGTGTGTCGCCGGGCACCCGGAATAGGTCGGTGTGATGATGACGCAATCATCTCGCACCGCGCGCACGATGCCGAGATCGACGATGGAGATCGCGGGGATTTCGGGGTCGGGGATTGTTGCAAGGAGCGCGCGAATATCTTGGACCGCCGGCGTCTCGCCGGCGCAGGTGTTGCAATCCCCCAGAGGGGTGCTGGTTGAAGCACTGGCGCCGGCGGGGACGCCGGCGGTCCAAGATATTCGCGCGCTCACCACACCGCTCCCGGATAGGCTCGCTGCAAAAACTGCATCTGACTCAGAAGATGTCCGAGGTGCTCCGTGTGATGGCCGCGGCGTCCGCCTAGTACCGGACGGCGCGGGGCAGGGCGCGCAAGCGTTCCCTCCGCCAACACGGCATCGACGCGGCGATCCCACTCCACACGCAGCGTGGACTTGTCGACGCCGACGCGTTCCTTCGCGAGCTTCATCTCAAGCTCGTCCATCTCGAACAATTCATCAACAAACCGCCACATCCAGTCGAGGGCCGCCTCGATGCGAGTTTTGCTCTCCTCCGTGCCATCGCCAAGGCGGACAACCCAATCGCTCGCGAGCTGGCGATGGTAGGCGACTTCCTTCACCGCCTTCGCGGCGATCGCCGCGAGGCGCTCATCCTTGGAGGAGGTCAGCGCTTGGAGGTGCAGCTCTTGGAAAGTCGAAAACAGAAACTGCCGCGCTATGGTTTGCGCGAAATCGCCATTTGGCTGCTCGACCAGCAGGCAATTGCTGAAATCGAGAGCGTCGCGGTGGAACGCGAGTTGGTCGGAATCGCCCGCGACGCCAAGGAAATGGGTCGCCTGGCCGATTAGGTCGAGCGCGAGATTGGCCAGGGAGAGATCGACTTCAATGGTCGGCGCATGCCCGCACCATTCCGAAAGCCGCTGGCCGAGGATCAGAGCATCGTCTCCGAGGCGGGTCGCGTAGGCGGAAACCTCTGCTTTAGTCATCAGATGTGCTTCACGTGATCGGGGATCGAATAGAAAGTCGGGTGGCGGTAGATTTTATCTTCCGCCGGTTCGAACAGCGGCCCCGCATCGGCTGGATCTGAAGAAACGATCTGCGCCGATGGCAGCACCCACAGGCTCACCCCCTCCATGCGCCGCGTGTAGGTGTCGCGCGCGTGCTCCAGCGCCATCTTGGCATCGGCGGCGTGAACGCTGCCGGCGTGGCGATGTGAAAGCCCGCCCTTGGTGCGGATGAACACTTCCCAGAGGGGCCAGTCTTTCATGTCTTACTCCGCCGCTATCTTCGCCGCCGCGCGCTTGGCTGCATGCGCTGCGGCAGCATCGCGCACCCAGGCGCCGTCTTCCCACGCCTTCACGCGCGCCTGCATGCGCTCCTTCGCGACCTGCCCTTCGCCTCTCACAACCGCGTAGAATTCTTCCCAGTCGATCTCGCCGAAATCGTAGTGTCCGCGCGCCTCGTTCCATCTGAGCGCGGCATCGGGGACTGTTAGCCCGATCGCTTCCGCTTGTGGGACGGTCACGTCCACGAATTTTTGCCGCAATTCGTCGTTGGTTTCGCGCTTGATGCGCCAGCGTATGCTCTGCTCGGTATTCGGCGACTTATCGTCGGGCGGTCCGAACATCATCAGCGACGGCCACCACCAGCGGTTCAGAGCATCCTGCGCCATTCGCTTTTGCTCTTTGCTCCCAGCGCACAGCGCCATCGTCAATTCGTAGCCTTGGCGCTGGTGGAAGCTTTCTTCCTTGCACACGCGCACCATGGCGCGCGCGTAGGGGCCATAGCTCGTGCGCTGCAGCGGCACTTGGTTCATAATCGCTGCGCCATCGACGAGCCAACCAATCGCGCCGATGTCGGCCCAGGTCAAAGTCGGATAATTGAAGATGGTCGAGTACTTGGCCTTGCCCGAATGCAGCGCCTCGATCATCTGCTCGCGCGACGTGCCAAGCGTCTCGGCGGCCGAGTAAAGGTAAAGCCCGTGGCCGCCTTCGTCTTGAACTTTCGCCAACAATATCGCCTTGCGTCGCAGGCTCGGCGCGCGCGTGATCCAATTGCCCTCCGGCAGCATGCCGACGATTTCCGAATGCGCATGCTGAGAAATCTGCCGCACTAAAGTGCGGCGGTAAGCCTCCGGCATCCAATCCTTCGGCTCGATGAACTCGTCATTGGCCACGCGCGCCTCGAAGGCGGCGAGCAGTGCTGGATCCTCGACTGTTTGCGGCGCGGGTTGCTTCTTGTCCTTGCCGGAAAGGTCTGTGGTGTACATGGGGACTCCGGCGGAGAGATTAGGATAACCCGACCGAGCGGTCAATTAATTCATTTCGACGACCGCCCCGCCGATGGTGCGGGAAAGCCCTGTAAATTCAGCAATAACGCCACCGTCTGCGGTGCGGACGCCAACTTGGTATACGCCGGACCGGCCCGCGCGCGAGGCCTCACGTGCTTCCGCGATCAGAAAGTCGCCCTCACGCGCCTGCGCCAGAAACGCGATGCTTGCTTGCTGCGCCACGGTCGCTTCGTTGCGGGAATTGCAGGCGTAAGCAAAGGCGGTGTCGGCGAGCGCGAAGATCATGCCGCCGTGTGCGATGCGATGGCCGTTGAGCATGTCAGCGTGCACAGTCATGGAGATGCGTGCGTAGCCCTCGCCCGCCTCCTCGATGGCGATTCCCCAAGTTGGACCCGTGCCTTCGCGCGCAAGCATCGTCTCGGCGACGTACCTGGCCAGTGCATCCGCTTCACTCATCGTTACCCTCAATTGACCGCACGCAGCTTCTATCATAGGCCGAACGCGAACGTGGAGGCGAATACGATGGATTTCGAGGCTATTCTGCTCGACATCGGCGGTGGCGTCGCGCGGTTGACGCTGAACCGTCCCGATCGCCTGAACAGCTTCACCATGCAGATGCACGACGAGGTCTCGCGCGCGCTGGAGGCGGTGTCAAAGAGTGATGCGCGCGTATTGGTGCTGACCGGCGCGGGCAGGGGATTTTGCGCCGGTCAGGATTTGTCGGATCGCTCGGTCACGCCTGGCGGCGATGGCGTCGATCTCGGGGAATCGCTGGAGAAGCGCTACAATCCGCTGGTGAGCCGATTGGCGACGATCGAGATGCCGGTGATCTGTGCGGTGAATGGCGTCGCTGCCGGCGCGGGCGCCAACCTTGCATTGGCGTGCGATATCGTGATCGCGGCGCGAAGCGCGAAATTCATCCAGAGTTTTGCCAATATCGGCCTCATCCCGGACTCTGGCGGCACTTGGAATTTGCCACGCCTTGCGGGCCAAGCGCGGGCCATGGGCCTGGCCTTAACCGGCGAACCTCTCAGCGCCGAGCGCGCTGAGGCGTGGGGCATGATCTGGAAGTGCGTCGATGACGAGAAGCTGGCGGATGAGTTCAGCGCGCTCGCCGCAAAATTTGCCGCCGCGCCCACCAAGGGGCTCGCCGCAACCAAGAAACTCATCCGCGAGAGCAGCGCGCGCACATTCGAGGCACAGCTCGAAATCGAGCGCGATGCCCAGCGCGCACTCGGCCGCACTCATGACTACAAAGAAGGCGTCGCCGCGTTTATGGAGAAAAGGCCGGCGAAGTTCTTGGGGAACTAACGTGCTTGCTCTGTCGAGTGCTCCGTCATCCCGGGCACGCGAAGCGTGACCCGGGACCCAGGGGATCGTAGAGCTGGATGGTAGCCCATGGGTTCCGGGTTCCGCCTAGGCGGCCCCGGAATGACGGAGATTGAGTGGATGTCAGTACTCACATTGCGAAACTACGCCGAAGGCCAATGGATCGCCGGGGCAGGCTCTCTCGCTGAACTCCGCTCCGCCATCGACGGCGAAGTCGTGGCCCTCACCTCGTCGCAGGGGCTCGACTTCGCGTCCATGTTGCGGTTCGCGCGCGAGAAGGGCGGGCCCGCTCTGCGCAAGCTCACATTCCACGATCGCGCGCGCATGCTGAAGGCGCTGGCGGAGGCGTTGACGGCCCGGAAGGAGGAACTCTACGCGCTCTCGTACAATACCGGCGCCACCAAGGGCGATGCCTGGATCGACATCGACGGCGGTATCGGCACGTTTGCTGTGTATCAGAGCAAAGGCCGCCGCGAACTGCCCAACGACACTATCCTGGTCGATGGGGCCGTCGAGGCGCTGTCGCGCGGCGGAACCTTCCAGGGCCTGCACGTCTACACTTCGCTGCACGGCGTCGCTGTACATATCAACGCATTCAACTTCCCTGTCTGGGGCATGCTGGAAAAGCTCGCGCCGACGTTTCTTGCCGGCATGCCGGCCATCGTGAAGCCCGCGAGCGCGACCTGCTATCTCACTGAGGCGGCAGTGCGCATCATGATCGAAGCGAACGTGCTGCCGGCGGGCGCGCTGCAGCTGATCGTCGGTGGAACTGGGGATTTGTTCGATCACCTAACATGTCAAGATGTCGTCTCCTTCACCGGCTCGGCGCAAACCGCGGCGAAACTGAAATCGCATCCGGCGGTTCAGCGCGATGGCGCGCGTTTCGTCGCCGAGCAAGATTCGCTCAACGCCTCGATCCTGGGCCTGGACGCAACGCCAGGTTCGCCCGAGTTCGATCTCTTCATCAAGGAAGTCGGCAAGGAATTGAGTGTGAAGGCGGGGCAGAAGTGCACCGCCATTCGCCGCGCCTTCGCGCCCGCCGCTTTGCTGGACGCAGTTCAGGAAGCGCTCAAGGCGCGGCTTTCGAAAATAGCGCCCGGGGATCCGCGCGATGAGAACACCCGCATGGGCGCTCTTGTCAGCGTCAGTCAGCGCGAAGATGTGCGCGCCAAGATCGCTGAATTGGCGCGCGATGGGGAGATCGTATTCGGCGATCCCTCCGCCACACCAGTCAACGAGCGGGGCGCGTTCATGGGGCCGGTGCTGCTGCGCTGCGAGCGTCCTTGGGACGCGCGCGCCGCTCACGATGTGGAAGCGTTCGGCCCGGTCTCAACCATGATGCCGTACGCGAGCGCAGAGGACGCAATCGCGCTCGCCAATCGCGGCAAAGGCTCGTTGGTGATGAGCGTGTTCAGCCATGACACCGAATTCGCACGCGATGTGGCGCTCGGCTGCGGCGCTTTCCATGGTCGCATCGCCTTCATCGATCGCGACAGCGCGAAAGAGAGCACGGGCCACGGTTCGCCGATGCCGCACATGGTCCACGGCGGACCCGGGCGCGCCGGCGGCGGCGAGGAACTCGGCGGCATGCGCGGGGTCGTCCATTACATGCAGCGCAGCGCTCTGCAAGGCAATCCGCGCGTGCTGTCAGCCATCGTCAACCGCTATGTTACCGGCGCGCCGACAATAGATTCGGGCGCGATCCATCCATTCCGTCGGAAGTTCCACGACCTAGCGATCGGCTATCAGTTGAAAACCGCCGCACGCGAAATCACGCTCGACGACATCGAGCATTTCGCGCGTTTCACCGGGGATACTTTCTACGCGCACATGGATGAAGCCGCCGCCGCCGCCAACCCGCTGTTTGGCGGGCGCGTCGCGCATGGCTATCTGATTCTGGCATTCGCGGCGGGGCTGTTCGTCGATCCCGACCCAGGACCTGTGCTGGCTAATTACGGGTTGGACAATCTGCGCTTTGTCAAACCGGTGAAGCCAGGACAAGCGATTTCTGTCGCGCTTACCGTGAAAGAAAAAACGCTGCGTAAACCTGATCAGGGCGAAGTGCGCTGGGATGTCGTGGTGAGCAATCGCGAGGGTGAGACGGTTGCCGCCTACGATTTGCTGACGATGAACGCGGCTTGAGTTGCCGTCTCCTCCCGTAACGCTTCGACGAAGCGTGGAATGTCTGCTTCCCGTAGACCTGCCACGTTGATGCGAGCGTCGTCGGTCATGTAGATGGCGTGATGCTTGCGCATCAGGCCAACCTGCTGTGGCGAAAGCGGAAGTGTCGAAAACATCCCCTTCTGCTCGGCAATCAAATGCATGGGGATCGAGTTCACTCGCTCGGCTGCGAGCGCCCTGCGCGTGCGCTTGATGTGGGAACGAATGGCGTCGAGTTCATCGCGCCAGGAGGCGCGTAGCGCGGCGTCTCCGAGCACCTCGCGCACGATCGCCGCACCATGGTCTGGCGGCATCGAATAGTTCGCGCGCGCTATTGCCGCGAGGTTGCTCATGGCCGCGGCGCGGGAGGCCTTGTCCGTCTTTACATAAAGCGCTCCAACCCGCTCGCGGTAGATTCCGAAAGATTTCGCTTCCGAGACTGCCATGACCGCCTCTGGAACATGCTCCAGAAGCAGGCGCGCGCCAGAGACATCTTCATCAACGCCATCGCCAAAGCCCTGGTAGGCGAGGTCGATGAACGGAATGATCCCGCGCGCGTTGAGCGCGTCCGCGAGGGTTTGCCACTGGTCCTGTGAGAGATCGGCGCCGAGCGGATTGTGGCAGCAGGCCTGCACGATGATCGCGTCGCCACGCTCGGCCTTCTCAAGGCCTGAGATAAGCGCATCGATGTCGATGTGTTGCGCGGCGATGTCAAAGAAGGGCGTTTCGATCGGCTCGAGACCTGCTGCTCGCACGATCGAGGGATGGTTCGGCCAACACGGCGCGGGCAGGACGACGCGCTTGGCGCCCGAAACGCGCAGTAGATCGCAACCGAGGCGCAGCGCGCCGGTGCCCCCGACTGCCTGAATGGAGACAAAATCGCGCGCCATCTGGCCCCAGGCGAGCTGCCCGACCAATTGCAGAAAATCAACATCGCCTTGCTGGCCCACATAGGTTTTGGTTTTCTGTGTCGCTAGCAACAATGCTTCGGCGTCCTTAACCGCGCGCATGACGGGGGTCACGCCGTTTTCGTCTCGGTAAACGCCGACGCCGAGGTCGATTTTCTCGGGCCGCGCATCTTCGCGGAACAATTGGATGATTTTCAACAACGGATCTGGCGCGCGCACCTGAAGGTCCGAGATCATTGGGCGTCCTCCAGCGGCCAGGTTTCCAGAATCTCAACAAAGCGCGCTAGCCAGGCGTTGGTCTGGTGTCCGTCGAGCACGCGGTGATCGATGGTAAGTGAAACATACGCCATCGGCTTGATCACCATGGCGTCGGCACCATCGATAGTGCGCACGACGACGCGCTTCTCCAGCTTGCCGACGCCAAGAATCGCCGATTGCGGTTGGTTGATAATGATCGGCGTTGCGAGCAGGGAGCCAGACACCCCGTGATTGGAGATGGTGAAAGTGCCGCCTTGCACATCCGCGGGCTTAAGCGCGTTGTTACGCGCACGTTCCGTGATATCGCCCAGCCTCGCCGCGATCTGCTTGAGCGTAAGCGTCTGCGCGCGCGCGATCACAGGGACGATCAGCCCTTTCTCTCGCAGCGCCACCCCCATGCCGATGTTCACGTCCTCGAATACTTCTAGGAAATCGTCGTGCCAGCGTGCGTTGACGTTCGGCGAAACCTGCATCGCTCCTGCTGCGGCGCACACTATATAGGCGGAAAAGGTGAGCGGCGCGCCGGCTTTGGCATAAGCGTCCTTGTGTCTGGCGCGGTGGGCGGCGATGGCGGTGAAGTCCGCTTCGAAGACAGCGGTAACGTGGGGGGCGATCGACACCGAATGCGCCATATGCGCGGCGATGGATTTGCGCATCGCGGAGTGAGGGATGTTCTTGTTTGGACCGCCGGCGTCCCCGCTGGCTTTTTCATGTGTCTGGCGTATCGATGCCCGCAGGGGCGCCGGTCTATGCGCCAATGACGCTTCCACATCCTTGTGCGTGATGCGCCCGTCGCGACCGGTGCCGGTGATGACCTCTGGGGGGAGCTTGTGCTCGGCGAGCAAACGCTTCACCAGCGGCGAAAGGCGTTGTCTTGGACCGCCGGCGTCCTCGCCGGCGAGCGTCGCCGCCTGAACCGAAATCGCCGGCGAGGACGCCGGCGGTCCAAGATGCGCCGATAGCGACAACACCCCCAACACCGCGCCCGGCGCCGCTTCATCGCCTTCGTTCAATGCAACAGACGCCAGCACGCCGTCGCACGGCGCTGGCACTTCCACGGCGACCTTATCGGTCTCCAGTTCCAGCAACGGCTCGTCGCACTTCACGCTGTCGCCGATCTTTTTCAGCCACGCGCGCACGACGGATTTGGAGCCTTCCTGCTCCAGCGGCATGAGGATGTTTGCGGTGTCGGCCATCAGAAGCGCACCAATTCTTCGATTTTCGTTGCGATCTTCTCGGCCGAAGGCAGAGCCCATTCCATCAGGTCGGGGTGATGCGGCGAGGGGATGTCGGGCATGGTGAGGCGCACCACCGGCGCGTCAAGATCGAGGAAAGCCTCGTCAGCCACGAATGCGGCGATTTCGGCGCCGAAGCCAGCCGTGCCGATATCTTCGTGCACGATCAGGCAGCGGTGCGTACGCTTCACCGAAGTCAACACTGCTTGCCTGTCCCATGGCGCGAGCGTGCGGAGATCGACGATGTCGGCTGATGCGGCGGTTTTCTCTGCGGCCGCTTCGCAACGTTCAACCATGGCGCCCCATGTGACGATGGTGATGTCGCTACCCTCGCGCACACGCCGCGCCACTCCGAAAGGCAGCGCGAAATCGTCGCCCGGATAGGGGCGGCGTGCGCTTGCGGCGTCGAGCATGTTGCGATGCTCAAGGAACATCACCGGGTCGTTGCCGCGCAGAGCGGTGCGCAGG
>CADEDG010000015.1 GCA_902826035.1 uncultured Alphaproteobacteria bacterium
ATAGCGCGAGAAGGCATGCGAACAGCGCAGCGCGTTTCATGTTGGCGCAACTCCAAAGGAATGCGCTCAGAAACGCAGTTTACGCGCCATTAACCGCCGCTGGCTTCGCCGGTAGCGCCGCAGGCGGCGCACACGCCAGTGTCCCCCACGGTGAAATGCCCGCAGGCGCCGCAAGGCTCGGCGCGGTAGCGCGGCCCGTTGCTGGTTCGCGTCTGTGTCAGCGGCTCGCGGCGGTCGCGGAGATTGGTGACCGCGGGCGTGGGACGCAGCATCACCAGATTGTCCGGCGCCGCGCCGCGCGCGAAGCCACGCGAGATCAAGCGCACCGCGCTTTCGGCGTCTTGCGCCTTCTTCGAAAGGCCGTCGCTACGCGCATCGAAGGGATCGATTTGGGCCAGATCGCCGCGACCGAGATAGCTCACGGCGAGTTCCCGGAAAATGTAGTCCAAGATAGAGGTGGCGTGGCGGATGGTGTCGTTCCCCTTCACTTCGCCGGCCGGTTCGAACCGTGTGAACAGGAAGGCGTCGCAATATTCCTCGAGCGGCACCCCGTATTGCAGGCCAATGGAGATCGAGATGGCGAAATTGTTCATCAGCGAGCGGAATGCTGCGCCTTCCTTGTGCAGATCGATGAATATTTCGCCGAGCGCGCCGTCGTCGTATTCTCCGGTGTGGAGATACACTTTGTGGCCACCGACGGTGGATTTCTGGATGTATCCCTTGCGTCGTTCGGGAAGTCGCCGGCGCTCCACCTGCGCAGGCGCGGCTTGCACCGGCGCTGTCTCTGTGACTTCGGCAGTGTAGGCTTCAGGCGTTTCATCGAACAGCAGCGGCGCGAGCGGGGGAAGTTCGGTCCGCAGACTCAGCAATCCGATCCCGGCGCGGCGTGCGGCCTCACCAAGCGCCGTCCGCCGGCTAGGATCTGTCGTGGCGACATCAAGTGCAGTGCGCGCATGGGGTGAAACGGCCTGTGCCATGGCGATGCGTGCTTCTGCGCCAATTTCTCGTTCGCCGTGGAAGACGCTTTGATGCTCGTCGGCGAGGCCGGGCGCATGGGCGAGGCTGGCTGCGCCCATGCAATAGGCCTCAGCGGCTTCAATCTCGGTCTCGCTGAAGCCGAGCGTCAGCAGCAGATCGCCGCGTTTGCCGGCCGCGACATCGGCGGGCAGTTTCAGCACTTGCTCGCAAAACTCAGAACCGATCACTAGCGGGTGTACCGCGGCGCGGAGATTGAAGGCATCGACCGCAGCTTCTTCGACGGCGTCGAGGGCGGTTTCAGTAAAGCCAAGCTTTGCCAACCGCGCAAGATTTACGCCGGGCGCCGTCTTCAACGTACGCCGCCCCTCGACGTGGGTACGCAATCGGGCGATGTCGTCGCAATCGTAGCCGAGTGCTGCGAGGCCGAGCTGCGCATCCTCGCTGAGCAAGCGTCCGAATCCGCCATCCTCGCGCACACCGTAGATCGTCGCTCCCGACGCGGGCGACAAGCCGGAAGCATCTTGTCCGAAGCGGCGCGCGCTTGCGCAGTCATTGGCGAAGGCGATGGTTCCAGTGGTGGCCGATTTCGCCAACGCGGCGATGCTTGCGGCGCGTGCGCGGCCGGGATCGCTGTCGTAGGCGAGGCCAAGGCGCATCAGGAGTCCGGCGAGCCCTTCGAGCCGGAGCACAACGCGCTTGTCGGCGCCGCAGACACGGGCAAGCGTGTCGGTCAGCAACGCAACGAGGGCGGTGAAGTCCGCTTCGTCAAAGCGGCCCTCAACGTGGAAGCGTCGCAGATCGATGCTAGCGGCGATGGCGGAAACTTCTTCCTCGGCGCCGAAAGCGCCGGTCGGATCGCAAGCGCTGTCCGAGAACAAGGTCAAAGCGTGGGCGCTTGCTTCGGGGGCCGCGATGACGATGCGCGCGCGCGTGGGATCGGCGCCAGCGTCGAGCGCAGCTGAGTAAGCGCTGCGCGACACTGCGCCGGCGAGTGCGGCGGCGATGTCAGCGTCCGGCGCGCCGGCAAAGCGCGCGGCGGCCATTTTGCGTTGGACCCCGCCGTGGGCTGGATCCATGCCGTTTCGAACCGCCTCGATTGCAAGCTCGGCGATCGCGGCATCGAGCGTGCGCGCGCCCGCGACCAACGCCGCCCCGGCGCGGCTGCGTGCGGTTTCCTCCGCGATCATCGCGCTCGCGGCTTCCGCGCAGGGGCGCACCAGGATGGCCGGTCCGCCCCCCCCAATCGGGTCGGCAAGTCGTGCGGCGGCGTTGAGCGCGTCAAGCGCTGCCTTCGTTGGGGCGCCCGCAATGCCCACACGCGCGCCGGCGATCAATAAGTCCTGGACACGACGTATCGCGCCCAGTTCGTCGCGGGCGTCGGTCGGCCAGCGGAGGAGGGCGGCAGAGGCCACGTCCTCGCGAGTATCCGCGAGGGCTGCCCGCAGCAGCGGAGGGTCAAGCGACGCAATGCCGGATCGGAGCGCCGCCAAGAGCGGGGCCTTCAGCGCCTTGTTCCCAGCCCACTCAGACAACCGGGTCGCGACCCGTCGTAGCGACGCGGTTAGGTCGGGTCCGAGCCCGGCCTCAAGGGCGGCTTGGACCATGGTTTCGGTCCAACCTTCGGGAGCGCCCGCGCGTTCACGCAGATGCGGGTCGAAATCTTGGGCCATCAGACGCCTCCATTTGAAGTGTCGAATATGCGTTGATTGGGGTTCGAAATCAATATCTGGTAGATAGTACCCTCAGGATATCCCAAGATATTGTTGCGCTACTGGACTGGACTGGCGTCCGCAGCTTGGCCATAGTGCGCACGAGCGACGCCGACCGCCTCGAATCCGGCGTCGCGCAGACAAAAAACCGCCCATGCTGAAACGCATCTTTATCTGGTGGAACGGCGCAACCCTTGGGGCGTTGTTCGACATTAATCGGCGAGGAGCGTTCGTGGGCCAGGACGAGCAGGGCAATCGTTATTTCGAAGAACGGCGTCCCAGTCTGGAAGGGCGCAAGCGACGTTATGTAATCTACAAAGGGCTGGCGGAGGGGTCATGTGTGCCGTCGGACTGGCACGGATGGATGCACCATACCGTTGATGAACCTCCGACGTTGTCGCCGGCGAAGCGCCATCCCTGGGAGCAACCCCACCAGCCGAATATGACCGGAACCGTGCGCGCCTATCGTCCAAGAGGATCGCTTGCGCGGGGCGGCGTGCGCGCCTCGGCCACCAGCGATTACCAAGCCTGGACGCCGGGCGAGAAGGAGTGAACGCGGCCATGAAACGAACTCTGCTGGCTGCGGCCATGTTCCTGGCGGCGGCTGCGCCGGCTGCAGCGCAGCGCGCGGTTGTGAGAGGCTTGGATAAGGCCACCGGCCACGCCCGCGACTACACGCTGCCGCTGAACCGCACCACCCGCATAGGTTCGCTCGACGTCATCGCTCGTGCTTGCGAAAAAGCGCCGCCGGAGGATACCCCGGAGGTGCGGATTTACGTTGAAGTGTTCGACCATCCCGCGGCGCGGGAGGGTGAGGAAAGCGAGCGGCGCGAAATATTCCACGGCTGGATGTTCGCCTCCAGCCCGAGCCTCAACGCGGTGGACCACCCGAACTACGATATCTGGGCCATCGACTGCCGCTGACCTTGTTGCGGTAGCGAACTTATCACGCGAAGGCATTTGCAGGCCGAGACTCAGGGTAGCAAGGTTCCAACTAGTGTCCCGGATTTGAAGTTCGCACAGTCAACTGGATCACGCGCGATGCGAACTTCAAATCCATCAGGGACACTAGAACCAAAGGCTTATAGTGTGGCTGATGAATCTGAAATTCGCTCCGCGCCTGCCATCATGATCACGCGAATTTCAGATTCGCCACACTGGGCGCGTTAAGTCGCCGACTGGGGAGAAAATCATGCGCATCATGGGCCATAACGTGCTTGCGATCATAGTCGCGGCGCTGGCGATCTATCTCATCGAATTCGTCATCTTCGGCGTGCTTATGCCTGCCGAGCAATATATGGCGATGACGGGATTAACTGCAGAGCAGAGCGAAGCAGGCATGAGCCGCATGCCGTTTGGCATTGTCATGCCGCTGCTCGCTGCGATTGGCCTGTCTTCGGTTATCAAATGGCGCGGCGTTCCCGGTTGGATGGGCGGCGTCACGACAGCGCTGGCGATGGCGGCGTTGTTCGGGTTCTCGACCAGCCTCTATAGCTACGTGTACGGCGCGCACGCTGAGGCCTACCTGCCGATAAATCTCGGCCATTTCCTGGTTTCCTGGGGCGCAGCTGGGGCGCTTCTCGGGGCGTGGAAGTAGGTCACGCCGCCCTATTTGCAGAAACGCAATATCCGTCACCCCGGAGACGCGAAGCGCCATCCGGGGGAAGGGGGCGTTGAGCTGTGCGTTTGCCTCGATGGCAGGGATCGTCCGCAAGTAACGCTCCCAACACGCTTGGCCATCGACGCGCGACCACGCTACAAACCAAGCATGCCAATTCCATGCATCAACGTTGACCGGCGATGAACGACCGCCTCATGCGCTTCGTGTTGGAAATGCGGCAAGCCGGGATCACCGATGCTCGGGTGCTGTCGGCTATCGAAACCACGCCGCGGGAGAATTTCACGCCGGAGCATCTGCGGGATCTGGCCCATGACGATTCCGCGCTGCCTTTGCCGAGCGGGCAGACAATGACGCGGCCATCCCTGGTCGGGCAAGTGGTCAGCGCTTTGGCGCCCACCAAAGAGGACATCGTGCTCGAGATTGGCACAGGTTCTGGCTATCAGGCCGGCGTGTTGGCGGCGCTCAGTTTCAAGCTGGTGACGATCGACCGCGTGCGCAGCCTGGTTGGAGAAGCGCGTGCGGGGTTCGCGCGTTGCGGTCTGATCAACGCGTTCGCCCATTGCGGTGACGGTTTCGAAGGTTGGCTGTACGACGCACCGTACGATCGCATTGTCCTAAACGTGGCGGTGGCGGACATTCCCCCGCCCCTGCTCGCGCAGCTCAAGCCTGGCGGCGTGCTGCTGGCGCCGATCCAGGATCAACAGGGACAACGTTTGGTGCGCTTGCGAAACAATCGACGCGAGGATCTCGGTCCGGTAAATTTTCCAAACATCGAACGCGGCGTTGAAGCGGTTGTGGAAGAGGCGCCTGAGTAGTGCCTGCCGTCGCTGATGTGGGATCCGGGAATGGCTCGGCTTAGAGCCTCCTGCTGCTTTGATGGCGGGGTTGCCTACACGCCAGATTCTCAGCCAAAGCTTGGCAATGGCGCGCCTCGGTTGGATTGCAGCACTGGCGTTTGTCGCCGTCGCTTGTGCAAGCGCGCCGCCTGCGCCGGTCGCCTATGGCGGCGCGCCCACGGCGCCAACTGCAAACAATGCCGCTGCGCCGCGCGTCATCGCGGAAGACGCGCCGCTCACTGCATACGGCTTGCGTCCGGAGGACGTGCACCCTGGCGACCCAGCGCGGATGCCGAGAACTCATCGCGTCGGCGCCAATGAAACTTTGTACGACATCGCCACGCACTTCCAGATCCCGATGCTGGCCTTGATTGGGCAAAACGGGTTGGAGCCGCCTTATGCGCTGACGCCTGGTCGCGAGATCGAATTGCCGCCGCCGCGCTTTCATGTGGCGCGGGCTGGCGAAACGTTCGCCACGATAGCCGAGCGCTACAGCGTCGATCTGCGTTCGCTGGCTCTGTTCAATCGCGTGAACCTGCCGCATGAAGTTCGCGTCGGCCAGCGAATTGTTTTGCCGGCTATGGCTTCCGATCGCGCCGCGCCGCCGCCGCAAGAACCGGAGGTCCGCGCGCCGCAGACGCCGCAGGATCGCCGCGCCCGCTTTCGCTGGCCGCTGCGAGGAAACCTGACGGCGCGCTTCGGCGCTCAAGCGGGCGGGGGCAGGCTCGACGGCATAGAGATCGCCGGCCGCGAAGGAGCGCCGATCGCCGCCGCGGCGGAGGGGGATGTTGTCTATGCCGGCGCCGACCTCCCGGCCTATGGAACCCTGGTCCTGGTGCGGCATGCCGACAATTACGTCACTGCTTATGGCTATGCTCGCCGCGCCTTGGTTCGAGAGGGCCAGCATGTACGCCCTGGTCAGGTGTTGGCTGAGCTTGGGGGTCGTCAAGGCGGGGCGAGGCTCCTATTTCAAGTGCGGCGTGGCCGCGAGGCGCTTGACCCGCTGCCGCTGATGGGGGCGTCGTGACGCAGTCTGGAGCTTATGGGCCGATTGAATTGGCGGGCGCCGCCAGTATAGTCCGCGCCTTCGCGAGGGGCCCCTCGCCTCAAGTCACTCTGCGGCCTTGCGCCGCCTTCTAAGCGAGGATCGATGTTCATTTCAGACGCTTTTGCGCAAGATAGCGCTCCTACCGGTGCGGCTGGGGCAGACGCTGGCAGCGCAGCGCTGTTCGGGTTGGTTCCGTATCTCCTGATCTTCGTGGTGTTCTATTTCATGTTGATCCGTCCCCAGCAGCAGGCGCGTAAGCGCCATCTGGAAATGGTGGCGGCGCTGAAGAAGGGTGACGTTGTGGTCACCTCCGGCGGTCTGATCGGCAAAGTGAGATCGGTGGCGGAGGACGAAGTGCGGGTGGAACTTGCGCCCAATGTCGATGTGCGGGTGCGCCGCGGCGCGATTGCGGAAGTCGTCAACAAAACCGACCCCGCGCCCGCCAACGATTCCAAGCCCAGCGCGGATTGATCGATGCTAGAAATTTCCCGTTGGCGGATGATCTTGGTGGCGGTTGTGACCGTGTTCGGCGTCCTGTTCGCCGCGCCAAATTTCCTGCCAGAAAAGATCCGCGACTCCTTACCTGGCGTGATGCCGAAGCAGGCGATCAATCTCGGTCTCGACCTTCGCGGAGGTTCGCAAATTCTGCTGGAGGTCGATGTCGATACGTTGCGTCAGCGAAAACTCGAACTCATCGTCGAGCAGATGACTGGCGCGCTGCGCGACGCAGAGCCGCGCATTCGTTTCAGCGGTCGCGCGGTCGATGATTGCCCGGCTAGGCGGCGCAACGAGCTCCCGGTGGACTTGTGCGCTGCGCGCCTGCGCCTGCGCGATGTAGCCGACCTCGAACGTGCGCGTCGGGTGCTGGCGCCGTTGAAGCGTTCGCAGTTGAGCGTGGATGACATCTACATTTTCGCGGAGCCCGAAGAAGGCGTCATCGAAGTGCGGATCGCCGATGCGCATATGGCGCAACTTGCCCGCGACGCGGCTGAGCAATCTCGTGAGGTGATCGGCCGGCGAATCGATCCCACCGGCACCAGCGAAGTCTCGATCACCCGCCAAGGCGACGATCGCGTCGTCGTGCAAGCCCCCGGCGTCACCAACCCCGAACAATTGAAGCGCCGCATCGGCGAGACCGCGCTGCTGACCTTCCACATGGTGGCGCCCGACACGGTAGGGGCGACCAGGCAGGTGGAGCCATACCCGGGCATCGGCAACCAGCCGGAGGTCGTCGAAGTGACCCCGCGACTGACTGGTGAAAACCTCAATAGCGCCCAGCCGCAGACTGACGAGGTTGGCAGATGGGTGCTGGGGTTCGACCTTGACACTTCCGGAGCGCGCACGTTCTGCAATTTGACTGGCGAACATGTGGGCGACCGCTTCGCCATTTTGCTCGACGATAAAGTGCTCACCGCGCCTGTCATTCAATCGCAAATCTGCGGCGGATCGGGTCAGATCACAGGAAACTTCACAGCGCAGTCAGCCAATGAGCTTGCTGTGATGTTGAACGCTGGCGCGTTGCCGGCGCCGCTGAAAGTGATCGATTCGCGATCGGTGGATGCGAGCCTCGGGCGTGACGCCATCGAAGCCGGCACGCGCGCCTCCATCGTCGCCGGGCTCGTCACTTTGGTGTTCATGGTGCTGGCGTATGGGTTGTTCGGGATATTCGCTTGCCTCGCGTTGGTCGTTAACGGCGTGCTGATTGTGGCGTCGATGTCCATGATTGGTGCGGCGCTTACGCTGCCGGGCATCGCCGGCCTTATCCTCACCATCGCCATGGCGGTCGATGCTAACGTATTGATCTACGAACGCATGCGCGAGGAGGCCGCCCTCGGAAGAGGCCCGGCGATGGCGATCGACGCGGGCTTCAACCGCGCCATGATCACGATCGTCGATGCGAATTTGACCACGATCCTGGCGGCGCTGATCCTGTTCCAGTTCGGCGCCGGGCCGGTCAAAGGCTTTGCCTGGACGTTGACCATCGGCGTCGTCACTTCAGTGTTCACCGCGGTGTTGGTGTCGCAAATCCTCATCGCCTGGTGGTTCCGCCTGAGCCGCCCCAAGCAATTGCCGATCTAAGGAAACGCCGATGTCCTGGTGGCCGCTCATTCGCATCCTGCCGAAGAAGACGAATTTCACTTACGTGAAGTTTGCGGGCTTCGCCGCGTTCCTGTCCATCGCGGCGGTGACCGGATCACTCGTGTCGATGTTCACCGGCGGCTTCCGCGAGAACCCGATTGCGGTTTTTCAGCAAGCCGAAGGGACGCCGTTCCAGCGTCTGGGCGCGGTGATGGAAAAAGGTTTCAACCTCGGCATCGATTTTCGCGGCGGCACCTCAGTCCTGATCGAAGCGCCGGGCCATATCGATGACGAGGCGTTGCGTGCACTGGGCCGCGCCTCCCAACAGGGCAGCGTCGAGGTGCAGGCGACGACTTGCGTCGAGGGACAAACGGCGCCGCCCTATTGTGCGATCCTCCGCTTCGAGCAGGGCGATGGCGGCTCCCAAGTCGTCGAGCGCATCCGCGCCGGCCTGCCGAGCGTGGCGGAAGACGCGCGGATCACCAGCGAAGCGGCGGTCAGCGGCAAAGTGTCGGAGGAATTGTTCTCCGGCGGCCTCTTGGCGCTGTTCTGGGCCATCGTGTTGATGTTGATTTATATCTGGTTTCGGTTCGAGTGGCAGTTCGGGCTGGGCGGCGTGATGGCTTTGTTCCACGACGTGATTTTGACGCTGGGCGTATTCTCCGTGTTCCGCATCGAATTCGACCTCACCATCATCGCCGCATTGCTGACCATCATCGGTTATTCCATGAACGACACGGTGGTGGTGTTCGACCGGCTGCGTGAGAATTTGCGTAAATACAAGAAAATGCCCCTCGGCGAATTGGTGGATTTGTCGCTCAACGAAACGCTGTCGCGGACGATCATCACTGGCTGCACGGCGCTGTTCTCGCTGGCGGGGCTCTACTACCTAGGCGGCGAGGCGCTTCGCGGCTTCGCGACCGCGATGATTTTTGGCATTATCGTCGGCACGTATTCGTCAATCTATGTAGCGGCGCCGGCAATCCTGCTATGGGGCGTCAGGCGCGGGCGCGACGATGCGAAGCCCGCCCCGCAAGCGGCCGGTTAGAGAACGACGATCTGCACGCGCCGCCAAGAGGGAGTGAGCAATGGCTTGGTTTTTGACTAATCTGCGAACCGTCGCTTGGACCGCCTTGGCGGTGGGGTTTTTGTTTCTGGTTTGGTACGCGCTAGGCCAGAAGGGCGTGTCGTTGGATAACGAGATCGATCGGCAATTGTTCTGGGGCGTTGTGTTCCGTTGGCTGCACGTGCTCTCGGGCATTATGTGGATCGGGCACCTGTACTATTTCAATTTCACGCAGATCCCGAACATGCCGAAAATTCCCGACGAACAAAAACCGGCGATCGGCAAGGTGATCGCGCCGGCGGCTCTGTACTGGTTCCGCTGGGGAGCGGTGGCGACGTTGGTCACCGGGTTGCTGCTCGCGCAAAATCCCGGCTCCGAGGAGAGTTTCCTCACCCAGGCGCTGACTCTGGGCGCCGTCGAGAATGAGGGCATCGCGCCGTTCTCGGTGTCGAAGCACATCTTCATTGGCATCGGCATGTGGCTGGCGATCGTGATGTTCGTGAACGTCTGGTTCGTGATTTGGCCGAACCAACAGCGCGCGCTCAACATCAACGGTAAATTCCCTGACCTGGACGCTGCCGCACGCGCCGCTTGCGGCCGCACCGCAATGTTGTTTTCGCGCACCAACACGTTCCTCTCCGTGCCGATGCTGGCGGCGATGACAGGTGCGCAGACATTGGGGTGAGGGTTGGGGGCATATAGGTCGGTTCGTACAAGATTTCGTCATCCAGGGCTTGCGGAGCAAGACCCGGGACCCAGGGCTCGTAGAGCTGCGTGTTCGCCGCTGGGTCCCGGATCGCGCTCCGCGCGTCCGGGATGACGGCGCGTTTTTTGCGACGCGATCAGCGAGGCTCGCTACCCTACCGCCGCGCTCCACGCCGCTCGCGTGCCTCTTGGCCAGCGCTGCGTAGGCGCGCTTCCAACGTTTCACGGTGGAATCCAGGGATGGTCTCGCCATTGATCACAAAACCGGGGGTGCCGTTGAATTGATACTCGATCGCCTGCGCGCGGACTTGTTCAAGTTGGCGGGTGATGCTCTCGTCCTCCATGTCGCGTCGCATGCGGGGGACATCGATGCCGGCGCGTTGCGCAAGCCGATCGATCGCCTCGGGCGTAAGATCGCCCTGATAGGTGATCATCGCGCGGTGAAAATCCCAATAGCGCCCCTGGGGCATCGCCGCCAAGGAAGCGCGTGCGGCCTCCATCGAGTCGGGACCCAGTACAGGCAATTCTTTTAGCACGAGCCGTATATCCGAGCGCCGACGCACCAGTTCGCTCACCCAATCGTAGGCGGCGTGACAATAGGCGCAGCGATAATCGAAAAATTCAACGACCGTAATCGGCGCATCGGCGGGACCGATGGAAAAATCGCGCGGATCGCTTTTAACTTCACGCCACCGTTCGGCCGTGGCCCGCGCCTCCAACGCGTCCAACGCTTCGCGCAATACGTCGGGGTTGCTCACCAGATACTCGCGTACGAGTGCGCGAATTTCCGATTGCTGTTGCTGATTGAACGTCTGCGCCAAAGCCGGCGGCGCGGCGGTCAGCGCTAAGAAAAATATGCACACAAAGCGGGCCATCGGGCCTCCAATTTTCGGAGTTTCTTCATGGCGGCTTCGGGGCAGCTCGGCAAGTTATCGTCGCCCAGGGCCTTGTCGCCCGCGTCCGCTGTCGCGCATGGCGTTCCCAACCACCGTTATGATGTCAACCGCGCGCTGATAATCGGTGGTGTTGCGCGGCAGCTGCCGGCGCGCCCGCTCCGCAAAACTCATCGCCATGCCGAAATCGCCTAACGCAAAATTCTGTTCCGCGGAGGCGAGCTCCGCCAACGCTACTTCGCCGCGCTCGTTGCGCGCGAGCGCCAATTCCCGCCACGCGAATGCGTTGTCAGGCTCGCGCGCGGTAACCGTGCGTAAGAGGTCGATCGACTCGTCAGCGCCGCTACGTCCACGCGCCTCGCGCAATGCCCGAGCGAGGTTGATCTGCAGTAGCGGTTGGTTGGGTGCGAGTTCGACAGAACGACGATGGTACGCCACCGATTCCTCGGCGTGGCCGTTCTCGAATAAGATTTGTCCAAGCAGCTCCTGGTAGTAAGGATTCGCTGGCTCTTGACGCATGAGCTCCTCAAGTTCCACCCGGGCGTGCGCCATGTCCGAAACACGATAGTATGCGACAGCGCGCGCGTAACGAGCCGGCTGCGAGGCATCGGAGAGCGGGTATCGCGCGAGCGTTTGCGGCTGGGTGCGAATGAAGCCGATGAGCTTTGCTTGCATGAACTGAAAGCGGCGCATCACCTCTTGCGTCTCCGCCACATCGCGATGTGGGCTGGCCTCGACGCCCCGCCGCAACGCTTCGACTCGGTCGGAAGCGAAAGGGTGGGTCATCATGTAGGGCGGCATCCGCCGGCTCATGAATTCGTAGGGGCGGATCTGCTGATTGAAAAATGTGATCAATCCGCGTCCGGATTGTCCGGTTGCTTCAAGGTAGGACAACCCCGCCTGGTCGGCGCTCGATTCCTGCGCCTGGGTGTATTGAACGAAGCTCGACATCGCGAATTGCTGCGATCCAGAGATCAAGGCCGCGCCTGCTGCGGGCTCGCCGCCGGCGATCGCCAGAACCCCTAGCGCCAGAGAAATCAGCATCGGCCCCATGGCCTGATTTGACGCGAATTGCGAGCGTCTTGCGCCGTGTCCGCCGGCGATGTGGCCAGTTTCGTGCGCTAGTACGCCGATAATTTCATTGGGAGTTCGCGCCGCCATAATCAGGCCAGTGTGAACAAACACGTTTTGCCCCCCCGCGACAAACGCGTTTACCGAAGGGTCTTGTACAATGTAGAGGTCGATATCGGCGGGATCCAGTCCCGCGGCCACCCATAGCGGCTCGCAATAAGCGCGGAGCGTCTGCTCGATTTCGGCATCGCGGATCAGGCCTTGCGCCGCTGCGCGACCGGGGGCGGCCAGTGCGAGCACGAGTGCGAAGACGGCGAAGAATAGCCGGGCAAGCCAGGGGCCTGCGTCCGTTGTCTTCGCTCTGGCCATCGTGGTGCTCCGGGTTTGCCGCCGCTTTGATTCAAGACCGGTTTTGAGGCGGCAACAAGGCCTTAGCCGCCCTTCTTCCATCTTGCGAAACGCGAAAGGAAGCGGTCCCGTCGTTCCTGATCGGGCTCATAGGATGGTTCAGGTTCAGCTGGCGCCGGTTGCGTTTCGGGGGGGGCGCCAAGCTCTGGATTTTGCGCCGGATCGGTCGCTTCCGCGATGGGGTAAGCGATGATCTCTGCGTCTGGTGAGGAGGGGGGCGAACTGTCGGCGGCGGCTTCTACAGCTCTCGGCTCGAGTGCTGGCGTTTCGTCGCGGCGGCGGAAGTCGGGCCGCGGGGATAATTGCCGCAGATCGGCGCTGACAAAATCAAGCCACTCGCCGCCATCCACCTCATAGGTGCGCTTCGCCCGGCCACGACCGCGACCGCGTCGGCGCCGGTTGCCGCGCCCGCCTTCCTCGCGCTGGGCGGTGGGGCGGGTTTTGGCAGCGGGCTCAGCTGTCGCGGGCGCCGCCTCGGCCGGCGCGTCCTCTTCGCGACGACGGCGCCCGCCGCGGCGGCCACGGCGGCCCCTGCGGTTCTTGCCTGCGTCGGCCTCAACGCCAGCGGTGGCTTCGTCCTTCGCTTCCTCTTCGTCTTCATCCTCGTCGACGATCTCATCGTCTTCATCGACAGCGGTCACAGCAGGCGTGCGTTCGACGCGGCTGGGTTGTTCGGCGTCGCCTTCGATCTCGTCGTCTTCCAGCACTTCATTGGAGAAGTTGATCTGGAAGTCCGCCGAAGCGAGGCCAGAACCGGCGAGAACGCGCACGCGTACCTTGCGGTTGGCTTCGAGGTTGGCGATTGCGTCGCGCTTTTCGTTCAACAGGTAGAGCGCGACGTCGGTTGCAACACGAACCTCGACGGCGCGACCGCGCTGCTTGGCGCTGGCTTCGTCGAGCGCACGGAGCACGGCAAGAGCCGCTGATTCAATCGAGCGGACCCGACCTGATCCTTCGCAATGTGCGCAGATGTGGCTGGTGCCTTCGAGCACGCCGGTGCGGCGGCGCTGGCGTGACAATTCTAGCAGGCCGAAGCCGGAAATCTTGCCCATCTGTACGCGGGCGCGGTCGAAGCGGAGGTTATCCTTCATCCGTTTTTCAACGGTGCGGTCGTTCTTGTTTTCCTCCATGTCGATGAAATCGATAACGATCAGGCCAGCCAAATCGCGCAAGCGCATCTGACGCGCGGCTTCGTCGGCGGCCTCCATGTTGGTCTTGAAGGCGGTTTGTTCGATGCCGCGCTCGCGGGTCGCGCGCCCCGAGTTCACGTCGATCGCCACCAGCGCCTCGGCCTGGTTGATGACGATGTAGCCGCCCGATTTCAGCGTAACGATCGGGGAATAGATCGACTCCAATTGCTTCTCGACGCCGTTCTTGGCGAACAGCGGGGTGGGGTCCTTCCACAAATGCACGCGCTTGGCGTGGGAAGGCATGAGCATGCGCACGAAGTCCTTGGCTTCCTTGTAGGCGCCTTCGCCATCGACATGCACTTCGTCGACGTCTTTGTCGTAGAGGTCGCGGATCGCCCGCTTCACCAGCGAGCTTTCCTCATAGATGAGCGCTGGGGCCACGGATTTCATGGTTTCGTCGCGAATGGTCTCCCAGGCGCGGATCAGATATTCGTAATCCCGCTTGATCTCGGTTTTCGTGCGCTTTGCGCCAGCAGTGCGGATGATCAGACCCATGCCCTGGGGCACTTCGAGGTCCTGGGCGACTTTCTTCAGCCGCTTGCGATCCGTCGCTTGAGTGATCTTGCGCGAAATGCCCCCGCCGCGTCCGGTATTGGGCATCAGGACGCAATAGCGCCCGGCAAGCGAGAGGTAGGTGGTGAGGGCCGCGCCCTTGTTGCCGCGCTCCTCCTTTACCACCTGGATCAGCATGATCTGACGACGTCGGATCACTTCCTGGATTTTGTAGCGACGGGTCAGGATGCGCCGGCGACGCTCGTCCAACGCTTCCTCATCTTCTTCCGCGCTTTCGGACTCCGCCTCAGCCGCCGCGAGTTCCGCCTTGATCTGCTCCTGATCGGCGGTGGGGATGGCGTAATAATCGGGATGGATTTCAGAGAACGCGAGAAAGCCGTGGCGGTTGCCGCCATACTCGACGAAGGCCGCCTGCAGCGACGGCTCAACGCGCGTCACCTTAGCGAGATAGATATTGCCTCTGAGTTGTTTTCTGGACTGGACCTCGAAATCGAAATCTTCAACGCGGTTTCCGTCGAGCACCGCGACCCGGGTCTCTTCCGGGTGGGCGGCGTCGATCAGCATTTTCTTGGCCATGTGGCTGGGCTCCGTAAACGTCGCGCACGTTGACCGCTTGGCGGCTCCGACTGAGCACGGGCAGGGTCAGGCGACGATAAGTCGTGGGTGAAATAAGGCCCGCCGGTCGCCGCCCACGGACAACGGCGCGGAGGCCGCTGGCGTTTAGGCTGGTGATCGCGCGGGTCATAAGCGGCTCCAAATTGGCGCCGCCTTCCTGGAGCGGCGCTTACGCTCCGGCTGTGGGACGCGCGTCCTTGGTCCAAAAAGCGAGCGCCGCCCTCATTACTTTGGGGGCGCTCCGCAGGGGCCAACGACCTGTCCGCGGTGCGGGAGCGCGCCGGGCGCTCTTGGGGACCTTCCCCTGACGGCGCACGCGACGATGGTGCACCTTTGCATGAATTCGTGAAGGAAAGGAAGCGTGTTGCGAGGCTGGCGCTGAGTTGGCTGTTAGTGTCGCGTTCACCTTCCTTTTCAACTCGATAGCAAGCGGGGACTGGTAGGGTCGCAACCTCCATGGACCCCATTAGGCGCTCCCTCATTCTCGCCGGGGCGTCCGCGCTCTCGAGCGCGGCGCTGTCTGGCCGCGCCTGGGCGGATGCGCCTGCGGCGCTAAGGGGCGTCGCGTTAGCCTCAACGGCGGGGGGGGTGCGTCTCCGCCTCGCTCTGGACCGACCCACCGACCATAGGACTATGTTCCTAACAGGACCAGATCGTTTCGTTGTTGACCTCGCCAACGCCCGTTGGGCCCTGCCCCAGGGGGGGAGCGGCCAGGGGCCGGGCGCCGGCTTGGTGCGCCAGTATCGGTACGCGCCCCGGGATGGAGGCGCCCGCCTGGTGCTCGATCTCGAACGGCCGGTTAGCATCTTGCGTCACGAATTGACGGGCGGCTCATCGCCATCGCTCGCCTTCGATCTCGCCGCGGAGGGTCTAGCGGCGCCCCCGCCCGCGCCGCTTGAAATGAGCGGTCGCTCGGGCCGGCGCACTATCGTAATCGACGCCGGCCATGGCGGGCGCGATCCGGGCGCAATCGGAGCCACCGGCGTCCGTGAGAAAGATGTGGTGCTCGACCATGCTGTGCAATTACGCTCGGCGTTGGAGGCGCGGGGCCGGTATCGGGTGGCGCTCACCCGCGACAGCGATCGCTACGTGGAACTGGCCGATCGGGTGAGCTTCGCCCGCGCCCAAAACGCCGATCTGTTCATCTCTGTGCATGCGGATTCAGGCGCCAATTCGGAGGCCCGGGGGGCTTCGGTCTATACTTTGTCCGAGCGGGGGGCCAATCGGGCGCAAAACCTTATGGCGGCGCAGGATTGGGACATCAATTTTGGCGAAGCGCCCCGCGATCCCGGGGTCGGCGACATTCTCGTGGACCTGACCCAGCGGGAGACTACCAATCGCTCGGCGCAATTCGCCCAGGTGCTGATTCCAAGGCTCGCCCAAGCCGCCCCGCTTGTTTCCAACACCCATCGCAATGCCGGGTTTTTCGTGCTTTTGGCGCCTGACGTGCCGGCGGTGCTGGTCGAAACCGGCTTCCTGAGCAATGTCGCCGACGAGCGCCGGCTCAGCGACCCGCGCTCGCGTGCTGCATTTGCCGAGGCCATGGCCGGCGCCGTGGACGCCTTCTTCGCCTCACCGCAACTTTACGCCGCACGCGCCTAAAAACAGTTCGAATCATCGGCTAAGCGGCAGCCGTCGCGATTGGCGGCAGCGGTCATAATCGCGCCGTATTGGAAGCCGAGGCCGACCGCGTTAGGACCGAGCGCGAAGCAGAAGCGGGGCGCATCTTGCGAGACGAATACGAAGATCAAACCACCTGGGGCGACGAGCGCCGCCCGGGACTTTTCAGTGGGCCGTTGTGGCGCCGCGTTCTTGTCGGCCTCGCGGCTGCGGCTGGACTCGGCGTGATCGCGTTCAGTGTGTTCATTATCGTTGCGCTGCAAGGGCTGCCTAGCATTGATCAACTCAAAAACTACGAGCCCCCCGTCACTAGCCGCGTCCACGCCGGCGATGGCGCATTGGTGGCCGAGTTCGCGCGCGAGCAACGCGTTTTCGTGCCGATCGAACAGATTCCCGATCATGTGAAGAACGCGTTTGTCGCCACTGAAGACGCACGCTTCTTTGAGCATTCCGGCATCGATTATCGCGGTTTGGCCCGGGCCATATTGTCAAACGTAGGCAACGTTCTGCGCGGACGGCGGCTCGAAGGCGCTTCGACCATTACCCAACAGGTCGCAGGCAACATGCTCACGGGGCGCGCCGCTTCGTGCGAAGGCGGGGTGCGCGGTCTGTTCTGCGCGGTGTACACAAAGTTCCGCGAAGGCCTGATGGCGCAGCGCATCGAGAAGGCGCTCGACAAGGACCGCATTCTCGAACTCTATCTCAACCAGATTTATCTCGGCAACCGCGCGTACGGCGTCGGCGCAGCCGCACTCAATTATTTCGATAAGTCGCTCAACGATCTCAGTATCGGCGAGGCGGCGTATCTGGCGGTGCTGCCCAAGGGGCCCTCCAACTACGATTTGAGCGTGCCCGCAAAACGTGAGCGGGCGATGGAGCGTCGCGAATACGTGATCTCGCGCATGCTGGAGCGCAACTACATCACAGCCGAGCAGGCTGCTGCTGCGCGGGCGGAGGAGCTCGTCACGCATGATCGCCTGGCGGGCGATCAGTACATCGCCGCTTCGCATTTCGTCGAAGAAGTGCGCCGCGAGATCATGCGCCGTTTTCCCGATCGCGGTGAGCGCGCGCTGTACGAGGGCGGTTTGTCCATTCGTGCGACGCTCGACACCGACCTGCAATTGGCGGCTGCACGCACGTTGAGAGCGGGGCTTGAGTCCTATGATCGCCGCCACGATTGGCGTGGCCCAGTTGCGAGCGGGGACCCGACTGGCGACATCCAGGCGCAGTTACGCGCTGCCGCACCGCCGCCGACATTGTCGAACTGGCTGCGCGCGATGGTCACCGGCACCGGCAATGGCGCCATTACTGTGACAGACGAAAACGAGGCCACCGGGCGTCTCCTCAACGACGATGCGCAATGGGCCGCCCAGGGCGCGCGCCGCAACCGCGAACGAGCGCTCGCGCGCGGCGCGATTGTCTATGCAATCCGCGGGTCCAGCGGTCGCTACACGCTCAAGCAAACGCCGGAAATTCAAGGCGCCCTGGTCGCGATGGACCCGCACACGGGCCGTGTGCTCGCCATGGTTGGCGGCTACTCGTTCAACGAGGCTACCGGCCTCAATCGTGCGACGCAGGCGCAGCGCCAGCCAGGCTCGGCGTTCAAGCCGATTGTCTACGCCGCGGCGCTCGATTTCGGCTTGACCCCGGCGACGCTCGTTGATGACGGCCCACTCGCGATCGAGGCTGGCGACGGCACCAATTGGTCGCCGGAGAATTATACCCGCGAATATTACGGCCCCACCACCCTGCGGCGCGGGCTCGAGATGTCGCGCAACGCGATGACCGCGCGCGTCGCCTACGAAATGGGCGCCGACCGGGTGCTGGATTATGGTCGCCGCTTGGGCGTTTACGGCGATAACACTCAAGCCGTGTTTGCGTTGGCGCTTGGCGCTGGCGAAACCACGTTGATGCGCATGACCACCGCGTACGGAACTTTTGTAAACGGCGGCCGCCGCATCCAACCTGTGTTTATCGATCGCATCCAGGATCGGACCGGGCGTTCTATTTTTCGGGCCGACCAGCGCGATTGCCAGGGGTGCAACGCCGAGTGGGGAAGGCAAGCGCCGCCGAGCCTGCCGGATGTGCGTCAACAAGTGCTCGACCCGGTCACGGCTTATCAGATCGTGTCGATGACTCAGGGCGTCGTGCAACGTGGCACCGGGTCGGTGATCAACGAACTGGGTTTCCCGCTGGGCGGGAAAACCGGGACCACCAACGACTATAAAGACGCTTGGTTCATCGGTTATTCGCCCGATTTGGTGGTCGGCATCTGGGTGGGCTTCGACACCCCGCGCGACATGGGGGAGGCTGAAACTGGCGGCCGGATCGCTGCGCCGATGTTCCGCGATTTCATGCGCGTGGCGCTGCGTGACGTGCCAGCGGCGCCGTTCCGTATTCCTTCGACCCCTGAGCCGTGTGTCTCCAATGGCGTTCGCATGGTGCGGATCGACCCGCGCACCGGATTGCTTCCCGCCTCCGATGTCGATCCCAACGACACGATCCTCGAATTTTTCCGCTGCGGCACGGAACCCACGCGCAATGTAAGCTCGTCACCGTTCGTGTTCGGCGGCACCGATCCCATCGATCCACGCGCTCTCTCGGGGCTCGAGGGCGTCTACGCTCCAACCGAAGGGGACGGAACGCGGACTCCGCAGAGCCCGCAGCAGCAACAGAGCGAGGAATCGACGGGGTTGTATTGATCCTTTGGATGCTCGGGGATGCGGCGTACGAAGTGCGAACCCGGAATCTAGGGGATCGTAAAGCGCGGCTGTCGCCCTTGGGCTCCGGGCCCCGCCGAACTGGCGCAGTCAGTTCGGCGTTGGAATGTCGCAAACACCAGAGGCGCCGGCTATCGATGCGGTTTGCAGCGACGAGGCGGCGTCTCCATGGCCAAGGGTTTCAAGTATGTCGCTCGCGGCGGCAAGGGCTGCGCTCTCGAAAGCCAATCCCTGAGCTTGGTGCGTCGTGACGTGGTGCGCCAGATCATCGGCCTCTTGCCTGCTGAACTCAGTGAGCTTTGGCTCGGCATAAATTTCAGCGATTTCTTCGAGTGCAGAAGCAAGTGTGTCCGGCGCCAACCAACGCCCGCGCGCCATAACCCCATCATTACGGCGATATGCTTCGACGTCATTGAGCGGGTTGTCGCTAAGTAGCACTATGTCAGCGCGTGCTCCGGCGACTATCCCTCCAAAGTCAGAGCTGCGCATCGCAGAGGCTGCCCCCATGGTTGCGCTGCGAACGATCTCGGAGTTCGAGATTCCCGCTTCTTGCATCAGCGCCATCTCGTCGTGGAGCGAATAACCGGCAAGATTGTGCGCGTATCCTGCCGCATCGGTCCCGACCAGCCAGCGAGGCGAAAGCGGAACTAGGCGCTCCATTACGATGCGCTGGGATTCGACAAAGCGCGCACCCAACCGAGCTTGTTCGCTTCCCGCGGCGGGCTCCTCGCTAATCCATTGCTCAATGTTCGAGCGCGGTGCAAAGCGCATGCGCGGGTCTGCGCGCAATTCTTCGGCTTCTGCTCCGCGTGCGTACTGCCGGCGCGTGTAGAGCGTCGGAGTGATCCACACTTCAGCGTTCCCAAGTGCAGCCCGATAATCTTCGTCGCTTGGGAGTAAGGTTTGATCGATCAGGAAACCCTTCAGGTGCTCGAGGGTACGCATGCCGCCAACGCCAACAGCATGGGCAATGGTGATGTCATGAGGAACATGCCCTACGAGATCGAGGTGTAGCTGCCTGGCTTCACTAGCAACGGCGTCGAAGAGAGGTTGTGCAAGGCGATTGTGCACCTTGATAAACGAATAACCGCACTGCGCCTCGGCGCGCACGATTCGACGTGCTTCCTCTGGCGTTTTCACTACTGTGGCATATCCGAATAGGGGGTGATCGGCGATGATCGTGCCAGCGACATATGTCGTGGCGCCGAGCAAGCGGCCAGAGTCGACCGCTTCGCGCGTTTGGAGAAGCCACGGGAAACCATCCATATCACGCACGGTCGTGACGCCAGCGGCAAGGCGTAGCAGGTGCTCACCCATGCCCTGCGTATGAACATGCATGTCAGCGAGGCCGGGAGATGCTATCCGGTCCGCTGCATCGATGCTGAACGGCGCTGCAGGCGCATCGCTATCCGGTCCGGTCCATACAATGGCGCCACCGCGAGTGAGGATGGCCTGCGCTGGCAGGAGTCCTGCGCGGTAAGGGTCGAGCACGCTGACATTGCGAAACAACGTGTCCCGAACCGGCGCCGCGTCGCTTACTGTGCGAAGCAGACCGGCGATGCGGATATCCTGTGCGATACGTTGGATCGCACCGAAATTGGGGTGCCGGCGGCCAGTGCAGGAACTAATCAAAAAAGCGCCGGTCACGCCCGCGCCCCGCACAAAGGTGCGTCTGTTCATGAGCGGTGCTCCAGCCAGTCGATCACGACGCCTGCGCCACGACGCCAGTGCCGTGTGAGAACGTTGCATGCTGCTTCAACGTCGCCACGGCCAATTGCGTCAATGATTTCCGCGTGCTCGGTTACGGATCCATCGCGATCGGCGGTGCCGCGGTTCTCCGCCCCGTCGACCAAGCGTGCTAGGGCCCGGTGGGTGTTTAACAGCTTGAGCAACCTCGCGTTGGTGCAATAACTCGTCAGAGTGTGGTGGAATGTCACGTCGAGTGCATATTGCAGGCTTGGCTCCGCAGCTGCGGACAAACGGCTGTTGAGGTCGGCGAGATTGGCTGCTGCATTTGCCAGTGCGAGACTCGAACTGCGGACAGCGGCAGCTTCAAGAGCCGCAAGAATGGGAAATATTTCACGCACGAGGCTGACGTCACCGCGTGTAATCGCGAAGCCCTTGTGGGGCTCGGATTGTACCAACCCAGCCTCTTCGAGCGCGACGAGCGCCTCACGGATTGGTGTCCGGCTAACGCCGATTGCTTCGCTGAGCTTGATTTCCTCGAGCCGGGCGCCGCCCGCGTAGGCCCCGTCCCGGATCATCAATTCGATCCTCTGCCGCGCCTCTCCCCGGATGGTCGAGCGCTCCAATAGGTAATTTCCCATAATGTATACAATATGGGAAAGTCGGTCGAAGTCAACTCATGGTCGGAAAAACAAAGTTGAGCACTTTAGGAGGCGCGCGTATTCAGCTGCCTAGTTGCCCTGATTTTCTCAGGGCGTTTAACCGGAAAGCCTATGCGCGCCGAAATCGTCCAGCTTGCAGAACAGATCGAGTCCGCGATCGCCTTGCTGCGGAGGCGTCTTTGACTGGGATCGCGCCATTGTTCGCTACGATGAACTGACTGCACTCTCCGAGCGCCCGGACTTCTGGAACGATCCGGCGAAAGCGCAGAAGTTCATGCGCGAGCGCAACAAGCTCGAAAACGGCATGAACTCGATTTTGACGATCGAGCGCGAATTGCGAGATTCGGTTGAACTTGCAGAAATGGCCGAGGCCGAGGGTGATGGTGCGCTCGTCGATGAAGCGCAGGCGACGTTGACGAAAACACAGGATCGCGCCGCCAAAGCAGAACTTGAAGCGCTGCTCTCCGGTGAGGCCGACGGTAACGACGCTTACGTCGAGTTCAATTCCGGCGCCGGCGGCACGGAGAGCCAGGATTGGACCGAGATGCTGTTGCGCATGTATTCGCGCTGGGCAAACGCTCGTGGCTTCAAGGCCGATCTGCTCGAAGAGCAGGGCGGCGACACTGCCGGAATCAAGTCGGCGACTATCCTAGTGCAAGGCGAAAACGCTTATGGCTGGCTGAAAACCGAGGCCGGGGTGCATCGCCTCGTGCGCATCAGCCCCTACGATTCCAATGCACGCCGTCACACCTCGTTCGCAAGCGTGTGGGTGTATCCCAAGATCGATGACAGCATCGATATCGAGATCCTCGACAAGGATGTACGCACCGATACCTATCGCGCCTCCGGCGCTGGGGGCCAGCACGTCAACAAAACGGATTCAGCGGTGCGTTTGACCCACATGCCCACAGGCATCGTCGTCGCATGCCAAGCCGAGCGCAGCCAACACAAGAACCGGGCCGCCGCTTGGGACATGCTGCGCGCGCGTTTGTACGAAGCGGAACTGCAGAAGCGCGAGGCTGCCGCCCAGCAGATGGAAGATACCAAGACCGAGATCGGCTGGGGCCGGCAGATCCGTTCCTATGTGTTGCAGCCCTATCAGATGGTGAAAGATTTGCGCACCGGAGTGGAGACATCCGACACCGCCGGCGTGCTCGATGGCGACCTAGATCAATTCATGGCGGCGTCTCTCGCCGCTCGCGTGAGCGGAGCGGCGGACGCGAAGGTGGAGGATATCGACTAAGCGGGGCCAGCTGCGAGGCGCTCTTGAGGATGGGCTTGACAAGGCTCGCCTCTCGTGTTGATTGAATGATCAAGCAACAAGAGAGTTCCCGATATGAAGTTGATTGCCCTAGCAATTACTGCGGCGCTTGCGGCATGCGCCACAACTCCGACGGCGGAAGGGAGGAGCACCGCCCCGCCTGCCATAGCAGTGACCGATTGCGGGCTCGTCGAAGCCGATGGTACGCGCACGCTCTGCCATGAAATCGTCGTCGCGGCGCCGCGAGCCGAGGTTTGGGCTTTGCTGTCATCCTCAGAGGCGTTGCGCACCTGGGCGGCGCCGATGGTCGTGCTCGACTTGAGCATCGGAGGGATGTGGGAGGCGTCCTACAATTCCAACGCCGCCTTAGGCGATCCTACCAATATTAGAAACCGGGTGCTGTCATTTGCGCCGGGACGGATGCTATCGCTGCAGGTTGATCGCGCCCCGGAAGGATTTGCCCACCCCGATCTTGTCCGAGAAACCTGGACTGTCATCGAACTGGAAAGCATCGAACCCCAGCTGACGAAGGTGCGGGTGTCAGGGATGGGATACCGCGAAGGGTGGGAGTTCGATGAACTCTACCGCTTCTTCGATGAGGGCAATTCCTGGACGCTTCGCCAATTGCAGCAGCGCATCGTTCAGGGGCCGATCGATTGGAACGTCCCTCGCGCGCCAGCGTACTCGAGCAGCGCCCAATGAGCGCGCGCGAGAAGATTGTTCTGGCGGCCATGGAGCTGTTCTGGCTGAAGGGGTACAATTCCACTTCGGTGGCTGATCTGCTGAGCCGGACACAGCTTAATTCTGGCAGCCTTTACCACGTGTTTCCGTCCAAGCAGGACGTGCTCATCGGCGTGCTGGAGGCCTATCGCGACGGCATTCATCAGCAATTGTTGGCGCCGGCGTGGGCCGGTGTCGATGATCCCATCGCGAAGATATTCGCCTTGCTGAGTTATTACCGAACGCTGATCGTTGAGACAGATTGCACCTACGGCTGCCCCATCGGCTCGCTTGCGTTGGAGTTGCATGAGCCCGATCCAAAGGTTCGCGAACTATTGGCTGTAAATTTCGAGAACTGGACTGCGGCTATCGAGCAGTGCCTAAGCAACGCAGGCAAACGCCTGCCGCCCAATACGGACCGACGTGCACTCGCACAATTTGTTCTCACTGCCATGGAGGGCGGGGTCATGCAGGCGCGGACGCATCGAGATGTCGGATATTTTGATCGCGCTGTGGGGCAGTTGCGGGCGCATTTCGATTTACTTGAGAGAGCCGCGAAGGCGGTAGCGTGAGGAGGAGCGCCTGTGGCGGATATGGAGAAGGCGGCCGCGACTCAACTCGCGAACATAGAGAAGAAGACCGGCAAATCGCTGCCGCAATTGCGTGTGGTGGTTGCCAAGTCTGGCAAGGTCAAGCACGGAGAAATTCGCGCTTGGTTGATGGAGAAATACGGCCTCGGCCATGGCGACGCTAACACGCTCACCCATTTCACGCTCAGGCAGGGTGAGGGGCCAAAACCGTCAAGCACGTCCGACGACGCCGTGTTGGACGACATCTACGTGGGGAAAAAAGCCCATCTCCGCGCGGTGCATGATCGCCTGATGGCGGCGATTGCAAAATTTGGCGACTTCGAGATTGCACCGAAGAAGGCCTACGTCTCGCTGCGGCGCAAGAAACAATTCGCGATGTTGGGGCCGAAGACCAATGAGCGATTCGAGCTTGGGTTAAACATCAAGGAAGAGGTGCGCGATTCGCGCGTGAAGGCGCTCCCGACCGGGGGCATGTGCCAATACGTAGTTGCGTTGGCGAGCGTCGAAGAAGTTGACGCGAAACTGATCGCGATCGTTAAGCGCGCCTACGATGCGGCGGGCTAAGGGAGGGAAGTATGGAGATCAATTGGTTGGCGGTTGTCGCGGCTGCGGCGAGCTCTTTTGTACTTGGCGGGGTTTGGTATGGCGCGGCATTCGCAAAGGCACATCAGCGAGCGGCTGGGTTCAGCGATGAGCAGGCGCGCGTTGGGAATAAGGCGGTAATTTTTGGTGGCTCGTTCATATTGGCGCTGATTGCCTCCGCTTCGTTCGCTGTTTTTCTGGGCGACATCGACGCAGCAACGGGCGCGCTCTACGGGGCCACTGCAGGTCTGTGCTGGGTCGGCGCCTCGTTTGGGATCAACTATCTGTTCGAATATCGGAGTTTGACCCTGTTCTTGATCAACGGCGGCTACCATACGCTTCAGTTCACCTTGATTGGCTTGATCCTTGGGGCGTGGGGCTGACGCGTGCTCTGCTCATGGCCTGCGCCTTCGTAGCGTTGCCCGCGCCGGCACAAGCTCAGGACAGACTGGCGCCGCTCGCGTTCTTGAATGGCTGCTGGCGCGGCGACTTCGAGGGCGCAGCGGGCGTTACCGACGAGAGATGTTACGCTCCAATGTTGGGTGGACGCTCTTTGCGCGAGACGCATGTCGTGCGTGGCGGAGCGGGGGCGTACTCAGGTGAGACTATCTACGCTTTCGATGCCGAAAGTGACCGCATTGCATATTTCTACTTTGCCTCCGATGGCGGCGGCGCGCGCGGCTTTGCCGTCGTTCGTGAGGACGGACTGGCCTTTGAAGACAGCCGCTATCTAGGCGCGGATGGCCGCATCATTAGCTTGCGAGCGTCGTTGCAGCGCATGGGCGAGGACCGTTTTACTATGACCACCGAGGCAAGCGAGGCTGGGGCTTGGCGTGTCTTGATGCGGGTAGACTTTGTTCGTGCGCCTGACTTGGAAGGCGCCGACGGCTAAACACCGGGTTCTCGATAAAGAAAAAGGCCCGGCGGTAGCCGGGCCTTTGAGTTTAAATTCCAACCCAAAATAAAAATCAATTCGACCCGGTCGTCGCCAACGAGTCGCCGAACACTCCGCCGAAAATGTTAGCGGCGGCGGGGCGCTCGGGCGCGTGCTGCGAGGTATGTGAACTCGTTTGTTGGCCCGATAGCGGGTCTTGCAGGTAGCGGCACTGGCCTTCGAAAACAGCACCCATTTCCACCGACAAGCTTTGGTGTACGATGTCGCCCATAACGTGGGCGTTGCGCGCAAGTGTCACGCGGCGCGCGCGCACTGAACCTTCAACGCGGCCATGCACAGTGACGCTTTCGGAGACCATGTCGCCTTTGATCATTCCAGTGTCGCCGACAGTCACGGCGCCGCCGCGGACATTGCCTTCGACCTCCCCGTCGATCTGCAGTTCAGCGCCATCGGCCTCAATCGTGCCGGTGATCTTGACGCCGTTGGCGATGATGGACGCTATGCCGGCTCGGCCGGCAGGTTGTCTGCGTGGTGCTACTGGTTCCGGCATTGAGGGCATTCCCGTCGGTGTTTCTGGAGGTCTACCCTTGTTCGTGAACATGCCGTCCTGCCCTTAAGAAATTAACAGGGTCAACCGCCCTGCCGCGGAACCACACTTCATAATGCAAGTGTGTGGCGGTGCTGCGACCAGTCGACCCCATTGAGCCGATGCGTTGGCCGATCGCTACCTGCTCTCCGCGCTGTACCTGAATGTCGCGCAAATGCCCATAGCGGGTTTTGAAGCCGTGGCCATGATCGATCTCGACAGTGAAGCCGTAGCCGGAGCGCGAACCGGCGAAGACTACCGTTCCCGGCGAGGTGGCTACCACCGGCGCGCGTTCGAACGCGGCCATGTCCAGCCCAGAATGGAAAGAGGGGCGCCCGGTGAACGGATCGATCCGCTGGCCATAGCCGGAGGTTTCGCGGTAATCCACGGCAACCGGGCGCGCCAGCGGCGTAGCGTTGGCGATGTCGCCGAGGCGGCGAGATTCAGTCACGCGCGCAGCGACTTGGGTCACGCGTTGTGAGAAGGCCGGGTTCAGTCCGCTGTCGCGCAGATACGCCACAAAATCCTGCGGAACCAACGGCCCGCCAGCTTCCGCGCTGCCCTCAGGGCCGGTGAGCGACGCCATGGAGACGCCAGTCATGCGAAGGACGCCGCGGACTTGCTCACCGCGCTCTGCGACCTGGTCTTCGAGTTCCGAAAGCGTGCGCTCCTGCTCAGTCTCAAGCCTATCTGGGCGGGCGCGGTAGCCTACTGTAGTGACCTGATATGCCTCAGAAGCCACGGCGCGAGACTGACGGGGTTCGGCCTCGTCGATGGAGGCGGTCATGATGATTCGCGCGCCGTCGCGCTCAACCGGGCGGCTGGCCGCCAATTGCATTGAGCTGCCGCCCGCATATTCGAGCAGGGAGCGCAGCACTTCGTGGCGGCTCTCGAATTCGGCCGTGGCGCGGTCGAACTGGCGGGTGCGTTCCTCAAGCAGCGCCTGAGCGGCGGCGGCCTGGGCGCGCGATTCGTTCAGCCAGCGCTCGTATTTGGCGCGGTCGCGCTCAACTTCGGTGTTGGTGGCTGATTGCTGCGGACCCTCAAGTAGGGTGTTGGCGGTCGCGTACACGCACCAACCGGCAATCCCTACCGCGCTGAGCGCCAGAAGCGCCTGTTTGCTCGGCGAAAGCGAGACGTATCTAACCGTCCCACCGCTGCGGTGGTAGATCTGACGCTCTGGAAAAACGCGGTCGAAGAACGCTCGCGCACGTGATCCGAACTGGCTCATGGTCCGCCACCGCCCACTAAAGGGTTAAAAACCAAACGTACTGCTAGCCCCGCCGAACCTGATCCAACCTGAAACCCCGTCCAATTGCAACAGGCGCGACCCGCCGTTTACAGGAATTTCAGATTTCTTATTTCGTGGTCTGAGCCGAAACCCGGATTCTGGGGCCAATCGGTTAAAAAACCTGGCTTTATCTACATTCCGGAACGAATCGCTTTGAGCACTTCATCCACATGTCCTGACACTTTGACCTTACGCCAGATCGCTGCCAACCGTCCTCGGGGGTCAATGAGGAAAGTGGACCGCTCCACCCCCATGTAGCGCCGCCCATACATGCTCTTCTCCACCCAAACCCCGTAGGCGGCGCAGACTTCGCCATTCTCATCGGACCCCAATGTGTGGCTTAGACCATGTTTTTCCGAGAATTTTTCGTGCTTTTGGCAAGAATCGCGGGAGGCGCCAACAATTACCGCGCCCAAGGCCTCAAATTGCTTGGCTTTTTCAGTGAAGTTTAGGGCTTCTAGCGTACAGCCTGGGGTGTCGTCCTTGGGGTAAAAATACAAGACGACATGCTTGCCCTTGAAGGTGCTGAGCTTGGCGCGTCCTCCGCCGCCGGCCGGCATGTCGAACGAGGGAGCGGGGTCTCCGGGTTTGAGTTCGTCGGGCATCAACTTTTTCCTGCCGCCTTACTGCTTTAGGGCTGGAAGTCTGCTTTGCATGGCGGCGCGGGTAAGCGCTAGATCATTACCTGGGGCGGCGGAGACGCGACGATGATACGCCGTTCGGCGGTAATCGCAGTCGAAATTCTGCTAGGTCTGGTCGCCGCGCTCGCGATCGGCCTCGGAATCGCCTGGTGGCGTTTGTCCCAGGGGCCGATCGAACTGAGCTTTTTCCGCGACCAGATGGCCGTGGAACTCGGAGCTGCGCGCGGCGGTCGCCCGGTTGAGATCGAGCGCGTTGAACTGGCGCTGGCCCAGTCAGGCGCAGCTCTTGAGCTTCGCGCTGTCGGGGTAAAAATGCTCAGCGACACTGGCGGCGTGCTTTCGCGCGCCGATCGCGCGCGCATTGAGCTGCGCCTTCTCCCATTGCTGATAGGACGGGTTTCTCTCGTCGGCGCCGAGTTCGAAGGCGGCGAGGTCGCCATTTCCCACAAGTCGGGCGGCGCATGGCACATTGTTTTTGGCCCAGCGGGGACGCCCCCCGATATTATCGTGCCGGCCCCGCCGCCTGATGAGACGTGGAATCAGCGCGTCAATCGCGTGCTAGACGGATTGGAAGCGGCGTTTCGCCCGCTTGGCGCCGGCGGCGCGCTGCAGGCCGTTAGCTTGACTGGCGCGCGCTTGTCGATCCTCGACGAAATTTCAGGCGCACGCTGGGTCGCGACCGGCGCCGACATATCCCTTGCCCGCCGAGGCGCGGCGCTGGTGTTGGCGGCGGACGCGCGCCTTGAAGGCGCTGAAGGCCACGCGCCAGCGCGCCTGCGGATCACAACTGACACGCGTTTCAGAGCAGCCGAGGTTGAATTCGGCGCCGACGAAGTTCGCCCGCGTGCGCTGCTTTCGCCAGCGGCTCTTGGCGCCTTCGCCGGCCTCGATGCGCCGTTGACCGCGACAATATCCATAGGGCTCGATCGCCAGCGCGGCGTCACGCGTTTCGAAGGAAATGCCGACATCGGCCGGGGCGCCGCTGATATGCCGGGCGGGAGATTTGATCTTTCCGGCGGTCAATTGCACGGTCGTTACGACATCGCCAAGGATGAGTTGATCTTCGATCGCCTGCGCCTCAACGGCGCTCGGACCCGCATAGACGGCGTTGTCCGCGTGCGCGACCTGCGCGCGGTGCTGAACGCTCGTCCGGGAGAACCCGCAGCCTTCAACATCGCGCTGCCCTCGCTCACGCTTGATGTGCCGGGCACGTTTGCGCAACCGATCGCGCTGTCTGAGGTGGAGGCCACGGGTGCCATCCTTTCCGCTGAAAGCGCAATCGCGTTGACGCGCGTGAGCGCCCGGGCGGGCGCCGCGAGGGTTGAGGCGGCGGGCCGCTTCTATTGGGCCGAGGCCGGCGCGGAGCGGGCTAGGCACATGGGCGTGCAGCTGCGCGGTCGGGTGGAAGGCGAGCTGAGCGTGCGCCAAGTTGTACAAATGTGGCCGATTGGGCTCGGCGAGGGCGCGCGTGGTTACCTTGACCACGCCTTGGTGGGCGGGCGAGTACTCGACGGTCGCTTCGACATCGATATCCGCCCCGCTGACCAAGCCGCAGGGGTCCTGCGTGATGCGGCGATAGACGTCCGCTTTGGCGTCGCGGCGGCGGAAATGCGTTTTGTCGATACGATGTCGCCAGTGACGGCGGGACGTGGTTCCGCTGTGTTGCGTGGCAATCGATTTGAGATGGTGGTCCCAGAGGCGCGCTTGAACGGCCTCGCGCTTACCAACGGGCGCATCGACGTTCCCCGGTTCAAACCGCGAGGGGCGCTAACAACAATCGCGGTGCATGCTGAGGGCGAGGCGCGCAATCTGCTGGAAGTGTTCGCGCAGGCGCCGCTCAGCCTGGGCGATCGCCTTCCGGTGGACGCCGCCTCGGCGACTGGGCGCGTCAGTGTTGACCTGCGTTTGCAACGACCTAATCAGAATGACGTCGCGCCCGAGCAATGGCGCTATTCGGTGCGTGGCGCGGTGCGGGATTTTGCCGGCGCGATGACGACGCGGCGGGTGGCGCTGTCTCGAGGGCAGTTGCGCATCGATGGCGACCAGAGCGCGATCGTCGTTTCCGGCCCTGTGCGCGCAGGGCAATCGGATATTTCCGAGGTGCGTTGGACGGAGCGGTTGCGCGCGCGCGGCCCATCGTCGTCCGAATACAGGATCGCTGGGAATTTCGACGCCAACGACCTTACCCGCCTCGGTTATCCGATCGCCAGTCATGCGCAGGGGCGTATCGGAGTGCGGGTATCGGGAAGGGGGAGTGGCTTTGACGTCGATCAGGCGCAGGTCGATCTCGATTTGACCGAGGCTGCGATCGAGGCGCCGCGCTCCTTTTGGACCAAGCGCGCGGGCCAGCCTGCGTCTGCGCGTTTCAATGTCGCACGCCGCGGCGATGGCGGTTTCTCGTTTGAGAACATCGACGCGCACGGCGCAGGATTGTTCGCGCAAGGCCGTGTCGCGCTCGCTCGCGATGGGGCCGTGGTCGAAGCGGAAATTCCGCGCCTGACCATTCAAGGCCGCACCGACGCGCGCCTGAGCATAACGCGCGCAAGCGATGGCGCCTTGGTGGCGACGATTGCCGGCGCTCTTTTTGACGCCGCGCCTTTCATGGGCGTTGGCGATGCGCCCGAGACGACGGCAGGCGCGCGCAACGTGGTGGCAATTGTACCGGCGCCGTTGCGGGCCAGCGTTATGGTAGAAGGGCTCAAGCTGCGTGGCGGCGCAACGCTTTCGAACGCGCGGGTTTCCCTGGAGACCACGCGCGGAATCTTGTCTCTACTGACCGCTGACGGTGCGACTTCCACGGGTGAGCCGTTCTCTCTCGGGCTCGGCGCCCGCCCTGGCCATCCCGACGGACGCATCGTGTTCAGTTCCGGCGACGCTGGATTTGCGGTGCGCGCGCTCACCGGCGCCGACAACGTGGTGGGCGGCGTCGCCAGTGCGAGCGGCGAATGGCGCGCGGGCCAGGCGCGGTTCGACGTGGCGATGCGCAATTTCCAGCTCGTTCGCCTCCCGGCGATGGCGCGCTTGCTGTCGTCGGCGGGCTCGCTCACCGGCTTGGTCGAGATGCTCAATGGCGACGGCATCGGGTTTTCGGTCATGGAAGCGCAGATGACCTATGCCGACAATCGCCTCGCCTTCACCGAAGGCTCTATGCGCGGACCATCGCTCGGGCTGACCGCGTCCGGCGGCTACGACATTGGCGGAAACAATCTCGATATCGACGGCGTAGTGGCGCCGTCGCCGATGTTGAATTTGTCCATGCTGGGCGAGATACCGGTAATCGGCAACATTCTGGTGTCGCGTCGCGGCGAGGGCGTTGTTGGCATGACGTACTCGATCAACGGACGGGTTGAAGAACCGCGCGTTGGCGTCAATCCGCTCTCGGCGCTAACGCCTGGAATTCTACGGCGCATTTTTGAACCGCTGCCGCCGCGCGCCGCGCCGCCGCCTGCGACTGCGCAGCCGAGCGCCGCGCCGGGGTAGACGTTGGGGCGCGCGGCCTCCGGCCGCGCAAGCGTCGCCGGAGGCGGACGCCGGCGCTCCGCTTCGTGCTACATCTAGCTCAACCGCAGCAGCGCGTGCTTCTTCTTGCCGAGCGAAAGCTTGATCGCGCCATCGCGCAGATCGGCGGGCGATAGCGCCGCGTTCTCGTCGCTGATCGCAGCGTCGTTCACCTTGATCGAACCCGCCGCGATTGCGCGCTTGGCCTCGCCGTTCGACGCCGCCAGCCCCGCGCGCACGGAGGCGGCGGCGACGCGCAGGCCTTGAGTAAGTTCCGCATTTGTTATGGGAAAGGTTGGCAGGGCGCCAACAGCGGCTCGCCCATCTAACGTAATCTCGCCAATCGAGGAATTGAGATTCGCGAAGATTGTGTTCGCGGTCGTCGCGGCGTCGTTTGCCGCTTCCCGCCCATGCAGCAACGCGGTCGCTTCCGTTGCAAGCACCTTCTTCGCGTCGTTGATCTCCGCGCCTTGCAGCGCTTCCAGGCGCGCGATCTCATCGATAGGGAGGTCGGTGAAAATTTTGAGAAAGCGCCCCACATCGCCATCCTCGGAGTTGCGCCAGTATTGCCAGTATTCGTAAGGGCTCAACATATCGGCGTTGAGCCATACCGCGCCTTGGGCGGTCTTACCCATCTTCGCGCCCGAAGCTGTCGTGATCAGCGGCTGTGTGAGTCCAAAGAGTTCAGCGCTATCCATGCGCCGGCCGAGATCCACGCCGTTGACGATATTGCCCCATTGATCGGAGCCGCCCATCTGAAGCTTGCAGCCATAGCGGCGATGCAGTTCCACAAAATCGTAAGCCTGCAGCACCATGTAATTGAACTCGATAAAGCTCATCGGCTGCTCGCGTTCGAGCCGCAGTTTCACTGAGTCCATTGTCAGCATGCGGTTGACAGACATGTGGCGGCCGACATCGCGCAGGAAGTCGATGTAATTGAGCTTCAACAGCCACTCTGAATTGTCCACGAGGATGGCGTCGGACTTTCCCGCGCCGAAGCTCAGGAATTTTTCGAAGCAACCGCGGATGGAGGCGGCGTTCTTTGCGATCTGCTCTTCGCTCAAGAGCTGGCGCATTTCCTCCTTGCCGGAGGGATCGCCCACGCGCGTGGTGCCTCCGCCGAGCAGCACGATCGGCTTGCCGCCCGCCTGCTGCAGCCGGCGCAGGAACATGATTTGGGTGAGATTGCCCACATGCAGCGAAGGCGCGGTCATGTCGAAGCCGATATAGCCGGTGACGCCCGCGCTCGCTGCTTTATCCAACCCTTCGAGGTCGGTGCACTGGTGGAATTGGCCGCGCTCGGTGACGGCGCGAAGGAAATCGGAGCTTAGGTGTTGGGTCATGGCTGATCGGCGCGCGGACTAGCACGCGCGTCGACCCTGCGCCATTGCTCGCGTTTATTTCTTGCCGAACAGGCCTTGAGGACGCCGCCGGCTTGCTTGCCGACATCGCCCCCCGCGCCCGTCAGCGCGGCCATGGCGCTGTCCTTCATGTTGTCGACGGCGGCGCCGATGGGGGTGTCCTTCATCAGCTTCTCGGCGCCGATCTCCACTAAACGCTTCGACACCGCGCCGATCACGTCCTCGGTGAGGCCCGTATCGGCCGCCGCGGCTGCAAGCATCTTTTCGCCGCCAAGCCCGGAATGCGCTGCAAGCGCCTTGGCCACGCGCATGGATTGCTCCTTGTCGAGCCCCGCTGGTTCGCCGGCTTTGCCAAGCGCTTCCTCGCCCAACGCTTCAACGATTTTCGAGATTTCTATGCTCATGCGCTTCCCTTTGCTCCTGACCGCATTGACGGAAACGTAGCAACACGCCGAAGCGAATGCTTGTTTCGAGGCGGTAAGGTTCAGGGAAACTACGCCGCCGGCGCCAGCGTGCGTTGGAGGATGTAGCTCTCCTGCCCAAGCCGGTTGTCCCGCATGAAATCCGCCATGGATTCATACGTCGCGGTGACGATGCGCCCCGACTGGTCGTCCATCCGAAGCCGGTCGTCGGCGATGGGGCCGAGCAATCGCTCGAACAGGCCCGCGCGCACGCGTGTGGGCCGGAAATGGCGGCGCAGATTGGCCTTTATCTGGTTGTAGTCGGTGGTTTCCCACGCGGCTGAGCCGATCACGTCGAGCATAAACTCGTTGCAATTCTGGTGACGCGCATCGAGCGGGTTCGCCACCAAAGAATAACTTTCGACATGCAATTGCTCGTACGTCGGCGACGCCATGATGTGCAGGATACGCCGCTGCATCTCCGGCGAGGGGATGATGATGGCCACGTCATCGACGGCGCTGGCGCGGATGAAGTCGATCGGGAAATCCTGGTGCAAATAGGAGCTGGTGCGCGGCAGCGTGACGCCGTCGCCGGAATATTCGTTGTAGACAGCGTAGCCGTGTACTTGTTCGCCCGCGGCGGTAGTGATCGGCACATAGGCCCAGAACGCGCCGTGGGTGTAGGAAATTCCTTCCGGCAGCGCCGAACGCGGACGCCCCGTGCGGAACACGAGCGCCAGCCTAGCCTGTCGCGCGGCGAGGTCGTTCTCGATCTGCTTGGCGAAGGCGAGCGCTTCTTCCGGTGAGAGGTGCGCGTTGGACGCGCGGCTGGAGAAGCCGGAATCGACGGCCGCGGAATCGCCCTGCCGCCCTCCGCTCGACTGCGCGAAAGCCGCGCCGGCGATGGACGCGGCTGCGCCCGCCAACACAAACGTGCGCCGGCGCATCAGCGGCGCTCGGTCTGCGCTTCGTAGGGCACATTCGGCTCAGGCTGCGCGAGAATCGTGGTTTGGGTCACTGCCATTGGCTGCGAGAACAGAGCGTCGATGGCGGCGGATGCGCCATTTCCCGAAGCTTCCGCGGCATTGGAACTGGCGCCGCCCGCGATGGCGGTCGAGCCGACCGCCATGCTGGTCCCGCCGAGCGCAATCGAAACCACGCCGGGCGCCGCCGCGCCGCTGGCGATCATCGCCGAACCGCCGACAGCAGCGCTCGCGCCGCTCTCAACAGAATCCGCACCCTGTTGCGCCGATTCCGCGCCGGATTGGGCGAGGGCGGGCGCTGCGAGGCAAGCTAAACACGATGCAAGAACAAGGGCGCGCATGGGGAGGCTCCATTTGCTGATGGAGCGGCTATGGACGGGGTTTGAGGCGAAATCTGGATGAGCGCTGAGCATGCGCGACGCTAATTCAGTTCTGCTGGCGACGTCGGTGTTGAGGCGGCAGTCGTGCGCTGCGCAATCGCGTTGTCGGTGGAGCTAAAGCGCCCCGCGCGCCCCTCTTTCGGGCCGCTGACACCGTTCTTCGCGGCGCGGTCGAGCGCGGCTTGCACTTTGCGGAGGTCGGTTTTCTCAGCCATGGGTTGCGCTCGCTTTTTCGCTATTGGGTAGCCTAGTCGATGTTTCGGTCGGGCCGTTCGCGTTCGCGCCAATAGCTCGGATCGCCCAATACCTCTCGGAGGTAGTTGGGTTGTTCGAGCGAGATTGCGTGCGGGAGTCGGTCGAGGTCATGGCGTGCGTAGAGGCCCTCGAACTGGATGTTGGTCGCATCAGCCTGAAAATAATCGCCGTCCAAGTAGACGATGGTCGCGCCGATAGGAAATGGCGCGAGGGTTTCACTCATCCAGGCTGCGTAGTCGCCGATTGCTGCGGCCGTCACGGCCTTCAGACCTCGGTTGCGAGCGTCCGTAGTCAAGACCGCTTCGTATGTGGAGTCGACCTCGACTATTCGCGCAAAGATAAAGCCCTTTCGGCAGTCAATGCATGAGATCATCCAACCGCAGCCACACCACGGACAATCCAGCTGACCATTCGTTGCGGCCAAGGCATTCTCGCACTTGCAGTGCGAGATCACGTCGTCGTTGGCTTTGGCAAACCATTTGATCATGCTGCGCCTTACCGCACTGAGATCACGTTCCTGGGCGTGCTCACCCTTGCTATCCAGCCCGCCGTCTACCGCGGCGCGCGTTTCGCCAATATCCGCTGCAGCGTGCGCCTGTGCATGTTCAGCCGGCGCGCGGTCTCAGACACATTATGCCCGCACAGCTCGTAGACGCGTTGGATGTGTTCCCAGCGGATGCGATCGGCGCTCATGGGATTGTCGGGCGGTTCGGGGCGGTCGTCGGGCAAGGCGAGCAGGGCTTTGACGATATCCTCGGGGTCGGCGGGTTTGGAGAGATAATCGATCGCGCCCGCTTTCACCGCCGCTACCGCGGTGGCGATGGCGCCGTAGCCGGTGAGCATCACCACGCGGCAATCGGCGCGATGCTTTGAAAGCGCCTCGACCACCGAAAGCCCCGAGCCATCCTCCAAGCGCAAATCCAGGACCGCATAAGCGGGCGGCGTCTTGGCGGCGATGTCGCTCGCCTCGGCCACTGTGCCCACGGCGTTGACGGCGAAGCCACGGCCCTCCAGCGCGCGCGCCAGGCGCGTGCGGAATGCGGCGTCATCGTCGAGGATCATAAGCGAATTGTCGCCATCGGCTGGCGGCGCGGGGGTCATGGGCGCTCCTTGGGGCGGCCTATTTAGCGTGTTTCGCGCCGAAGCCAAATTCCCCATCAAAGCGAGGGCGCTTCGATAGCGTTGCGCGGCCAGCGGGCGCTGACGATGGCGCCTGCCCGCGGGGATTTGCGATTGCGCACGTCGAGCTTGGCGCCAGTGCGCTCGAGCAAGGTTTTGGCGATGAAGAAGCCGAGACCTAAGCCTCCAGCGGCGCCTTCCTCGTCGCGCTCGGTCAAATAAGGTTCGCCCAGACGGCTGAGTACGCCGGGCGCAAATCCTGGGCCATCGTCGCGAACGATGACCTCGATGCTGTCGGAATCCCATCTGGCCTCGAACTCAACACGCGCACGCGCGAAGCCAACCGCGTTTTCCACGATGCCGCCAAGCGCATGCACGATCTCGGGCATGCGCCGCACCTCCAGCGCGCCGGCGCCTTCGGTGAGGATCGCGATGTCGGCGCCAAGGCCAAGGTGGGGCGCTGCGATCTCCTCCAGCAAAGCGCCGATCGGCGCGCGTGCGATCATGACGTCGCCTTGCTCGCGGCGCGCGGAGAGTTGGCCAAGGATGGCGCGGCAGCGTTCGCTTTGCGCGACGAGGAGCTGCAAGTCCTCTGCGCGGGGATCGTCGGTCTTGAGTTCTCGCGCCATCTCTTTGGCGGCGAGATGGATGGTCGCGAGCGGCGTGCCCAATTCGTGCGCGGCCGCAGCGGCCAGGCCGCCCAGCGCTGACAATGTCTGCTCGCGCGCCAGTACCGCCTGCACCGCGGCGAGCGCGATGTTGAGCCGCTCTTCTTCAGCCGCCACCCGCCAGGCGTAGACGCTGGTGAAGGCCAGTCCCACCAGCACTGCCGTCGCGATGCCGAGTTCGTACAATTGCGGCATATCGAACGCGACGCCCGCCGGCCAAGGCAGCGGCAAGCGCCAAACCGAAATCGCTCCGACGCAAAGGAAGGTCAGCGTCGCCAGCATCGCTGTCACGGTAGGGCGCAGGATCGTCGCCGAGACTGCTACGGGCGCCACGAACAGAAACACGAAGGGGTTCTGCAACCCGCCGGTCAGCGCCAACAGCACCGCGAGCTGCACCACGTCATAGGCCAGTTGCAGCGCCGCTTCGCCCTCAGAGGCGAGATCCTGCAGCCGGCGTTTGGCATGCAAGACGATGTTGACCGCCACGGAAACGCCAATCGCGACGATAGCCGCCAGAAGTGGAAACTCAACGCCCAGCCCGAACCGCACAAACAGGACCGCGCCGAGCTGTCCAATGATGGCAAGCCAGCGCAGCAGGATGAGCGTGCGAACCCGCACGCGGCTGCGCGCGCTCCAGAAGCCTGGGACGGCGCTACTCATCGAGCACCACCAGCATGGGACCGAGCACGTGGCCCGCGTCCCTGCGATTCAGCGAGGGCGCCCATAAGCTCGACACGGCGCCGTCAAGGAAGAGTGCGTTCTGACAGTTCAGATGCTCGCGAAAAACCCGCGCGAAGCGGCCGAACGAAACCGGGCCAGCGCTGATGACGAAGTACGCTTGGTGATCGCTGCGCACGCCGACGCCGTTGCGCACGACGCGTGACTCGCCATTGATGCTGAAATTCGGGTGCAA
>CADEDG010000016.1 GCA_902826035.1 uncultured Alphaproteobacteria bacterium
TCAACGACATCCTCGATATGGCCAAGATCGAGGCCAACAAGCTGACGCTAACCCCGAGGCCGCTGGATCCCATGGTGGCGATCGAGCAAGCGGTGCGCCTCACCAAGCGCAAGGCCGAGGAGAAGGGCCTGTCCATCGTCGTTGACGCCGAGGACTTGCCCGAGATCGAGGCCGACCATCGCGCCGTGAAACAAATCCTGCTCAACTTGCTCTCGAACGCAGTGAAGTTCACGGACCAGGGCGCGATCATGGTCTATGCACGCGGCGGGCCCACCTCGCTCACACTGCGCGTTGTCGACACCGGTTGCGGCATTCCCGCAGATCACCTACCGCGCTTGGCCCGCCCGTTCGAGCAGGTCGAGGAAGAGCTCACCCGCAACCATCACGGCACCGGCCTTGGCCTTGCCTTGACCAAATCGCTGACGGAAATGCACGGTGGGAAGCTCGCCATCCAAAGCGAAGTGGGACGCGGCACGATCGTGACCGTGACGTTGCCGCGCCAGTTCAGCGGACCGACCGCGCCACCCTTAGCGTGATATCCTGCCTTCGCCGCCGCCGAGCGGCCCCACGACCGTCACGAATGTCTCGCGCACGGCGGCTCGCGCCTCCCGCACGCGTATTTCCAACTCGGCGAGATCGCTCGCGCCACAAAGTTTCGCCACGTGCGCGCCGACCGGCGAGCCCGCCTCGGGCGTAGCTGCCCCGAGGCAGATTGCGGCAACCTGCCGGATGCAGGTGAAGAGACGCCAAGCGGGGACCAGCGCATTATGTGCCTGCGCGGACAGCGCCCCGGCCTGATGCAACAAGTCCAGCGACTGGCCCGTATTCGCAGCAAGCACCGCATGCGCACGCTCCGCCCACGTCAATTGCAGCGCTTGTGCGATAAACTCTAGATCGACCAAACCACCGGGCGCGAGTTTCATGTCCCACTCGCTTTTGGCGGGCCGTTCACGCTCCATGCGCGTCCGCATCTCCGCAACCTGCGACAAGGTCTCAGCTTGGTCCCGGGCACGCGATAGCGCAGCGCGAACGGTCTCCAAGACCCGGGCGCCCAGAACAGGGTCGCCCGCAATTGGGCGCAATCGCGTAAGAGCCTGCAATTCCCAAGTCCACGCGTCATGCTCGTAGTAGTGCTGCAGCGAACTCAACCTCACCGCCACCGGCCCTACTGATCCCGATGGTCGCAATTTTGTATCGACCTCGTAGAGTTCGCCCTCTTCGGTTGGCGCCGACAAGGCGCTGATTAGTCGTTGCGTGAGACGCGCATAGTAAGCGCCGCCGAGCTCATCGGGGGTTTCATAGACGAGCATGATGTCGAGGTCGGAGCGTGCGGACAGCTCAGCGCCGCCGAGTTTTCCCAGGCCCAGCACGACGAAAGCGCCCGGTTGCGGACCCACCTCCTGCAACGCCGCCGCCGCCATCTCCGTGACGCAGGCTTCGGCGAGGTCAGTGAAGGCGGCGCCCGCATCGAACGGCGCGGCGACTGCCTCCACCACCTGAGCCGCGACGCGAAACGCCTCTTCGCGATGAAATCGACGCGCCGCGTTGAGCTTACTTTCGAACGAACCGGAAGCCGCTATGCGCGAGTTCAGCTCACGCGTGCGCGCGCCGGGCTCGTCATCCGAAAGCGGCGCGGCGAAACGCGGCTCGATCAGCGCGTCCATGAGCTGGGGACGCCGCGCCAATCGCTCTGAAAGAGCCGGCGCGCGCGTGAGCAGCCGCGAGAGCAGGTCCAACAGTGCCGGCCGCGCATCCAGCAGCGCCAAAAACTGCACTCCGGCCGAAAGCTCGCCAAAGAACGACGCGAAGCGCGCAAACGCATGGTCGCCATCGCCCGCGCTGGCGAGCGCACGCAGCAGGCGCGGCGTGAGCAGGGTCAACAATTCGCGCGCGCGCTCCGATCGCATCGCCCTCACCCGGCCGTGATGCCATCCTCGGATGGTCTGGCTGACAAACGCCGCGTTCTTGTAACCAAGGCGCTCGATGGTCAGCAGCGTGTCGGGATTATCCTCGACGCCGGTAAAGCTAAGGCTTCCCGATGGATCGGCGAGGCTCTGTTCTCGTCCGAACAACTGCCGATCGATCTCCGCGACGGCCGCTCGCGCGTCCACCAGCGCGGCGTCGAACTGCTCCAAGCTCTCAAAGCCCGCCAACATCCCCACCCGCGCCCGCGTCTCTTCGTCGGCGGGCACGCGGTGGGAATGCGCATCTTCGAGCATCTGTATGCGGTGTTCGACACCGCGATAAAAGATGTAGGCGACACGAAGCGTCGTACGAACGCTGCCCGCAATGATTCCCGCCGCCGCCAGCGCGTCGAGCGCCTCAAGCGTGCTCGGAGAACGCAGTTTCGCGTTGCGTCCGCCCAGGATTAGTTGCTGCGTCTGCGCGAACAATTCAATGTCGCGGATACCGCCGCGGCCGAGCTTGACATCAAACACAGGCGCGCCGAGGTCAGCGCTTTTGTGCGCCGAGAGGATTTGTCGTTTTATAGAGTGGACGTCCTCGACCGCGGCGAAATCGAGATGTTTGCGCCAGATGAAGGGGGTAAGCGAGTTCAGGAAACGCTGTCCAGCAACGCGATCGCCGGCGGCCGCACGCGCTTTGATGAAGGCGGCGCGCTCCCAGTTTTGTCCCAGCGTCTGATAATAATGCTCAGCCGACGCCATCGAAACCGCAACGGGCGTCGCGCCGGGATCGGGGCGCAGGCGCAGGTCGGTGCGAAACACGTAACCGTCAGCGGTCACCTCTTCGAGCGCGCGCACCAGCGGCGCCACGAGACGAACCGCGGCCACCCTGGGCTCGCGCACGCCGGCGGCTGCGAGGGTCTGATCGTCGAAGAAAACGGAGAAATCGATGTCGCTCGAATAATTGAGTTCGCCCGCGCCCAGTTTTCCCATAGCGATAAGCGCAAAGCCGGCGATCGGACCAAATTCGTCGTCACAGATTGCGCCGGTGAGCCGCCCCTGTTCGCGCGCCGCCAGCGCAAGAGCCGCGCGCATAACAGCGTCCGCGAAATCGCTGAGCCCGGCCGTCACCTGCACAAGCGGCCATGCGCCCGCGAGATCGGCGATCGCAGCGGCAAGGTGGACGGCGTCCTTCGCTCGACGCAAGACTCGCATGCCCTCGTCGATCGGGGGGGGGGCCACCGCAATCGCGTTCGCGTGCGAAATCGCCTCCTCGATCAGTCGCTCGGGCCAAGCCGCGTCGATGTCGCGGCAGATATCCTCGCGGCGCGCAAGCAGTCTTCCCAGATAGGGCGCATGTGCAGCGGCGGCGCTTGCCGCACCCTCCCATATCGTGCTCGCAAAAGCGCGCGGCGCGGGACCTCTCGGGCACGCTGGCGACACTACGGCGATCAAGGTCGCATCTCTGCAGGGAGGACTAACGCCGCGCCGAGGCCGCGCCGCCCGCCGACTGCCAAACCGTCGCGGAGGTGCAATCCGCCCCGGTGCAGCCGCGCCACTGCCGCGACTAGGCTCAGCCCCAACCCCGCCCCCGGGCTGGACCGCGCGCTTTCCAACCGCACGAAGCGCTCAAGCACACGATCGCGCTCTCCCGGTGCAATGCCAGGGCCATCGTCAAGGACGTTGAATTCCATGCGTCCGTCAGGGCGTAGCCACGCCCGCAGTTCGATGCGCCCGCCATCGGGGGTGTACTTGATCGCATTTTCGATCAAATTCGATGCAGCTTGGGCAAACAATCCTGCCTCCCCGCTCAGCGCCAAGCCGTCCTCGACTGAACTCTGGAACCTAAGACCACGCTCCTCGGCAGCCGGTTCATAAAACTCAGCCAGATCGCGCAAAATTGCGGTGGCGTCTATGCGCTGCAGCGTCCAATTGCCGCTTGCCTCTACGCGCGCAAGCCTCAGCACGCCCGCAAACATCTCGAGCAAACGATCTGCCTCGTCCGCCGCCTTACGCAAGGCCTCGCGGTCAGCTTCAGCGTCCGGCGGCGCTTCGAGCGCGGTTTCGAGCCGCTGGCGAAAACGGGTGAGCGGCGAGCGTAGATCATGCGCAATCGCGTCGCCGGCTGATCGCGTCGCCTGGATCAATTGCTCAATTCGGTCGAGCATGGCGTTGAACGCCTCGGCGAGGCCGTCAAACTCATCGCCGTCGCTGCGAACCGGCGCGCGCCTCGCCAGATCGCCTGCCATAACATCGAGCGCGGCGCTTGCGATCGTCTCCACTCGGCGCGACGCCAGCCAGGATGCGATGAGGCCGCTCGCCACGGACAGCAGCAGGCCAAGAACCGCAACCGTCCATAAGGCGCGCGTAATGCGATTGGTGATGGCTTCGTCGTCGCTCATGTCGCGAGCGACCAGCAGAATCGGGCCACCCAGAAGTCGGCCCAGGCGCCCGCGCGCGCGCCCACGCGTAACGCGACCGTCCTGGTCTGGCCGCTCAAAGCGAAAATCGACGCGCTCGGCGGAATCCCCAGGCTGACTCGGGAGTTGTTGGAAGTCGCCGGCGATCACTGCGCCGCTGCCCTCGGCCAGCACGTAAAGCATTGACCCTGCACGCGCGGCCCGGACTGTCGCCTGCTGACTCAATTCGCGCATGCCGCCTTCGGAATAGACGCGCTCGAGCGAAGCGAACTCACCGTCAGCGGCGGCGTCGGACTCAGCCTCCAACTGGCCGACTGTGGTGAAATAGATCGACAACAGCAGCGCTGCCACGAAAGCGAGCACCACCCCCGCTTGCGCCAGCGCCAAACGGAAGGTCGTGGTGCGAAAAAGCGCAAACCTGCTCTGACGGACTCGAAATCCTCCCTCGGAGGGAGATCGTTGCAGACGCTTCGAATCCATAAGCCACACGTTTCAGCGCTACCGCGCGCCCTCACACCTCCAGGCGATACCCCGAACCTCGGACCGTATGCAAAAGTGATTGCGAGAAATCGCGGTCGATCTTGGATCGCAGCCTGGAAATATGCACGTCGATCACGTTCGTTTGCGGGTCGAAATGATAATCCCAGACATTCTCGAGCAACATCTTTCGCGTCACCGTCTGCCCGGCGTGACGCATGAGATACTCCAGCAGGCGGAATTCGCGCGGTTGTAGATCGAGTTTCTTGCCGCCGCGTTTGACGATGCGTGTCAGCAAATCCATTTCCAGATCGCCGACCTGGAGCCGGGTTTGCGGCTCGCGCCCGCGCCCGTGCCAGAGCGCCCGCACCCGAGCCAGCAATTCACGAGTGGAGAACGGCTTGCCTAGATAATCGTTGGCGCCCGCGTTCAGGCCTTCGACGCGATGGTCCTCGTCATGGAGCGCTGATAGAATAAGAACAGGCGTCGATACGCCCTGCTGGCGCAAATCGCGCACTACGGACACGCCAAGTTTCTTCGGCAGCATGCGATCGAGCACGATCACGTCATAGGCGCCGTTCAGAGCCATGCTCTCGCCCAGTTCACCGTCAACCGCGAGATCGACCTCGTGTTCGTCGGCGGCGAGCGAGGCCTTCAAAGTCGCCGCTACATCGGCGTCGTCCTCGACAATCAATACCCGCATCGCGAATTCCCTTCGTTCAGCGTGCGCCCAAATTGGCGGCGACAAAGCGGCGACCGGCACGGCCGTCAATTTGCAGCAGCAAGGGACGACTGGCGCGGCGCGCCGCATCGACCGCTGCGTTCAACTCTTGCATGGTCCGCACGGCGCGCCCGCCTGCCTGCAAAATGATGTCGCCAGCCCGCACGCCGTCCTCCGCCAAATCGCTGGTCGGCTCCACATTGGTGATCACCAATCCAGACTCATTGGCGGTCAGATTGTAGCGCCCACGATCCTCTGCGGTGAGCGTCCGCAGCGAAAGGCCAAGCGCAGCCTGAGCGACGCCATCGTTCTGACCATCCGGCGTCGCGTTCGGCGCCGGCGTAGCGCTTGCGAGTTCTTGTTCAGACGGCCGTTGGCCAAGGCGAAGCGTAAGATTGCGGCGGGCGCCGTTGCGCAACACTTCGAGGCGCGCTGTTTCGCCTACGCGCGTGGCGCCGACGCGTTGGGTGAGATCGCGGCTATCCTCGATGCGTTGGCCGTTATAGCTCAAAATCACGTCGCCCTGCTGGAGACCGGCGCGCGCTGCGGGCCCGTCCGGCACCATACTTCCAACTAGTGCGCCGCGAGGTTCGTCGAGCCCGAGGCTTCTCGCGAGATCTTCATCTAGCCCTTGGATAGAGACCCCAATCCAGCCGCGGGTCACGCGACCATCGCGCAGTAATTGCTGCACCACGCTATTGGCCTGGCCTGCGGGGATCGCGAAGCCAATGCCGACGCTGCCCCCCGTCGGAGAGAGAATCTGGCTGTTCACGCCAATGACATTGCCAGCGAGATCGAAAGTCGGGCCGCCGGAATTGCCGCGATTGATTGGCGCATCGATCTGCAGGAAATCGACATACGAACTGCCCGCGTCGCGGCGACCGATGGCTGAAACGATGCCAGCGGTTGCGGTTCCGTCGAGGCCGAATGGGTTGCCCACTGCTACCACCCAATCGCCGACGCGCACATGGCTGGCGTCCTCGAAGCTGACAAACCTGAAGCGGCCGCCGTTGCGAATGCGTAATACGGCGATATCGGTCGGTTCGTCGGACCCAACAATGTCGGCGGGGTGATCTTCGCCATCGCTGGTCCGAATGGTGATCTCTTCGGCGCCCGCGACGACGTGATGATTGGTCACCACGACGCCGCTCTGGTCAATGATGAAGCCAGAGCCCAAAGCTGTCGGCGCGGGACCTGGACGGCCAGGTTGGCCACGGAAAAATTCCTCGAAGCCGGGCGGCAGACCCTCGACCGCGGGTCCGCGCTCAGCATCCGGGCGCTGACGAACGGAAATCGACACCACCGCAGGGCGCACTCGCTCGATCAGGTCGGCAAAGCTCATGGGCGCGCCTGCCGGGGCTGCGATCGGGGCCGGCGCAATCTCCTGGGCGTTGGCGCCCGATAGCATCGACGGCGCGACGGCGAGGCCGGCGCAAAGCGCGGCCACCGCCGCCCCTGCGATCAGCGTGCGACGGAGAAACTGGACGGAAAAGACATCGCGCATGGAAATCCTCGGATAGCCCCGCCACAGGCTGGGATCAGGTGACGTGCGGACCCAACATAGGCCCTCGGATCGATCAGGTAAGGTTCATTTTGGGCGAAGTTGCGTTCAAAGTCCCCGCAAGCCTCCTGGCGCGGGAAATTCCATCCTATCAGAACAGCCTTTACGACCAGTGGCTTAACCAACGCGACGATCAGCGTTCACCTTGTTCTGGCTGCAAATCCGACCCTCGCCCCCGCCTTTGGGCGCTCCACACCACGCCCGCGCCCGCCGCCAGCAGCGCCAGCGGCGCCGCCCAGAGCGCCCAGGTGCGAGGGTCGAACGGCGGGCGGAACAGGACAAAGTCGCCATAGCGGTCGCGGAAATAGGCCCGCACCTCGTCGTCGCTATCGCCGACGGCGAGGCGTTCACGAACCGCAATACGCATGGAGGCGGCGATGTTGGACGTGGATTGCGCGATCGGCTCGCTTTGGCATTGCACACAGCGGATTTCCTGGTCCAGCGCCAGTGCGCGCGCTTCGAGCGCAGGATCGCCCAACGTCGCGGCCGCGAGCGCGCTCACCAAGGCCGCCAGTACGTTCATGCCTCGCCCCTCCGACGCAGCAGCGCGAGCAAGCTCAGCGCGCCCCCCAGCGTCATCAGCAGAACGCCGTAGAAGATAAACTGAACAAGCGGGTTATAATAAAGGCGCACGATCCAAGCCGCACTTCCGCGCTCGGCTGGCTCGCCAAGCGCGAGGTAGAGATCGCCGTCAAGATCGCTGAGGATTCCCACTTCGGTCGTGGGCGCGGCCGCAGTCGGATAGAAGCGCCGCTCCGCCGACACCGTGCGCACCTCGCCGCCGCGTTCGACGCGAAAATCGGCGCGTGTGGCGGAATAATTCGGGCCTTCCGAAGCGCCGATCTCGAGCAAGGTGACGCGACGACCGGCGAACTCGACGCTCTCGCCAGCGGCCAGCGCCGCCGCGCGCTCGGAGCGAAACCCGGTTTCGCCGACCGCGCCGATCGTCAACACCCCGGCGCCGATATGGGCCGCGCTCATCGACCAGACCGCGAGCGGAAGCAGCGCGAGCTTACGCAACAATCCGCCCTCTCCGCGCCGAAGCCGCGCCCAAAGATAAATCAGCCCGCCAACAACGAGCCAAACGCCGATGGCGAGCCCGATCGCCGGCGCCGCTCGCCATTGCGATACGATCAACGTCACCACAAGCGTAACCAACGCGGCCGCCAGCGCCGGCCAGAGCACGCGCGCCGCGGCGGCGAGATCGCCCACGCGCCACGTCAGCATCGGTCCAAACGGCAACACCAAGAACAACGCCGCCAACAATGGCGCCACGGTGGCGTTGAAGAAAGGCGGTCCCACCGAGATCAACCCTCCGCCGAAAGCCTCCACTAGCATCGGATAGAGCGTACCGATCAGAACAATCCCGGCAGCCACTGCAAGCCCGTAATTGTTCCAGAGCAGCATGCTCTCGCGGCTCACCGCGGCAAATCCCGATGCGCGCCCCAATGTGCGCGCGCGCCAGCCATAGAGTCCAAATCCTGCGCCCAGCGCGAGCGCGAGCAGCACCAGCACCGCGATCCCGCGGCGCGGATCGACCGCGAACGCATGCACCGAGGTCAACACGCCAGAGCGCACAAGGAACGTTCCCAGCAGGGCAAGACCAAAGCCGATAATGGCAAGCAGCACCGTCCAGCCCGCGAACGAACCGCGCCGTTCGGTGACAATCGCGGAATGCACCAGCGCACATGCCGCCAGCCACGGCATGAAGCTCGCGTTCTCGACCGGATCCCAAAACCACCAGCCGCCCCAGCCAAGTTCGTAATAGGCCCAATAGGAACCAAGCCCGATGCCAAGCGTGAGGCAGGTCCAGGCGGCCAACGTCCATGGCCGCAGCGCCTTGGCCCAATTCTGGTCGGCGCGTCCCTCGATCAAGGCCGCGAGCGCCAGTGAAAACGGCACACTCAAGCCGACATAGCCGAGATAAAGCATCGGTGGATGCGCCGCGAGTGCAGGGTCCTGCAAAAGCGGATTAAGCCCCGCGCCCTGCATTGGCGCGGGATCGAGCCGCGCAAACGGGTTCGAGAGAAAGAGCGTGTAGATCAGCGCTCCAGCGGTGACGAAACCCTGCACGCCGACAGCGCGCCGCCACAAGCCCTCATCCTGCGCGCCTCTTCTCCACGCAAGCGCAGCAGCGAACAGCGCCGACACCAAGCACCAGAGCAGCATGGAGCCCTCGTGATTGCCCCAGGCGCCGGCGATTTTGTACATGAGCGGCTTGTCGGTGTGCGAATGCGCCGCCACGACCGCCAGGGAAAAATCCGAGCGCACGAACGCGACAATCAGCGCCGCAAACGCAATCGCGACCAGCAACGCTCCTGCAAGCGAGGCCACGCGGATCACCGCGCTATTGGCGTCGCTGCGCGGCGCTGCAATTCCCAGCACGCCCTGCAACAAGCTCAGCGCGAGCGCCAAGGCGGCGGCGAATGCGCCGATTTCGGTGATCATGGCGGGCGCCCGCCTCGCCACTCGCCGTCCTGTTTCAGCGCCTCGGTGACCTCGCGCGGCATGTAATTCTCGTCGTGCTTGGCGAGCACGCGTTCGGCGGCAAACGCCTCCCCCGGCGCCCAGGTTCCTTCGGCGACGACGCCTTGGCCCTCGCGAAACAGGTCCGGCAGCAGACCATCATAGCGAACCTGGACGATCGTCGCGCCATCGGTGACGCTGAATTGCGCAACGGTTCCTGTCCGCTGCAGCGTGCCCTCGACCACCAAGCCGCCGAGCCGAATGCGGCGGCCGGCTTGCGCCTTCTCCGCCAAGTCCGAAGGCTTGACGAAATAGACGACGCTGCTGCGCAGTCCGACCAGAGTCAGCGATATCGCCGCCACAAGCACCGCCGCGGCGATGGCGATCATGATCAGGCGCTGGTTGCGTCTACGCATCGCCTTAATTTCCGACCTGTCGCTGCGCCATGGCGCGGCGCGGATCGTCGGCGCTCATGCGCGCAAGCGCGCCGCGCCAAAACGGGCGCGCATCGCGCCCCTCCTGCATCGCCGCCATAGCCTGATAAAGCCACGGCGCGGGATCGGAGGAACGCTCGCCTGCGCGCTCGAAATATCCCAGGGCTTCCGGCGTCACGCGGCCCTCAATTTCGAAAATCGCGCGGCCCATGCCGAGCATGGCCTCGACCGATTCTGGCTCGCGCCGCAGCGCTTGATCGAACTCGGCGGCCGCCTCGCGCGCGCGGCCAAGCTCCAACAAGACTTTCCCTGCTTCAGCGCGCGGAATCGCATCGCGCGGATGCTGGCGCGCAATGTGGTCCCAGAGCGCCAATTGCTCCTCACGCGTCACCGCTGGGGGCACCCCGGATTCAAACGCGTTGACCAGCGCATCAATTCGCGGCTGGAACGGGCGATCCGCAAGCGCCGGGCGGCCAACGAGTGCGTACGCGCAGAGTGCGACGAGCATGGTTGCGGCAAACCCTGACAATGCCAGCAAGGGGCGGCCACCAGCGCGCCGGTAAGCTGCGAAAGCCCACCAAGCGAGACCCGCAGTCAATACCGCCGCACCAAGCGCGAACATGAGTCCGGAAGCCATGCCCGCGCTCTAGCGCGGTTCGCACCGCAGCGAAACCGGGCTCGGCGCCGCATGGCGACCCGAAGCGCGCTAGTCCGTCGCCGGCAAACGCAAGCGCGCTTCCAATCCGCCGAGCGCGCTGCGGCCGAAACTTATTTCGCCCGCATAGAGCTCAACCGTCTCCAGCAATATCGAAAGCCCGAGCCCCTGCCCCGGCGCGGCCTCGTCCAGGCGCGCGCCGCGTGCTTTGGCGCGGGCGATATCGGCCTCGGAGAGCCCCGGGCCGTCATCCTCCACCACAATATCAAGAACGCCTTTGACGTCGGCGGGCGCACGCACGCGCACCAGGACGTGGTTCTTGCCGTATTTGCAGGCGTTGTCGATCAGATTGGCGGCCATCTCCAGGAGATCCTCGCGCTCGCCGCGAAAGGTGAGATCGCCTTCCACCTCGAGTGAAATGTCCATCGCTTTGGCGTGATCGTATTTCTGCTCCATCATGAAAACGAGGTCGCTGAGATTTTGGTTGACCGGTGTGCGATAGGCGATGGTCGCCGCTTGCGGACCTGCGCGAGCCTCGGCGCGGGCGGCTACACGCGCGCGGCGCAATTGGCGCTCGACGAAGCTCTCCATCTCCTCGACCGATTGCTTAAGCACGGAATCACCCGCGCGGCCCTCGGCGGCGGCGTTCTTCAACACCGCGATCGGCGTCTTGAGCGCATGCGCCAGATTGCCGACATGGCGGCGGGCGCGCTCCACCACTTCGCGATTGTGATCGATCAGCGCGTTGAGTTCGCCCGCGACCGGCAGGAGTTCGGCTGGGTATTCCCCGTTCAGGCGCTCGGAATCCCCGCGCCGGACCGCTGCAATATCGTTGGTGAAATCGCGCAGCGGACGCAAACCCACCCACACTTGGAGCGCCGCCAACCCAGCGATGACGATAGCGCAAAACAGCATGAACAGCGCAATCGCCGGCGCCAGTAAAGTATTGGTGTCGGCCAGGATCGCACCCGAGGCCACGCCAACCACAAAGAGATAATCGCCCTCCAGCCCCGGAATGCGCGCCACCCGGGCGATGACCCGCAGCGATTCCCGGTCCGGACCTGGAAGGTTCAGGAAATGCGGCTGGGCCGATGTGGCGGACGCCGTCAGCCGCCGCGCCGTGGGGGCGTCGATGTCGATCGCGACGTCAACCAGCGAGGGCGAAATGTAACGTACGAGAAGGCGCCCATCGGGCTCGATTCTGGCGATCTGAAAATAGCGGCCGCTCAGACCGCGCATGTATCTTGGGTCGTACGGCAGATCGCGCAGCGCGATGTCGCCCTCGCTCAATCCAGGAATGGCGTTCGAGATCAGATCTTCGGCCACGCTTTCGATCTGCGGATCGATCAACAGTCGCATGAGTTCGCGGTTGAATTGCGCGAAAGAAATCCACGCCACCAAAGCGAGGCCGGCGACGCTGAGAATAGCGATCGTGAGCAGGCGCGCGGCCAGCGACCGCTTGATCAAAGTGACGAAGTCGCGCAGCGCCGATTGCGGCGTCAAGGCTGCTCGGCAGGGTTGACCAAGCGGTAGCCCAAGCCCTTCTCGGTGATGATGCGCTCAGAACCGATCTTGCGCCGCAGGATGCCGATGAACACCTCGATCGTGTTCGAATCGCGTTCGTGATCCTGGGCGTAAATTTTTTCGGTGAGTTCGGTGCGCGAGACGATGCGCCCGGCGTGGTGCATCAGATAGTCGAGCACCTTGTATTGATAGGCCGTCAGCTTGATCGGCACGCCATTGACCGTCACTTGGCCGGTTGCGGAATTGAGGCTGAGATCGCCCACGTCGAGCACCGATGATTTGTGATCGGTCTGCCGGCGCACATTGGAGCGCACCCGCGCCAACAATTCGGCCATATGAAATGGCTTGGTGACGTAATCGTTGGCGCCGAGGTCCAGCCCTTCGACCTTTTCGCTCCAGCGATCGCGCGCTGAGAGGATCAGCACCGGATGGGTGCGGCCCTCCTTGCGCCATGCCTTGAGCACGGTGAGTCCGTCTACCTTCGGTAGCCCGAGATCGAGGATGGCGATGTCGTAAGGCTCGGTCTCGCCGAGGAATTGCCCGTCCTCGCCATTGTCGGCGGTATCGACGGTGTAGCCAGCATCGGTAAGCGCGGAGGCGAGTTGCTCCCGGAGGTTTTTGTCGTCCTCAACCACCAGAACCCGCATGCGATCTCCCCAAAGGCGCGTCTTAGTGCAGACGCCCGCTTACGGCGTCGACGCGGAATTCCTCGATGGTGACCCCATCGGGCATCCGCCAGCGGATGACATAGACAGGGCGCTCCCCATCCTCAAGCCGGTGGCCGACATAGGCGCCACCGAAACGAGCGCGAAGCATGTCCGACACCTCGCGGATCGGCCGCATGGCCTGACGCTCCTGCCCGCGCTCCTGCGCAGGCATGATCAGGTTGGGCTGAATCGTTTGCGCCGCCGCTCCGGAGGCGCCAAGGGCGCCGATCAGGGCGAACGCTGCGAGGAGAGGGGCTTTAGCCATGGGAAATGATCTACCAAGTCCGCTCTGAACGGGTCCTGAATGTTCAATTCGGCGGCCGTTGCGGCTGATAATCGCGTTTCGGCCATCTTTTCACGAACTTGCGCAGATCATCGTCGAGAACCTCCGGCAGCATGATTTGCAGCCGCACCAATTGGTCGCCCTGCCCGGCCACGCCTTTTCCCTTCAGCCGCAGCATCACCCCCGAATTCGCTCCTGCGGGCACAGTTAACGCCACCTTGCCGGTGGGCGTTGGGGCCTCGATCCGCGCCCCCTCCACCGCCTCAGTCAGCGAGATATTGAGGTCCATGTGGATATCTTGGCCCTCACGGCGGAACAGCGGATGGGGGCGAATGTTGAGTTCCACGAGTGCATCGCCGGCAGGCCCGCCTTGGGTTCCCGCGCCTCCCTGGCCCTTCAGTCGCAGCACCTGACCACTCTCGACCCCCGCCGGGATGTTGATGTCGAGCGTGCGCCCCTCGGTCAAAGAGATACGGCGCTTCGCCCCTACCACCGCATCGAGGAAATCGACGTCGAGCGTGAACCGCACGTCGCGGCCGCGCATGCGGGCATAGGTGCGTGCACCGCCGCCGCCACCGAAACCGGGGCCAAAGAGGTCGGAGAATATGTCGCCGAGATCAAAGGCATCGCCGCCTGGCCCTGGGCCGGCGCCGGCGTGGGCGCGCGCGCCCTGCCTGGATCGAGGCCCGTACGCCATGCGTTCATTGCCGTCGGCGTCGATCTCGCCACGGTCGAAGCGGGCTTTCTGGGCGGGATCGGAGAGCAGATTGAAAGCCGCGGTCGCGCGCTTGAAGCGTTCTTCGGCGGCTTTGTCGTTCGGGCGAATGTCGGGATGCAGCTCTTTGGCGAGCTTGCGATACGCGCGACGAGTGTCGTCCGCGGTGGCGGTGCGGCCGAGGCCGAGTACGGCGTAAGGATCCCAGCTCAATGTCGACGGCGCTCCAGCCTAGTCCTGCCTCTATACCCTGCACATCCTGTTCCGCGAGCCCGGAATCAGCGGCGAGGGGCCAAACACGAGCCCCTATAATGTTATGGTTAACTGCTTCTTCAAGCCTGTGGCGCCGTCCTGGCCAAGTTGCGAGACCCGTATCTGCAATGAGGCGGGCAAAAAGCCGAAATCCGTAGTCTGATCGCTCGCCGTATAGACATAAGTCGGCTGAGACAGGTTTAGGCTGCGTTTGACGACTACGCCGTCGAGTATGTCCAACACGTAAGCTTCCGTCGTCGCGCCTAGTGGCGGTTCCAAGGGCCCCCAGGCATCTCCGCCGGCGTGGGCGCAGCGAATCCAGGTCAAGGCGACATCATTGCTTGCCGCCCGCTTTCCGCGAACATGCGCCGGCGCCCAGGGCCGCAGCGCCGCGTGCGGCAAGATCGCGGTCAGCGTCGCCGCACGCACGTCGCTTGCGAGCGCTCCCGGCGGCGGCGCGCGAAACGCCAACGCTTCGTTCCACTCGTGTGCGCCGACGTCGACACGCGCCAGCTTCTCGTCAAGCTTCACGATCCGCGCGCCGATCGGGTGTGGCGCCGCCATCGCATGCGCCGAACCTAATTGACCGCGCAGGAAGCCGGAGAGTTCGTACTCGCTGTCGCCCACCAGCACGCAATCGCGCGCCTGCACGATTTCCCATTCGCCTCCTGATTCAATCGCAAACAAATTGGCGCCGTCGAGCAAAGCCGCCTTGGTCGCGCTCGAGAGCGTTCCGCCATACAGTTTGATGCGTGTACGGTTGCCATCATCCCAAACCCCAACCGGGCCGGGCCACAACGCCCACAATAATTCCCCCATGATCGCCGGCTGATTTGCGCTCGCGCGCAGGCTTGGGACTGTCCCTGCATGCACTTCGTGCGACCCGAGCCACGGCGCGGCGAAAACAGCAGCGAGGGGACGTCCCTCAGTTTCCGCGCCGGGCAGCGGCGGCAGATCCAGAATCGAAAACGCCGGCGTCGGCGCGATCGGCTGGGGCGCCGGCGCGCTCGGTTCGGCAAGCCGCACTTGCGCCGGGAACGCCGAACGCGCGCGCCGCAGGTCCAGCCGGGTCGATTCAGCTTCCTCGATGCGCGCGATCTCAAACACATCCCCGCCATCGCCAAGCACAATGCGGTCGCCGGGTTCCAACGCCAAATGCGCCGGCCCCAAGCCAACCTTCAGCGCCTCGGCATGCGCGCGCGCATCCGCGAGCACGCGTTGAGCTATACTCTCCGCTGCTTCGGCTTCGAGCACCAAAGGCGCGTCCAGCGAGAAAGCGCCGCCTTCGGCGCTATCGAGTCGGCGGGCGCTGACAGTGCCGATGAGGTAGTCCTGGGTCGGGTCGAGAAAGCGCACCCGCGCTTCGACCGGGGTATCGGCGCCATCGGCGCGTTCAGCGTAAAGTTCCCCGGCGGAATCCTCGGTAAGATCGTCCAGCGCGACCACGAGCGCTGTTTCGGTCGCGCGGTGGCGGAAACGGATGACGCCCGCCGTCTCCGCGGCGCTGAAATCGTAGGCCGCCATCAAGGGCTCTAGCGCATCGCGTGCGCTTGCCGGCGCATCGACGATGTACCCGCTGACCGCGCCCTGCAACGCAGCGGCATCGACATCGGTCACGTCAGCGCGAGCGCACAAATGCGTCACCACCTCGCCCAGATCGGATAGCCCCGCGCGCCCGTTGAGCCAGTGGCCCAGCCGCCACGAGCCGCCATCGGCCCAAACGTCGCCGCGCGCTGGGAACGCCGGATGCGGACGCGCATCATAGCACCAGAGCGCCATTTCTTCGATCATCGGCTTGCCGTTGACGCTCGAGGTCGGATTGTTGGCGCCGCCGATTTCCCAATAAGAGAGATAGGCCTGGAGCATCCGCCTCTGGATCAGATCGTCGCGCGCGCCGGTGGAGAAAGGCGGCAGCGCGCTTTCGTCGCTCTTGACGTCTATGAAGAGATTGGGCGCGTTGGCGCCTTTATCGAGCGCGGGGCAACCCAGTTCGATGAACCAGATCGGTTTCGACTGCGCCACCCAAGCGGTCGGCGATCCCGCACGCACGCCGCCGGGGCGATTATAGTGCGCGCGCGCCCAGAAATTGCGCACATCCTTGGCGCGAAACACCCACGGTTCGCTATAGGCGCCATCGCTGATGGTCGTGCGTGTTTGCGTCGTGCGTGCGACATCGTTGGCGTAGAAGAAATCGTAATTCTCGCCCGCCTCGATGCGGCCGGCGAGATAACCTGGTTCATGGATGCTCGGCGAGAGCGAAGCGTCCGCGTGGGTTGAGCCTGAGCGCCAATCGGTGAGCGGCGGATACCAGTCGACGCCAACGACATCGATGTTGGCGTCGGACCAGAGCGGATCGAGGTGAAAGAACACATCGCCTGTGCCGTCTTGCGGCTGGTGGCCGCCATACTCGCTCCAGTCGGCCGCGTAAGTGATCTTGGCCGTGACGCCCAGCATCGTGCGTACGTCTGCGGCCAAGGCCTTCAACGCCGTCACCGCGGGATAGTTCGAAGCGCTGTCGCGCGCATTGGTGAGCCCGCGCATTTCCGAGCCAATGAGGAACGCATCGACGCCGCCCGCCAGTGCCGCGAGTTTGGCGTGGTGCAGGATGAAGCGGCGGTACGACCACTCGCTCGGCCCGGAATATGTCGGCGCCCCGCCGCTGGCGCCAAAGTGCGCTGGCGTTGCGGTCCCGAAAAACGCCGACACTTGCGATGTCGTAATGCTGGTTTTGTCAGGCGATCCTGGCTGACCTGCAGCGGGATGCAGGGTAACGCGCCCGCGCCAGGGATACGCCGCCTGCGCAGCGCCGCCATAGGGATCCGGCAGCGCATTGCCCTGCGCCACATCCATCAGCACAAAGGGGTATAGTCCAACCTTGTATCCACGCGCCTTCAGTTCGGCGATCGCCTGAAACACGCAATCGTCGCTCGGCGTGCCGCCATAGGCTGGCGCGCCGTCGACCTGGCTGACGACATGTGCGCCCGCGCGCGTCACCGCGCCTGCGCGCCAGTTGAGCGGTACAGTTTCCTTGGCGGAGATCTCCACTCCCGGTTTGATCAGGCAATTGCCGCAACGCAGATCGTCGCCAAACCATGCGACCACCAACAGAACCGTCTCGCAATTGGGAAAATCAGCCTTGAGCTGATCGAGCGAGACCAGCAGATTGGCTCGTCCGCGTTCGGCGTGAACATTCTCCGCGATCTCCTGCCCAGGCCCGTTGCGGCGCAGCACTGGCGCCGTCGCGTACACGAACTCCCCCGAGCCAGGGATCAAGCATACGCTCTTGACCATTTCCTCAAAGCGCGGCCCCGCGCCAACGCCCGGCGTGGCGCGCATCACCTCGAACGAAAGTTGGGGGATCATATTGCCGAAGCGCTCGAGCGGCATGTCCTCGAACACCACATAGGCAAGCCCGCGATAGGCAGGCGCATTGTCGGCGCCTTCGATGGCTTCGATCAGAGCATCAGGTGTTTGCGCTTCGGAGCCTGGATGTAAGCGCCAGGAGAATTCCGAGAGATCGAGTTCTTCGCCATTGGCCCACACTCTTCCGATGCGCGCGATCTCGCCTTCGCAAAGCCCGACCGCGAAGGACGATGTGTAAGAGTAGGTGCGATTGGTGACGCGCGGTCCGCCTTTGCCGCCGACTTCCTGGGTATGCGTGTGCTCTTTGAAGCGCGCCGCCCAGATCACCTGTCCGGCAAGGCGTACGCGGCCGTAGATCGCCGGGATCGAGGCGCCTTCGGTGGACGCTTGCAAGTGCAGATCGGTGAGCCGCGCGCCTTCGTGGCGCAGTTTCGGCCCAAACAATTGCTGATCGATGCTGCGCCCGAGCGCCGCCCCGCCTGCCTGCAGCAATGCAGCGCCAATAGAGCTCAACGCGCCCGGCAAGCGCGAGCCGATGGTTTTGCCAATCGTGGAGAGAACTAACTCGGCCATAGGCTCACACCGGGAAAAGAAAACGCAGCCGCGCGTCGCGCGCGCCACCAGGGAGCAAAGCGCGAGCGCACCACCGCGCGGCCCCAATAGGCGTGGATGAGGCGTTGGTCTTCATCGAGAATTGCGGCGTGTTTTGCGGGAGAATTTGCTTCCATGCGAAACAGCAGCACATCGCCCGGCCTCGCGTGCTCGATGCCGCCCTCGACGAGATGCCGCCGCGCCGCCTCAAGCAGCGTCTCCGCACCTTGCGCTTCGGCCCAATCGGGCGTGTAGGCAGGAGCCATCTCAGGCTCGTCGCCATAGACAGCGCGCCAGACGCCGCGGATCAGCCCAAGGCAATCGCAGCCGGCGCCTTTTGCACTGGCCTGATGGCGATAAGGCGTGCCGATCCACTCGCGCGCTTCAGCGAGGATCGCGTGACGGGAGGTCATAAAATGCGCGAGGAGCCGTCGAGAACCTTTCCCACCGCCGGGCGCGCCTGGATCGCGTCATTGCCCGGCATGTGTGGAAAGCCGCGGAAATTGTCGGTATTTGCGAACTTGGCTTTGCATGTTGAAAAACGCTTGTCGCAGCCGGCATAGATCGTGAACGCCGCTCCGACGCTGAGCGTTATCGCGGGCACGTCCAGCAATTCGACGATCGCGTCGGCGCCTTCGATGTGGTGGGCAAGCTCCTCGCTCTCCCCGCCTGCGCTCCATGCCAAACGCCCACGGGCAAAAAAGTCCGCGGCGTAGGCGCTCATGCCGCCAGCGCTGAACGAGCTTGAACTGAGGACCGCCGCCACAGCGGAACTAGCGCGGAACGACGCGTTCTCGATGTCCTTGCCGCAACGCACGTCGCCCAAATCGGCGTCGCAAAAGCGCGAGAACACACGCCCCACCGGGGTGTTCAGCGCCGCTTGCACGCCCCGCAACTCCGCCTCGAACGCCTGCGAACCGCGCCTCACCTCGCCGATGCGGCCAGCAAACAAATGCACACGCTGCGCGGGATCGCTCCAATCCACGCGGTAGAGTTCTACTCGCGCGCCATCCCAGAGCCCGCGGGCGAGATCGTCCTCGGTAATCGCGGAGGAAGAAAGCACGCCGGTCACGCTCGCGGTATCCACGTTGAGGCCCAGGCTCTTGTCGATAGCGCCACCGCGCAGGCCGTCTAGCGGTTCGCAGGCGAGTGCATCGAACAAGATCGGGCGGTCATGATCGGTAAAGGCGAACGCTTGCGAATCGCGGCGTGTGAGCACCCAGACATGGGCGAACGTGGTGACGCCGGAGGTGAGCGCGTTCGTTATTGCGCTTGGAAGGGTTCTCATGGTGACTACGCCAATATCTCCACCAACGGTGCGCTGATCGCGCGCCCGGCGCCAAATGCATCGATGGACAAGTCAAGCCGCTCGACGTCGAAGCGCACCGGCGTGTCGAACTGAAACCCCGCCGTGACCGCCGCGCCGTTTGCCGGCGGTGTGCTCAATGTCACCTGCCCCGTCACAGTGTTCACACTGAAGCCGGCCGGCGCGAGCGCCGCGCCATTGACCGCAACGCTTACGCTGCCGGCGACCGGTTTCGTGATTGGGCGCAGATACGCCTCGCCGCCCGAGCCATAGCTCTTCTGCAATTGAAATACTGTGTGCACGCCATTGCCCACGCCAAGCGACTGGTTGGCCGCCGCCGGCGTCTGCGATGGTACACATGATTTGCTGTCGAACGGATCGCGGAAGCGGAAGCCGTGCAAGCGCCCGCGTCGCGCCTCGAAGAACGCGATCAAATCGTGCAAGTGGTCGAGCGTGCGCACGGCGCCGCCAATGTCATACCGCCGCCGCCCGTGCGCCCAGGGCGTGTTGCGGTTTTCGCGGCCCGAGCCAAGCGTGACAATATCGACGCGCCGTTCCGGCCCGCCGCTGGCGCCGAGCGCAAACGGCAACGGCAGCAGCACTTCATGAAACGCAGTCAAAGATTTCGTCCTCCATAGGCTACCGCCCGTGCGATCGCCGCTGCGATCTGCCCTTGGTTGCGGGCGATGGCGTTGGGATCGCCGCCCGCGCCCATGTGGAAGTGCACCGCCACTGGGTTGAGGCTTTGCGAGGCGTAGGACTGCCCACCCAAGAGCGAACCGCCGCTTCCTTTCAGGATGCGGTCGAGCGCTATCTTGGCGAGTTCTTCAAGAATGGTTTTGGCCATGCGCTTGAACGATGCTTCCCCGCCCCCTGCCGCCGAGCCAAGCGCGCGCGCTATGCGTTCGCCGGCGCGCTCGAACGAGTTGGCCACCTCATCGGCTGCCCGGCGCGCGGGACCCTGCGCGAACGCGGTCAATGCTGCAGACGCGGCGCCGAGTTCGGATTCGACGCCGGAGATGTCAGGAATTGTCATGCGGAAGGTCCGGGAATTGCGCGCTCAGGAAATCAAAGTCACTGCGAGCGAGGTGGCCAGCCTGCGCGGAAGGGGCCGAAAGAGCCCGCCACTCCCTGAGGCTCAGCCGCCAGAATTCTCGCGGCGGTACGCCCAGTTCGCGCGCTACCGCAATCAATGCGCGCCACGGCGTCGGTTCAGGCTTCATCGAAAGCAACCTGAAACGCCATCGCAACTGCGCTCGCGGCGGCACGCGGTTCGATTTGCGCTCCCGCCAATTGCGCCGTCGTCATCGGCTCGCCGCCGCCGGCCGTAAGCGCACTCAGGACGACGATAAGGTCCGCCGCGCTCAATTGGGCGAGGCGTTCACCCAGATCCGCGAACGAGACCGCATCGAAAGCCGCTTCCAGTTCCGCGAGCGCCCCCAAGCTCACGCAGAGCCTGCGCTCGCGCCCATCGATCGCCAGCAGCACTTCGCCGCGGGCGCGATTGTGAGGTTCACGCATGTGTGCTTGCCTTAGGTGGCGGTGAAGCTGATGACGCCCGCCGAGACGAGCGAGATAGAGAACGCGGCCTCGCCGTCGTGGTCGCCAGAATATTCCAGCGCCTCGATCAGGAACGGCCCCTGCAGAACGCCGAAGGACGGGATCACCAGCTGAAAGGTCCGCGAGCTCTGCGCGAAGAACACAGACTGTAGCGTGGCATCGGAAGCCGCATCTTTGAAAACGCCCGCGCCCGATACCGACGCCGACTTAACGCCCGCGCCCGCGATCAACTCGCGCCAGGCGCTGGTGCTTTCTCCGGATGTGCCGTCGACGCTTTTCGCGTTGAGCGCGATAGTCTTGGCGCGAATGCCTGCGACGGTTGTGAACACCTCCGGCCCGCCCCCGTCGCCGATCTTAATCAGGACGTCGCGGCCTTTCTGACCTGCCATGATAGCTCCTTACTCTGTGATCGCCCGCAACCGGAGCACGCCATGGGTCGTGCGCCCATCGCCGGAGCGGAAAACATCCGCAAACTGGGCGAGCAAAAGCACGAGCGTACGCCCGGCTACGGCAAGCGGTGCGTTATGAAGCGCGGCGCGCAGCGCTGCGATGATATCGAGCGTCTCGGCGCGGCCGCCATAGCGCGACCAGACGTGCAGCGTCAGCGCATGTTCGATCGCGCTCACGCCAGCAACGTCAGCGCTTCGGCTTTCCACGCGCCCCAACGAAACATAGGGAAACACAGGATCGGGAGGCGGATCGTCGTAGATGCGCGCGGGATCGCCGAGCAGCGCCTTGACACCGGCATCGGCCATAGCGCCGGCGCGGATCGCGGCGGCAAGGGCGCGGTCGCTCACAATTTTTCCTCCTCAGTCACAAGCTCTATGCGCGCGCCGCCCTCGTCCCGCACCGCCAGGATTGGGAACACGCGCGCGCCCCAGACCACACGCCAGCCAGCGCGCGCATCGGTGCGGCGGTTGATTGCAAACGAGTAGGCGGCGACCGAGGGGGCGGTATCGAAGGCCGCGCTCTGGCCGGCGCCCCCGGCGTCGATCTCGGCCCAGACATCGCCCTGGTTGCTCCAGGTGATCGCCGCGCCACCGATATTGTCAGACACGCGCAGCGGGCTCTCCAGCCGCACGCGCGCGCGCATAGCGCCGATCGCTTCGCTCATCGTCGCCCCCTCACAGCCGCATCGGCGCGAATGGGGCCATCAACGCGCGCGCCGCCTCCGGGATTTGCGTTGCGCCCTGGCGCGTCTCGTAGAGTGCGGCGACGATCTGCATCGTCGCGATCCGCAGCGCCACCGGCAACGACGCGGCGCTCGCCGCATAACCAGCGTCGTATTCGATTTCGATCCCGCCCGCGGAACGCAGCGTCGCCGGCACACCGGCTTCGAACACCAGCCGCGGCCGATCACCCGCGCCTTCGAGACGATAGCGCGCAGGATCGATGACGCTCTGCGCGCCATTGTCGGCGATGAGGCGAACCGCGACGATGCTGGTGACGGGCCCGAGCCCCAGCACCGCACCGCCAACGGAATCGCGGCGCCAGATATCGAGGCTCTCGCGCACGCGCCTGGTGATCAGAGCGCGCCCGCACCCGACCTCCACAGCTTCGCGAGCGGCGCCGATTAACGTGGTGATGAGAGTGTCCTCGGCGGTCTGGTCGATGCGCAGAAACAGCTTCGCTTCGGCAAGCGTGATCGGTTCGCTCGCCGGAGATGTAAGTATGGTGATGGTCATTTCGAACTCGGCAGTCGACAGTCGGCGATAGGCAGTCGCTAGTCAGCGGCAACAGCTGGGAATGACCCGACTGCCGACCGCCGACTGACGACTGCCGCGAGATCAGCTCACTGCGAAGCGCAGCACCTTGATGGCGTCGAAATTCTGCACGCCGCCGCCTACGCGCTTGGTGACGTAGAACATCACGTAGGGCTTGTTGGAGTACGGATCGCGCAGCACGCGCACGCCGGCGCGATCGACGATGAGATAGCCGCGCTGGAAATCGCCGAACGCGATCGAGTTCGAACTCGCCGCGATATCGGGCATGTCTTCCAATTCGGTGACTGGGTAACCCAGCAAGGTGGCGCCGCCGCGATCGTTCGGCTCCCAGATGTATTGGCCCGACGCGTCTTTCAACTTGCGCACCGCGGAGACGGTTTTTCGGTTCATGACGAAGCGACCGTTTTGCCGGAACTGCGCCTTCGGCGCATACACCAAATCGATGATCTTATCGACCGGCGAACTGGCGGCGAACGCGCCGGCCACACCCGTCGCGATGTAGCCGATCTGTCCCCAAACATGGCTCGCGTCGGCGATCATGGTGTAGTTCAAGAATCCCTTGGGCTTGTTCACGCCATCGCCATTGACGAACACGGCGCGCTCCTGGCCAGCGAACGCATCTTCAACTTCCGTGGCGATCCATTCCTCGAGATTGACGAAGGCGTCGTCGAGCAGCGCCTGGGTCGCGGCGAGGTTGGCGTAAAGTTCGGCGGTGGGGAAATCGAGCAGCGCCAAAGTCGGCGATGTCGTTTCCGTGCGCGCTCCGGTTTCCGCCGCCCAGCCGGAACCGGAGGCGGTGAGACTGATCGGCTTGCGGAACAAATTGGCGCTTGTGGTGCGAATGCCGGAAATCTCGCGCATCGGCGAAGCAGCGCGCAGGCGGCTCTCGATCAGCCGGTCAAGTTCGGCCGGCGCAAGGTGGCCTCCGTCGGCGGCGACGCCGACCGAAAGCGCCTTGGCTTCGAACTGCCCGAGTTGGGAGATGTCACCCCGGCGCACATAGGCGCTCCATGCCGATTTGTGTTCGGACTCCGCGGGCTCGGCCGCCAACGCGGGGCGGCGGCCAGCAAGGGCCGCACGTTCGAGCAGCGATTTCTGCTCTGTCAGCGCACGGTCGATACGCTCGACCTTCTCTTCCAGCAGGACATCGCCGCGCCTTTTCTCGATCGCGTCGAGGCGCGCATCGTTCGCCGCTTTGAATTCCTCGAATGCATGCATCAACGCATCCTGGCCGCCCGATGGCGCGGCCTTGGTTTCTTTTCTCACGATAATCTCCTCTTCAAGCAGCGCGGCCAAGCCCTCGCGCCAGGGCCAGCCGCGCCTGCGGCTGCATCGGTTGCGTCACGATCGACACTTCCAGAAGCTCAATTTCCTCGATCACGCGCCCAAGCGCGTGCTTGTGCGCGACCAGCGGCACAAACCCGATCGACAGTCCGTCGCCGCCGCGCGCGAGCAAGCGCCGCGCCCGCGATGCGCCAGGCTGGTCGTCGCTGATGGCGCCGCGCACATAGAGCCCGCGTCCGTCCTCGCGCGCGAAATCCCAGTATCCCGCCAGCAGACGCCGTTCGTGCTCGACCAGCATGGGCAGCTTTTCACGGCGTCGCTTCAGGCTGACCCCAAAGGCGCCGGCGCGCACCACGTCGCCCATCTGATCGGCGATGCCGAACAGGGAAGCGTAGCCCTCGATCATCATTGCCGATCGAGCCTCTGCTCGATGCGGGCAAGCGCGCGGCGCGCTTCGCCAACCTGTTCTTCCAGACGCGCGAGCCGATCGGCGATCTCGCGCTGGGCGACGACCGCATGCTCGACCTCGTCCAACCGCGCCGCCGCGCGCCCAGCCCAGATCAAGCCGCCGGCGCTTTCCAGAAACAGCGCAAGGATGAGCGCATACGTCACGCGCGGGTCGAACTTCATGGCTCGTTCGCTCCCGGCGCAACGCCGACCAGCGCACGCTTCTCTTCCGTGCTCAGGAAGTCGGCGCTGGCCACGCGCGCCCACAGCGCCTCGCGCTCCACTGCAAGCGCCGGCACCGAATCCAAGTCAATCCTTATGGAGGCGGGCTCATCCCAACGCCTGCCGAGCCAAGCTTCGAACGCACGCGCGGCTTTCTGCGCCAGCGGCAGCGCGGTGTGGCGCCAGAAGGCGAGATTGGCTTCGCGGTAGTTCGAGTAAGTGTTGTCGCCTGGAATGCCGAGCAACATCGGCGGTACGCCGAAGGCCAGCGCGATATCGCGAGCGGCGGCATGGCGCGCCTCGATGAAGTCCATGTCCGACGGCGACAACGACATCGGCCGCCAATCGAGCCCGCCCTCAAGCAGCATGGGCCGCCCAGCATTCGCGGCCCCGACATGCATTTCGTCCAATTCCTGCTTGATGCGGCGGTATTGCTCTTCGCTCAAGCGATCGCCGCCGCCGGCGCCCGCAAACACCAGCGCGCCCGAGGGCCGCGCGGCGTTGTCGATCAGCGCCTTGTTCCAGGCGCCTCCAGCATTGTGAATATCGACCGCATAAGCGGCCGCCTCCATCGGCGAGAGGCCATACCAATCGTCAGAGGGGTGGAAGAGCTTCAAATGCAGGATCGGCGCGTCGCCGGAAAGCGGATCGCGCTCGAAGCGGCGCACGTTCGGCCCGACCCGATGCTCCCAGCCGATCGGCCACCCATCAGGACCGGGCAAAACCTTCATGCGGTCAGGACGCAGCACGTAAAGTTCCGACGGACCGCTCTCCTCGACGCTTGCAGCTTCGAGGTACGCATTACCGCTGACTTGCAAATGGCCGTAGAAATTTTCCAGTAATTCGATGCCGGTTTGCTCGGGATTGGGTCGCGCCAGCAGCTTCGCCAGCGGGTGGCTCTCTGGCCCGACCACAAGCGGCGCACTCGCGGCGGTCTCGGCGATGAAGCGCACGCAACGATAAGCGATGGCGTTGCGCTGGTAGCCCTCGCGCGCGAACGCGGCAGGATCGCGCGCCGACCAGATCGGCGCAGCGAGATCGTGCCAGGACAAGAATTTTCGCTCTACGCGCTGCGAGGCGCGGAGTTTGCGTAGCCAGTCGAACATGATTTTTCCCGTTACAACAATCTGAGTCGCGGCTGTGCGCCGCCCATCAGCAAATCCGTCAACGCCCAGACCAGCGCGTCGAGCCGGTCGGGGCTGTGGCTGAAGCCTTCTGCGCCAAAGGAGCACATCTCGTCTTCCAAGGCGGGGAACGCGGCAGCGTGTTTAACCCTGCCCTGCGCGTAGAACGCCGCGATCGGTTCAGCGCGGGCACGCTTGCCTTCACTGGCACGCACCAGCCGCACGTAAATGTCGGGCGCGGCCGCCTGCAGCACCGCGCGCACCATCTCCCCGCCATTATTGGCTTCCGCCACGATCGCGTGAGCGCCGAGCGAACGCGCCAGCGAGGCAGCCTGCTGCGCCCACGCATGCGGGGTCGCGCCATGCAGACTAGCATCCGCCAGCACAATGGCGCTGCGGCGCCAACCCTCGCCCCAGGCGCCGGCGGCGACGATCCCGCACTGGTCTGCTTTTTCACCCACGCTTGCCGGCGGATCGACCGCGACGACAATACGATCGAACTCGACAGGCTCGCGCGTACGAGCGGCCTCGATTTCGGCGCGCCGCCACAAAGCGCCTTCGACATCCTCAACCAGTTCCCCAAGTAATTCCTGGCGCTGGCGCGCCGAACCCGTCCAGCGCTGACGCAGCGCGGCGACGAAATCCGGGGCCAGATTGGCTGCATTGGTCCAGGTGGCTGCACGCGTGACCACGGTGTCGAACTGGGCCAGCAGCTGCTTCAGCGCGCGGATTGGACGCGGCGTGGTCGTGACCGCCAATTTCGGCGCCTCGCCGAGGCGCAATCCATGCGCGAGCGCCGACAGCGTTTCGTCGGGATAGGCCCAATAACAAAGCTCATCGGCCCAAGCGGCGTCAAATTGCGGCCCGCGCAAGCTGTCTGGGTCTTCCGCGGAGAATCCAAACGCCTGCACGCCATTGGCCCATACGAGCCGGCGCCGGCTGGCTTCGAAGTCCGGGCGTTCGTAGGGCAGTGAACGAATCCCCGACTGCCCTTCGATCATGACTTCGCGCATGTCGTGAAGGGTCGGTCCGATGAGAGCGATGCGGCGCGCGCGCCCGGTGCGCCCGAGCGCCGACACCCACTCAGCCCCGGCGCGCGACTTACCCGCGCCGCGCCCACCCAGAAACAGCCAGGTGCGCCAGGCGCCATCCGGCGCTCGCTGCGCGAACTGGGACCAGAAATTCCAATCATTGCTCAGCAGCGCCAGTTCCGATTTGCTGAAGCACGTCAACAGGTGCTCCTGCAGCTGCGGCGGCAACGTAGCGGCCAATGCGGCGTCTAAGTTCGGCGCGTAATTGTTCTTCATCTTGCTCCGGCGCGTTTGCTCGCTCGTCCGCCAGAAACTCCGCCACATCGCGTTCAGCGCGCACCAGCGCGACAACCGCCTTGGCGCGGCGCTCGGCCTCAACCGCCTCGCCCGCGTTCAAAACGCTTGCCGCCTCATCCAACATTGCACGCAGACGCTCGCCCAAATCCTTGGCCATTCGTATCGCTGTTCCAAACCCAATTTCTCGACCGTGCCTGAAACATACGCGGTCGCCGGTTCGGTCGGATTGATTTTGCTACGACCGAGGGTTTTCAAGGCTCGCAGGGGCGTCAGAGCATGGATAGAGGTTCCTAAACCCCGCAATTCGGCTTGGTCTCGATGCAGGCCACTAGCCAGAATTCGGCCATACCCTTATTGGACACCACGCTTCGGAGACTTTTGTGAAGGATATCCGTCCAGGCCTGCAGCGCGGCATCGATTGGGCGAAGGTGCGCGCCGCCGCCGCGCGCCAGCAAATGGAGCAATTGCTGCGCGAGCGCGCCCGCCTCACCTGGCGGCGGGTCGCCAGCATCTGCGCAGGGGCGGTGCTGCTTGTCGTGGTGTCGCTTTGGGTCTGGATCTATTGGGGACTGCCCCGGGTCCCCAATGCCGACGCCTTGTGGGCGCTCAACCGCCTGCCCTCGATCATGTTTGTTGACCGCGACGGCGACATTTTGGGTGTGCGCGGGCCTTATTATGGCCGGCGCGCCCGTCTAGAGGAATTGCCCGATTACGTGCCCCAGGCGTTCCTCGCCATAGAGGATCGGCGCTTTTATCAGCACGGAGGCGTCGATCGCATGGCGGTGTTGCGCGCGCTGCTGGCGAACCTGCGCGCGGGAGAAACCGTGCAAGGCGCATCGACCATCTCCCAGCAGCTCGCCCGTAATTTGTTCTTGACCCCGCGCCAGACGCTGAATCGCAAGCTGCGCGAAATGGTGCTGGCCTCGCGTATCGAGCGCGTGTTGACCAAGGATGAAATCTTAGAACTTTACCTGAACCGCGTGTACCTCGGCGATCAGGCCTACGGCGTCGACGCCGCCGCGCGCCGGTTCTTCGGCAAGACTGCGCAGCAATTGACGCTCGCGGAGGCGGCGATGCTAGCGGGCCTGCCGAAGGCGCCGTCGCGCTCGGCGCCCACGGAGAACCTCGAACGCGCCACCGCGCGTCAACGCCTGGTGCTGGACGCAATGGTCAGCGCTGGATTCATCACAGCTGAACAGCGCGACCAAGCACGAGGCGAGACTATCAAAGTTGCCACGCGCCCCAGTTCCGAACGCTCGCTCGGCTACGCTTTCGATCTCGCGGTCGAGGAGGCGCGTGCAGCAATCGGCCCTGAGGCGCCGGATTTGGTTATCCAGATGACGATCGACGTCGAGGTGCAGCAGGCGGCCGCTAATTCGATCCGGCGTCGGCTTGGCAATCGCGCATTTGGCCGTCGCCCGCTGCAAGCTTCCTTTATGGCGGTCGATCGCGCTGGAGGCGTGCGTGCGCTGGTCGGGGGCACGGATTACAACACCTCCAAGCTCAATCGCGTCACCCAGGCCAACCGCCAGCCAGGCTCGGCGTTCAAAACCTTCCTTTATACAGCAGCGCTCGAAGCAGGCCTTGAGACCGAGGACGTGCGTTATGACGAACCTGTCGTCATCGATGGCTGGCGCCCGCGCAATTATGACGAAGGCTATCGCGGCGCCGTGACCTTACGCACCGCGTTCGCGCTTTCCATCAACACCGTTGCAGCCGAGGTGTGCGCGGAAATCGGGCCCAAGCGCGTCGCCGACGTCGCCCGGCGCCTTGGCGTTCGCAACATGCCTGCCCGCGACGCCTTCGTGCCGCCATCGATATCGCTCGGTTCGATCGAGACGACGCTTTGGGACATGACCGGCGCATTCGGCGCTTACATGAACAACGGCCGGCCGGTTGAATCTCACATCGTCGAGCGCGTGACCAATTCCGCCGGCCAGGAACTCTACCGGCGCCAGATGCGCGAGGTGCAGCCGGTGCTGGACGAGGAAGTGGTGCGACGAATGAACTCGATGATGGGCGCGGTAGTGCTGCGCGGCACCGGCTCCGGCGCTCAGTTGGAGGGACGCGATGTCGCCGGCAAAACCGGCACCAGCTCCGATTGGCGCGACGCCTGGTTTGTGGGGTACACGGCAGACTTCACCGCCGGCGCATGGGTCGGCTACGACAACAACACCTCAATGGACCACACAACCGGAGGCTCGATTCCGACGCAAATTTGGGCCGACACGATGCGGGTCGCCCACCGCGACGTAGAAACCCATCCACTGCCGGGCATCGAGCAACCGGCGCGCTCGCCGCGTGAGGTTGAAATGGCGAGTTTCTTCGACGAGCTGGCTGATGCATTCAACGAGTCCGGGGTCGAGTTTCCCGACGAGATGCCGCAGATTTTTCAGTAGCGATGGCGTTACGGCCTGCACTTGCGAGCGCGAAGGGCTTGCGCCTGTCTTTGGGGCAGGCGCCACTGTTTCGCGACGCGGAATTGTCGCTGCACCGCGGCGAACGGGTCGCGCTGATCGGCGCAAACGGCGCGGGCAAGACCACGTTGATGCGGATGTTGGCGGGGCTGGTTGAACCAGACACGGGGGAGATCGCGATAGCAAGCGGCGCAACGATTGCATTTGCGCCGCAGGAATCGGATTTCGTGGGATTCTCCACCTTACGCGACTACGTCTGTAGCCAAAGCGCGGTGCGCAACGGGGTTGGAGCGCCAACGCACGCCGGAGAGGCGGCGCTCGACAGCTTCAGCTTGACTCCAAACCAGGCGACATCGCCACTCTCTGGAGGCGAAGCGAGACGAGCTGCGCTGGCGCGCGCCTTCGCCGCCGATCCCGACATTTTGCTCCTGGACGAACCTACAAATCACCTCGACATCGCCTCGATTGAAGATCTGGAGGAGCGGCTGCAGGCGTATCGCGGCGCCTGTCTCATCATCTCCCACGACCGCCGCTTTCTTGAGCGCGTATCGACATCGACGCTCTGGTTGCGGCAACAGAAATTGATCAAGCTCGATCGCGGTTTCGTCCATTTCGAAGAATGGGCAGAGAGCGTCGAGATAGAGGAAACGCGCGAATTCTCGCGCCTCACCACCCAATTGAAAGCCGAAGAGCATTGGCTGCGCCGCGGCGTGACCGCGCGTCGCGCCCGCAACGAGGGGCGCAGGCGCAAGCTCCTGGCGCTGCGAACCGAACGCGGCGAGCGGGCGCGGCTCATGAGCAACGCAAGCGCGGCGCTGACCGTCGAGCGTGGGGGCGAATCTGGCAAGCTTGTCCTGGAAGCGCGTCGGATCGCCAAGTCTTACGGAGAGCGCACCCTCATCGCCGACTTCTCCTTGCGCGTCATGCGTGGCGACCGCGTTGGCATTGTCGGCCCCAACGGCGCAGGAAAGACAACCCTGCTTGAACTTCTGCTAAAATCGCGCGAGCCCGACGCAGGCGACGTGCGCCACGGCGAAAATCTCACTATCGCCTACGTGGATCAGGCGCGCGCCACCATCGAGCCGCAGCTGACCCTCTGGGAAACGCTGGCGCCCGGGGGCGGCGACCAAGTCGTCGTGCGCGGACGCCCGCGCCATGTTGCGGCCTATGCGCAAGACTTTCTCTTTAGCCCCGCGCAATTGCGCCAGCCGATTTCGGCGTTGTCGGGCGGCGAACGAAACCGACTGGCGCTAGCGCGGGCGTTGGCGCAACCGGCGAACCTCCTTGTTCTGGATGAGCCCACGAACGATCTGGACATGGACACGTTAGATGCGCTTGAGGCGATGCTGGAGAATTACGACGGCACGGTGCTGCTGATCAGCCACGATCGCGCGTTCCTGGACGGCGTGGTGACGCAAATCATTGGCCCGATCGGCAGGGGCAATTGGGCGGAGACGCCCGGCGGCTGGAGCGATTTCGAACGTGAGCATGGTGGATTCGGTCAGCCCCCTTCTGCGCGCAAAGCATCGCCACAACTGGGAGTTCAAGTTCCGCCGGCAAAGAAATCGTCCAAGCTGAGCTACAAGGATGAACGCCGCGCCGCCGAACTTGAGACCGCGTTGCCGAGGCGCCAGGACGAAATCGCACTCCTCGAACGTGCGCTCTCTGACCCCGAAATTTACGGGCAAGGAGTTGAAATTTACGAGAAAACCGCCAGCAAACTCGCCGCCGCGCGCGCCCAGCTTGAGGCGGAGGAAGCCGAATGGCTCGTGATCGAACTCAAGCGCGAGCAACTGACCCGCGATTAGTAGGTTTTTGTTAACTTTTGCTGCGTGCAGTCAGAGTTCGGAAACCTTTGTTTACGCCCTCGTCGTATGTAGTGACGGTTATCCGGAGCTGAGCCGCCCCCCATGTCGCAATCGCGTTTCGCCAAACTGGTCGATCTGGCCAAGTCCACCGACGGGGAACAACGGCGCGAGTTGCTGCGGCAAGTTACCGATCTTTTCTTCCAGAGCGCGGGTTCGCGCAACGAGCGGGAATCGGCCCTTATTGGCGACGTGCTGCAAATGGTGGCTGTCGAAATGCAGGACAACGTGCTGGCTGAACTTGCGAACAGGTTCGCCGATGCGCCCGACGCGCCGGTTGGGCTGATGCGCGACCTTGCCAGCCATTCGTTCGAAGTCGCCGCCCCGGTGTTGAGACGCAGCGTCGCGCTCGACGAATCCACCCTGCTCAGAATCGTCAATTTTCAAAGCCAAGAGCACGTGAAAGCGGTGGCGCAGCGCCCGGTCGTGCCTGAAGCAGTGTCTGACGCGATCGTACGCGTTGGCGACGACCACGCACTCGACGCGCTGATCCGCAACGACGGCGCCAAGATATCGCGCCCCAGCATGGAGGCGGCTGTCGATCGGGCTCAGAACAGCGCCTTCCTTCACGAGGCGATGGTCAAACGGCGGGACGTTCCGCTCGATCTTCTCAACGAGATGTACTTCGTGGTCGAGGCTCGCCTGCGCGAGCAGATCATGGGGCGCAACGCCGCCGTCGATCCCGTGACGCTCGAAGCAGCCTTGACCAAGGCGCGCAACCGCATGCGTAAATCGGCGCTGGAAATGAACGCCGAGACCCGCAACGCCAAAGCTTTCATCACGGCCAAGAAGAACAGCGGCGAATTGAGCGCCCGGCTTCTGGTATCGCTCTACCGCGAAGCCAAGCAGGCGCATTTCCTGTTCGGCCTGGCTGAAATCACTGGCGTTGACTACGACACCGCCGCCGATCTGTTGGAGCGCCAGGATATCGATGGCCTCGCCATGATCTGCCGCGCCGCCAACATCGAACGCCCGCTCTTCGTCACGCTCGCGGTCATGACCTGCGGCGGCGACGACGCCATGGCCAAGGCGGAAGAATTCGGACGCATGTACAATTCCGTGCCGGTAGAAGCCGCCCAGCGCGCCATCCGCTTCTTCAAAGTACGCAAGGCGGCTGAGGCGGCTTAGGCCGCCCGCTCCTTCGCCGCCGAGAACCGCACTTTCGGGTTCTTCTCCTGCACGTAGCCGATCTCCCAGGCGCTTTTGCCGAGGTACACCGGCGCGTTATCGACATCCTCGGCCATTTGCATCTTGGATTTTTCCGCGAACGCTTCGAGGTCGGCGCGGGCGTCGGCGCTGATCCAGCGGGCGGCCTGATAGGGCGAGGTTTCGAAAATCACTTCGAGGCCGTATTCGGCTTTCATGCGCTCGTCGAGCACGTCGAATTGCAGCGCGCCGACGGCGCCGACGACGAGATCGCCGCCCGTCACCGGTTTGAACACTTGCGTCACGCCCTCCTCGCCCAAGGCTTCGAGCGCCTTGCGCAAATGCTTCTGCTTCAGCGGATCGCGCACGCGCACGCGTTTGAGAATTTCCGGTGCGAAGTTTGGGATGCCGGAAAACACGATCTCGCCGCTTTCGGAAAGCGAGTCACCAACGCGCAAGCCGCCGTGACTTGGAATGCCGATCACGTCGCCAGGAAACGCTTCATCGGCGATCTCGCGTTCCTGCGCCAGAAACATCAGCGGGTTGTGCACGTTGAAGCCTTTGCCTGCCGCCGTTTTCAGCGTCATGCCGCGCTGAAAACGGCCTGAGCAAATGCGATAGAAGCCGACGCGGTCGCGGTGCTTGGGATCCATGTTGGCTTGGATCTTGAACACAAAACCGCTCACCTCCTCGCGGCTCGGCGCGATCTCGGTGGCCGCGCCCTTGATGCGCGCCGATTGCTCGCGCGGGTGTGGCGCATGGGCGGCCAGCCCCGCCAGCAATTCGAGCACGCCAAAGCGCCGCAGCGCAGAGCCGAAATAGACCGGCGTCAAATGCCCTTCGCGAAACGCTTTCAGCTCGAACTTGGGCAGGCCCTCGCGCGCAAGCTCAGCAGTTTCTTCCAACTCAGCGCGAACGTCGTCGTTCACGCCGATCAGGAAACCCTGGCCGCCGCGCCTCTGGCGCTCTTCGCTAGCGAACCCCTGCTCGCCGGCTTCGAGGCGACGGAACGGCACGAACTCGTCCGTCGTCAAATCCAACATGCCGGCAAAGCGTTGCCCGGACGCGGCCGGCCAATACATCGGCGCTGTATCCATCGCCAGCTTGGAGTGGACTTCATCCAGCAACGCGAACGGGTCCTGCGCCTCGCGGTCCATCTTGTTGATGAAAGTGGTGATCGGAATGTCGCGCAGGCGGCAGACTTCAAACAGTTTCAAAGTTTGCGGCTCGATGCCCTTAGCGGCATCGAGCACCATCACGGCGGAGTCCGCAGCCGTGAGCGTCCTGTACGTATCTTCCGAAAAATCCTCGTGCCCGGGTGTGTCGAGCAGGTTGAACACGAGGCGCTCATGCTCAAACGTCATCACCGACGCCGAGACCGAAATCCCGCGCTCGCGCTCGATCTTCATCCAGTCCGACTTGGTGCGCCGTGCGGCCCCACGCGCGGCGACCACGCCGGCCAAATGGATTGCCCCGCCCGCGAGCAGCAACGATTCCGTTAGCGTGGTCTTGCCGGCGTCCGGGTGCGAGATGATCGCGAACGTGCGGCGGCGTTGCGCTTCGGAGGCGGGGGTGGAGGACATGGGGAAGCGGGCGTTTACGCTGGGCAGGTGCAGGTGGCAACAGCCCCTGCTGCGACAGCGTCGAAACCGCCAGGTCGGGAAACGCGAACCCCAGATCAGTCGATGCAGGTGCTCACGCCTGCAAGTTCACTCCCCGTAGAGCCGCACAGTGGCGCCGACGCCGCGGCGGCGGGTGTTGGCCTCGTACACCATGCCCACGGAGGCGATGTTGCGATCGTCGCCTTCAAGGTCGATGGCGCGCGTGCACTGGCCCGCTTGGATGCGCGCCCGCACCGGGACATCTTGATGACCGCCATTGGCGAAGTGCACATCGACATCGATGAAGTGCACAGGCCGTTCGTAGACGCAGAGTCGGATGCGTTCGAACCGACGACCGCCTTCCACAACGATGGTGTCCCGGTCGACAGCGTCGCGCACGTCGCGCGTGCCCAGCAGCTCCCAATCCCAAGCGAAGGCCGGCGCCGTCAGCGTGACCATGGCGATGGCCGCGACAGTGCAGAGCGTCCTGATTTTCATATGCGATACCCCTTAGCTCGTCCCTCGCGCTGCCTTAGGAAGCACAAACGGGCCGATTTGAATAGTCAATAGCAGGCGTCCCTACTCCACCCGCTCCATCAAGAAATGCCGCCCCTGCTTGTCCTCCACCTCCACCACCCAGAGGTCGGGATCGTTAGCGCTGCGTTTACGAATGGCGTCGTCCACGTCCGCCTCGACATCCCCCAGCGTCCCAGACGAGAGATCGAGCCACACGCGCTCCCCGTCGCCCCCACGCGCCGGCGCATAAAGCCGCGCTCGCCCATCCATCGTCGCGACCTTGACCAGCACCGCGCCGGCGTCCGCATCGCCCCGGCGCACGATTCCCGCAAACGCGCCGGCGTCCGAAGCGCGGCGGATCAGCGCGCTCGCCCAAAAATCTGTCTTCAGTTCAGCCATGGCCTCTGCCCGTTCACCAGAACGCAACCAGCTTCCTTTAACTAATTTCGCTCCCATGCGCGCCTTTTTCCTTGCCGCCGCCCTGGCGCTGACCACGACCGCCGCAGCTGCGAGCGAGCCGCCAAACGCGCGCGCGGCTTTCGTCGAGCGGCGCGGCTTGATCGAATCCGACGCCCAATGCCGCCTCTTCACCCGCGACATGCGCGCAGCTCTCGAAGCCGGCGCTGGCCAGGCCCGCGGGGCCCTGTTGCGGGCTGGCTGGTCGCGCGCACAGCTGGGCGAGTTAGAGCAAGCCGTAGTCGCGGCCGCGCGCACCCGCCGCTGCGACGACCAGCGCACGCTCACCGCCGCCGCCGAGGCACGCACCGGCTTCACCACCTGGATGCGCTCCAACCGCGTCGATTTCGAAGGCTGGGCGCGAACCTGGTCCACACGCCGCGTTGCCGCCTCCGATGGCTGGCGGCTGCGCCAAGATATCGACGCGCCAGCGCGCGCGACGTTTGGCATTCGCGAAGCTGGCGGCGTGCGCCGTCTTGTGCTGATGCTGCCGCTGGCGCGCGGCGAAGCGCCGCCGGCTTCCGCGCGACTGGCCATGCGCGACCCCTCCCGGACGAATGCGCCAGAAATCGCGCTGCAACAACGCATCTCGTTTGGCCTGAATGCTGGCGCGCCCTCGCCAAGCCAAGCGGTGCTGAGCTATCCCTCGACCCGCACCAGCGAAAACGCACCGCGCGGCGCTTCCTTCGCGGTCTTCGCGTTTCCGGATGCGGCATTTGTCAGCTTGCTTGCACTCGATCCACGCGAAAGCGCGGAAATAACGCTTCAAGGCGCACGCGGAGCGCGCCGCCTGCTGGTGGAGGTTGGCGATGTGGCCGCAGCGCGCGCGTTCCTGCTGATTGGCGCCAGCTAGGTCGCCACGAGCACCGGCAGGCTTACTCGTATCAATGCGCCGCCGCCGGGCGCTTCGAGCAAAGAGAGTTCGCCGCCATGCAGCACAGCCAACGCCCTCACCAGCGACAAGCCTAAGCCCGCGCCCTCCTCACCCCCGGCGCCGCGTTCATAGGGCGCCGCCATTCGCTCGCGTTCGTGCGCGGGAATACCCGGTCCGGAATCGGCCACCTCCAGCACCAGTGTGCGCCCGGCACTAACGGCGCTGACACTAACCCGCGCGCCTTCCGGGCTGAATTTCAGCGCATTACCGACGAGGTTGATGATAATACGACGAAGCGCTGTTGCATCGGCGCTGACCATGATCGGCGCTTCCGGCGTGATCATGGCAAGCGCAATCGCCCTACGCTGCGCCGCGTCAGTGGACAACCGCACCACTTCTTCAACCAGCGAACGCGCATCGAAAATCTCGCGCTCGATCGGATATCGCCCTGCCTCAATCCGGGAGATGTCGAGCAGATCGTTGACCAAGCCCAGCAAATGGTTGCCGCTCTTGCGGATGAGGCCAGCGTATTCGGAATAGCGCTCGTTGAGGTCGCCGAACAGGCGCCGCTCGATCATCTCGGCGAAGCCCAGAATGTGCGTCAACGGCGTGCGCAATTCATGCGACACCTCCGCAATGCGTGCGCCCGCAACGGCGACGACATTGGCGTTTGAACGCTGACCGAGCACGGTCAATCCTGCGGCAAAGGCAATTGCGGCTGCCGCGAGCAGCGCCGCAAAAAGCGCAACCGGGCCGTCCACGCCGCCCCTGCTTGCCCAAGCCGCGATCACGAACCCAAGCGCTCCGGCCGCGCCCGCCACAACCCGCCACGGACGCCCAAGCGCCGATGTGAGAGCGAGCGGAATTGCAAACAACACCGCCAATGGCGAAGACGCCCCGCCCGTGCTGGAAACCAGCGCGATGGCGCTCAGCATCCAGACTAGTATCCACCCGGCGTCCGCGATCCTTCGTCCAAGGTGGACGACCAGGGCGAACCCCGCCAAAGCCGGCGCCAAAGCGAGAGCCGCCGCCGCTGAAACCTCCGGCGACGCACCCGCACCCCAGCCGGTAACCCCTGCTGCGACGGCGACAAGCAGCAGCCAAACCCAGCACGCCAGAGCAAACGCAACTGCGTTTAGGCCTCTTGTTACTGCCTGTTGTGTTGACACGGAAAGGCGGCCCGCGAGTAAAAGACTTCTTAACG
>CADEDG010000017.1 GCA_902826035.1 uncultured Alphaproteobacteria bacterium
CGGCGCACGCCATCCGGTGTGGTCCACCGGTAAGAGTGCCCGTGGCTGGCGCTGGTGGAGGTAATCACCCATTCCTCGGCGCCGGCAGGCGGTTGCGCCAATTGTGCAGTTGGGACCTGAGCGGAAGCGCCCAGCGTCAACGCCGAAAGCATGCCAACCAACGATACCAGAAAACGATGCATGAGAACCTCCGGCGCGCGCCGAGAACAGCGCAACCAGGGGCTCAAGGCAAGTCGTCAATCCGCCTTCGTCGATGAGCGACGTCGATTTTGCGCTCAACGCGCCCGCGGATGGTAGCGGTCGCGCAAGCGGGTCTGGCGCGAGACCAGGGGCTGCTCGGCGCCATCTATGAACACCGCCGTCGGCGCGCTCATCACCTCCAGCGGATCGCCGTCCCAGATCACAACATCGGCGACATAGCCGCGCTCAAGGCGCCCCAAGCGGTCGCCAACACCGAAGATTTCGGCTGGGCCGCGCGTCACAGCGGCCATCGCGTCGCCCCACGCCAGTCCATTGGCTACCGCATTCCCTGCGAGTTGCAGAGCGAGCCGGGCTTGATGCGCATCGACCGAGCCTGGTTGCGGTGCAATAGCAATGCGCACGCCCGCGCGTTGGAGCAGCACCGCGTTGTCAAGCCGCGCCGAGAGCCGTTCGAAACGGTCCGGCAAATTGGATAGCGGGTCGAGGATCACCGCTATCTCCGCGCGCGCCAACTCATCGGCCACCTGCCAGGCCTCGGCCCCACCATGGACAGCGAACCGCAAACTCGGGTTCGCGCGTTTGTACGCAAGGAGGCGGCGAATGTCAGCCGCACTCTCCATGCGCACCAGGAACATGCCTTGCCCGCGCGCGAAGGGCGCCAACGCTTCGGCGTCAAGTTCATTCAGCACCGCACCGCCTTGGCCCGAGCGATAGCGACCAGGGTATTCGCGCGCGTCGCGTACTGCCGCTTCAAATGCCGGCCAGAGAGAAGCGCGGGACGTACCCGTGCGTGTCGCGCCGGTTTCACCCAATTCAACCACCATGAAGGCGCTGCCGCGGAACACGCTGTCAGCGCGCCCGCCGAGCGCCACCAGGGCGCCGCGGCCCCCGAACATGGAATGCGTCTCCGACGGCGCGATCGCGGCGCGGGTGACGCCCTCCATGCGAGTCACCGCCACTGCGGTCACATTAGGATCGAAAGCACGACCGGCGTCGGCGGCGGCGGCGGCGAGTTCTCCCTCAACATCGGCGTCGTTGGGCGCGCCGGAACCCGCGATTTCATTGAGGCCAACCTCGCTCATGGCGGCGAAGGCGCCCGGCGTGACGGTGCGGCCTTGGGCATCGATAACGCGTGCGCCGCGCGGCGCGGCGACTTCAGCGCCGACGGCGGAAATGCGCCCATCCACGATGAGCACGTCGCCGCCCTCGATTATTCCCGCCGCGCCGTTGGTGACGACGCGTCCGTTCTGGATCAACACGGTCTCGGCCGCGGCCGATGCCGCAAACGACAACATAGCGGCCGCTAGAATGGCAGCTCTCATTGCCCGCGCTCCCGATACGTCTGACCTAGCTCAAAGTCGGAATAGGGCTCGCGCACCTCTCCACGCTGATAGATCAGCGCGCCATCCATGTAGACCTGCTCGGCCACCGCGTAGCTCGACAACGGGTCCGCCGACCAGATCACCACATCCGCGCGACGCCCCGCCTGCAGCGAGCCGGTCTCCTCCTCGATCCCCAACGCGCGCGCCGGGTTGCGTGAGAGCCAAGTCCATGCCTCGCCACGGCTGATGTTCAACCCCGCGCGGCGGCCATCGGAAAGCGCCTTGGCTGCTTCCTGGTTCAGCCGCTGCACGCCGACTTCGCTGTCGGAATGGACGATGGCGCAAGCGCCGCCAGCGTGGACGAACGGGATGTTCTCGCGGATGCCGTCATAGGCCTCGATCTTGAAGCCCCACCAATCGGCCCACATCGCCGAGCAAATTTCTTCGCGCGCAAGCAAATCCGGAATTTTGTAGCTCTCGACGGCGTGATGGAAGGCGGCGATGCGAAAGCCGAACTCGTGCGATATTTCTATGGCGTTGGCCATCTCGTCGGCGCGGTAACAATGCCATTGCAGCAGGATCTCCCCGTTGAGCACACCAGCGAGCGTCTCCAACTCCAAATCGCGATCCGGGGGGTCGCCCTCACCGCTCTCGCGCTGAGCCTGAACGCGGCGATTGTACTCTGCCGCGCGTGCAAAGGCAGCGCGATAACCGGCCACGTTGCCCATGCCAGTTGACGGCGCTGAACTACGCTCGCCGTACACGCGCGCGGGATTTTCTCCGCACGCCATCTTCAGGCTTTGGCGCGCGTCGGGAAACTTCATCTCCTGCACGGTGCGCGCGCCAAGCACCGGACGCAGGGTGACCCCGCGCCCACCGAACAGATTGGCCGACCCCGGGAGAATGTGCAGCGTCGTGATCCCACCCGCGACGGCGCGGCCGAAGCCTGGATCTTGCGGCCACACTGAATGCTCGGCCCAAACCTCGGCGGTGTTTGGATCGGTGGCCTCGTTGCCGTCCGAGGTCGCATCGATGCTGGGCGAGGGATAGACCCCGATGTGGGAGTGCACATCGATAATGCCAGGGGTGACAAACTTTCCAGCGCCATCGACGATCACGACGCCTTGAGGTGCGGCGATGCCCTCGCCGATAGCCACGATCCGCCCGTCGCGGATCAGCACATCGGAATTGGCCAATTCGCTGCCGAGGCCGTCCAGAACGGTCGCCCCGCGGATCAAGGTCGGCGACGCCGTGCGCGGCACATAGGTTGAGGAATAAGGCACGCGCGCGGTCGCATCATTCGCGCCCTCGGCGGCAACGCTGGCGCAGCTGGACGCTCCCAAAGCCGCCGCCAGCGCCAAGAAGCTCAAGAATTGCGGTCGCATGGAAGTTCCCCTCGCTTGCGTCATTTGAACGGCCCGCAGCTTTGCGGACAAGCCCATGCACGCGTTTCGGGAGAATTGTTCGACAAAGCGCCGGTTAGATCACACGTTCGACGCCCCGCGCAGCCTTCAGCGCCGCCCGCGCGGCCGGGCTCGCCGTCACCATGGTTTTGGTCGTGAGTTCAATTTCACGCCCGTCATTGAGGCGCAGCACCAGCCGCAGCGGCCGCGCTTCCCCCGCTTGCGCCTTCGGCAGAGCGCTCATGGTCTGCGCCAGGAGAGCGATAGGCGCGCCCTCTTTCAGCACCACCCGCAAATCCTCGGTGGTGCGCGCCTCCACTGCTTCGATAGGCTCGAACGCATCCGCCGACATGCGCAGATCGCCGTCCCGGTAGCGTACGCGGCAGCGAAACGCGTAGCTCTTGCCGACCTGAACGGCCTCGCGCACATGCGCCACACCTTCGGGCATCACCGCAGGTTCGAAATCGCCTGTGGGATCGGACATCGCCACATAGGCGAACGTGTCCCCCGAGGGCCCGGTTCGATACTGGATGCGTCGGACGACGCCGGCCATAAGGTAGGCGCGCGGCTCGGTTTCGCCCTCTTCCAGGATATCGGCAATTGTCGAATACCGTTCTCCGGACTCTGTGAAAAACTCCGACAATGGGTGGCCCGACAGGTAGAAGCCAACGCTCTCGCGTTCAGCGTCCAGTCGATCTTGCGACGACCATGCCGGCGCCTTGGGGAAACTCGGGCGCGCGCTCGGTTCCTCTGCACCAAACAAACTTGCCTGCGAACTCGCGCGCTCCTCTGCCGCACGCTGAGCATAGGCGGCGATTGTCTCACACGCGGCGAATGCGCGCGCGCGATCGGGCTCCAGCGCATCGAGCGCGCCGGCTTTGGCGAGATTTTCAAGCTGACGGCGGTTGATCGCTTTTGGATCGATGCGTTCGGCGAAATCATAGAGCGCCTTGAATGGCCCGTTTTGCGCACGCTCGGCCACGACCGCGCCCATCGCCGCGAGGCCAACATTCCGCACCGCTCCCAGGGCATAGCGCACGGCCAAGCCGCTCTCCGTAGCCTCGACCTCGAAATCGGCATGTGAGGAATTGATGTCGGGCGCCAGCACTGTAACGCCGACGCGACGCGCGTCCTGATGGAAACTCGCCAGCTTGTCGGAATTGGAAAGATCGAGGCTCATCGAGGCGGCGATGAAATCGACCGGGTAGTGCGCCTTGAGATAGGCGGTTTGGTAGGCGATCACGGCGTAGGCTGCGGCGTGCGATTTGTTGAAGCCGTAGCCGGCGAATTCTTCCACCAGATCGAAAATGTGCGCCGCCAGCCCTTCGCTGACGCCGCGCTCCTTGGCGCCGTCGATGAAGCGCGACTTTTGTTTGGCCATCTCGGCTGGCTGCTTCTTGCCCATGGCGCGGCGAAGCAGGTCGGCTTCACCCAACGAATAGCCCGAGAGCACCTGGGCGATCTGCATTACCTGTTCCTGATAGACGATGACGCCGTAGGTCTCCTCCAGAATCGGCTTGAGCATGTCGTGCAGATAATCCGCAGGCTCGCGTCCGTGCTTCACATTGGCGAAACGATCAATGTTCTTCATCGGCCCTGGGCGGTACAGCGAGATCAGAGCGATCACATCTTCCAGGCAGGTCGGCTTCACCTTGCGCAGCGTGTCGCGCATGCCCTGGCCTTCAAGTTGGAAGACGCCGAAGGTGAGGCCAGACTGCATGAGCGCGTAAGTTTCTGCGTCATCGAATTCGAGTTTATTGATGTCCAGTTCAACGCCTCGCTGCTTCATCGATTTGAGCGCGCGATCGATGACGGTCAGCGTCTTCAACCCGAGGAAGTCGAACTTCACCAGTCCCGCCGCCTCGACCCATTTCATGTTGAATTGGGTCGCTGGTAGATAGGCGCGGGGATCGCGATAGAGCGCGACCAGCTCGATCAATGGCCGATCGCCGATAACCACACCCGCCGCATGCGTCGACGCGTTGCGATAGAGCCCTTCTAGCTGCAGCGCGGTGTCGATCAACGCACGTACTTCGGGTTCCTTGCGGGCATCCTTTAGCCGCTGCTCGACTTCGACCGCTTCAGCCAAAGTTACGGGATTCGCCGGGTTCGCCGGAACCAATTTGGCGAGCTTATCGACCTGACCGAACGGCAATTGCATCACCCGCCCGACATCGCGCAGCACCGCGCGCGCTTGCAGGGTGCCGAAGGTGATGATGTGAGCGACGCGATCCTCGCCGTACTTGTTCTTCACATAGTCGATGACTTCGCCGCGACGTTCCTGGCAGAAATCGATGTCGAAATCCGGCATCGAAACGCGCTCGGGATTGAGGAAACGCTCGAACAGCAGCCCCCAGCGCAACGGGTCGAGATCGGTGATGGTCAGCGCCCAGGCGACAACCGAGCCTGCGCCTGATCCGCGCCCCGGCCCGACCGGAATATTCTGCGCCTTGGCCCATTTGATGAAGTCGGCGACGATCAGGAAATAACCCGGAAACTGCATCTGGGTGATCACGCCCAGTTCGTACTCGAGGCGCTTCCAGTATTCATCCTCCGGCGCCGCGCGACGTTCGCCGAGCGCTTTCAGCCGCGCATTTAAGCCTGCTTCGGCTTGCGCTTTCAGTTCCGCCGGCTCGTCGCGGCCTCGTTTGGTGTCAAAGCGCGGCAGGATCGGTTTGCGCTTCTCCACGCGTATGGCGCAACGGCGCGCGACATCGCTGGTGTTGGCGATCGCCTCCGGCAGATCGGAGAACAGAGCGCTCATCTCGGCAGCCGTCTTGAAATAATGCTCGGCCGTCACGCGTGGGCGATCTTCCTCGCCCAGATAAGATGAGGTGGCGATGCACATGAGCGCGTCGTGAGCAGCATGGTCGCTTCGCTTGGCAAAGCGAATATCGTTGGAGGCGACCAATGGCAGCCCCAGCGCGTAGGTGAAATCGACGAGCGCGCCCTCGCTTTCGAGTTCAGCTTGCTCGCCATGGCGCTGCAGCTCAACATAGAGTCGATTGCGGAAAGCGCTGGAAATTCGTTTGAGCAACGCCTCAGCGGCTCCGTGTTTGCCAGCAATGATGAGGCTCGCAACGGCGCCGTCGCCGCCGCCCGTTAGCGCGATCAAGCCCTCGGAGAGTTCCAGGACTCGCGGCAACAGGACGTGCGGATCGCCATGGGCCGCGCCGTCGAGGTAAGCGGCAGATGAGAGCCGCATCAGATTGGAATAGCCCTCGCTGGTCTGCGCGAACAACGCCAGCGAGCCCGAAACGCCTTCCTCGTCGCGAATGTTCAGCGTCAAGCCCACAATCGGCTGCAGGCCAGCTTCCGCCGCTGCCTCCGAGAATTCGAGCGCACCGAACAGATTGTTGGAATCCGTTAAACCCAGGGCGGGCATATCGATTTTGGCGGCAAACTTGACCAGGTCCTTCACATGCGCGGCGCTCTGCAACAACGAATAGGCCGAACGCGCGCGGAGGTGGATGAAGGGCTGGGGCATGTGATTCCTGGTCACGAGTATGAACCCAGCGGGGCTACCCTGCCAGCGCCCGGCACTTCACCCGGCCCCGCAGTTACCTTGTCTGGGGGTGGCGTACCACGTCGCGCTTCGACAAGCTCAGCGTGACGCCATTTCTTCGTCCGCCGGAGCCTGTCGAAGGCCGCACCCGGCGAACGTCCGCGCTTCCGGCTTACACGAGCCTAACGCTCTCCCCTCAGCTCCGCCGCACCAGCTTGCCGTGGTCGAGCGCCATGACACGATCCATGTATTTGGTAAGCTCGAAATTGTGAGTGGCGATTAGCGCAGCGGCGCCTTCCTTCCGCACCAGGTCGGACAGCACGCCGAATACAGTGGTGGAGGTATCAGGGTCGAGGTTGCCGGTGGGTTCGTCAGCCAGGATCAGGATCGGATTGTTGATCATGGCGCGTGCGATGGCGACGCGCTGCTGTTCGCCGCCGGAGAGCTGCGCCGGCTGGTGCCGGATGCGGTCGCCTAGCCCCATAATGCCGAGCAAACGTTCGGCCTCCGCGTAAGCCTCCTTGCGCCTGCGCCCAGCGATCAACGCCGGTAGCGCGACATTGAGCAGCGCGTCGAACTCCGCCAACAAATGATGGAATTGGTACACAAAGCCGATGCGATTGCGCCGCACAGCGGTGCGGCCGTCGTCGCCAAGCGACCAGACCGGCTGGCCGTCGATGTAGACTTCGCCCGCATTCGGCCGCTCAAGCAGGCCAGCTGCATGTAAGAGCGACGACTTTCCCGAGCCCGAGGGACCGACCAGGCCGACGATCTCGCCCGGCATGATCTGAAGGTCGACGCCGGCAAGCACGGCGAGTTCGCCTGCGCCAGACTTGTAGCGCCGCTCCAACCCAGAAATGGAAAGCACCGGCGCGCTATTCATAGCGCAACGCCTCCACCGGGTCGAAGCGTGAAGCCCACCAGGCGGTGGCCAGCGTAGAGGCGAAAGTAACAATCACGGTGAACATCGAGATCAACGCCACCTCGCTCCATTCCACCCTCGCGGGCAGCGTCTCGAGAGAATAGACGGTGCCGGGAAAGGGATCGAAGCCGGTGAGGCTCTCGATTGCGTTCTGGATAGGACCAATGTTCAGACAGAACCCAATGCCAAGAAGCAAGCCAAGAGACAAGCCGATCACGCCAAGACTGGCGCTCGACATAAAAAACACGCGCTGTATCGCGCCTTTGGTGGCGCCCATGGTCCGCAAAATGGCGATATCGCGGCTCTTATTCTTCACCAGCATGATCAGGCCGGTCACGATGTTGAGCGCGGCGATCGCAACCAGGATCATCAAGATCAACCGCATCACATTGCGTTCAACCACCAGCGCATCGGCAAGGCCTTGGCTGCGCGCGCGCCAATCGTAGATGGAATAACGCTCCCCAAGCCGATCATAGAGCGCCAGAACCGTCGCATTGGAGCGGTCGGGGTTCGCGATCCGCACCTCCAATTCATCGGCGCCGTCGCCACGGTTGAACAGGATCTGCGCCTGTTCGAGCGGCATATAGATGAACACACTATCGAACTGCGCCATCCCGACGCTGAATACGCCCCCCACTACGAACGATTTGCGCCGCGGGGTCTGCCCAAACGGCGTCATCGCCGGCTGCGGCGCCACGATGGTCACCACCATGCCGGTGGTTACGCCGAGCGAGGCGGCGAGCCGGTCCCCAATCAAAATCGTTGGCGCGTCGATGCCTTCGAATTCCGAGAGGTCGCCGCTGCGGATATTGTCGCGAACGATGGACAGCGCCTCGATGTCCGCGCGGGTGAGCCCGCGCACAAGAACGCCAGCTGCGCGCCCATCGGCGGTGGCGAGCGCTTGGGCGTTGATGATCGGGGTCACTCTGGTGACGTCCGGCGCGCCGCGCGCGCGATCCGCCAACAGGTCAATCTGCTCGCGCGGCATGGACTGCACATCGACATAGACGTGGCCGTCCACGCCCAGGATGCGCGAGAGCAGCGTCTCGCGGAAGCCGTTCATCACCGACATAGTGATGATCAGGGCCATCACCGCGAGCGCAATCGCCACTACCGAGATCACCGAAATCAGCGCGACGCCGCCGTGCTGGCGCTTGGCGCGAAGATATCGGCCTGCAAGCATGCGCTCGAACAGGCCGAAAGGCTGGGAACGTCCACCCATCAATACGCTCTCGCGATCAGGATTTCTTCCACTGCTGGCACGCCGGTGAAGATGCATTTGCCAAACGAGGCCGGCTGCGCAAGGGGCGCGTTTCGGATGGTGAGCTTCAGCGCCTTGAGCCGGTCGCCGATTTCCTCGAGCGCGGCGCCCGATGGTTTCGCCCATTGCACCCGCGCCCAGCCTTTGAACTCCGCGCCCTCTTCTGCGCCATAATAGGCGGCTACATCCTCGAGGGTCTTGAGGTCATCGCGGATGGCGCCATCCATCCGCGCTTTGGCTTCCTGAAACAAAGCACGCTGCATCTGCTCGAGCAATATCGGCGCCTGACCCACGAACTCCGCGCGCGGCAAAGTGTTGGTTTTGATCTTGTCGCCTTCGCGCAAGGCGTTGCGCACTAGATAGCTCACCTGCGCGCCTGCGGCGTCGCGTGGACCGATCTCGCAGATGAGCGGCGCACCGCGGCGCACCCAGTCCCAGCGTTTGTCGGCCGGGCGAGCATCCTTCATGTCGACGAAAGCGCGCACGGGAGCGCCGAGCGCGCTGGCGGAACCCAGTTCCGCGCAGAGCGATGCGCAATATTCCAGGAGTTGGTCGTCCTCTGGCTTGCCGCGCAGCATGGGTACGATGACGATTTGCCTTGGCGCAATCGTCGGCGGCGTACGCAGGCCGTCGTCGTCGCCGTGGGTCATGATCACGCCGCCGATCAGGCGCGTGGAAACGCCCCACGACGTCGTGTGCGCGAGCGTCTGGCCGCCTTCCTTGTCCTGGTAGCGGATGTTTTGCGCTTCGGCGAAATGAGTGCCCAGATAGTGCGAGGTGCCGGCCTGCAGCGCCTTGCCGTCCTGCATCATCGCTTCGATCGAATAGGTGCGTTCCGCTCCGGGGAAGCGCTCGTTCTCCGGTTTTTCGCCAGCGATCACGGGCATGGCTAGGAAGTCCTCGGCAACGCTGCGATAAATTTCGAGCGCCAGCATGGTCTCGGCCATCGCGTCGGCCTCATCGGCATGGGCGGTGTGGCCCTCCTGCCAGAGAAACTCCGCCGTGCGCAGGAACATGCGCGTGCGCATCTCCCAACGCATCACGTTCGCCCATTGGTTGAGCTTCAGCGGGAGATCTCTGTATGACTTGATCCAGCGGCTGAAGGCGTCGCCGATAATAGTCTCCGAAGTCGGGCGGATGATCAGCGGCTCAGTCAATTCGGCGTCGGGATCCGGCTTCATCACGCCGTCGAAGGCCTTCAGCCTATGGTGGGTGACCACCGCCATCTCCTTGGCGAAGCCCTCAACGTGTTCGGCCTCCTTGGCGAAGAAGCTCATCGGGATCAGCAGGGGGAAATAATAATTCTCGTGCCCGCTAGCCTTGATGCGCGCATCAAGCTCGCCCTGCAGCCGCTCCCAAATCCCCATGCCCCACGGCTTGATGATCATGCAGCCGCGCGTCGGCGATAATTCCGCGAGATCGGCCTCGCGAACCACCGCCTGATACCATTCGGGAAAATCCTTGGCGCGCGTGACCTTGAGCGCATGCATGAGCGAAAACGTCCTTTCTGTAGGGTTTGTTAGAGTAAGCCGGCGCGGCGGGCAACGCGCCCGGTTCAGCCGCGCATGCGGAAAATATCGACCGAGATCGCCCATGCGACGCCCAGCCACAGAACAGCCGCAATGCCGGTCGCGATAAGCGCCTTCAACCCAAGCTTCGGGACCCGCGGCGCACCGCGCTCCACCCCGGGTGCTGCCTCCTCGTCCGCCTCGTGCAGGCTCTGGGCACCCATCGGCAGCACCATGAAGAACGAAAGCCACCACAGGATGAAATAGATGGCGGCGCCCATGATCGGGTTCATGGATGCGCGCCTTTAGGCGTTTCCATCAGCTCGACCAGCACGCCGTTGGAATTCCTGGGGTGTACGAAGATTATGGGCGCGCCATGCGCGCCGATGCGCGGCTCATTCAACACCGTCGCTCCTTTGCGGACCATTTCATCGCGGGCAGCGTAGATGTCTGCGACTTCGAAGCACACATGATGCTGACCGCCGCTTGGATTGCGCTCCAGGAATTTCGTGATGGGCGAATTTTCGCCAAGCGGTTCAATCAACTCGATCTGGCTGTTGGGCAGATTGACGAAAGCGAAGCGCACGCCCTGCGCCGGCAAGTCGCGGGTCTCAGTGATCGCGCGCTCGCTCACGCCGTAGAGATCGCAATAGGTCGCCTTCGCCGCCTCGATAGAGGCGACAGCGATCCCGACATGATTGAGCCTTCCGATCATTACCCCTCCTTCTTGGGGGCTAGCCTAAACTCGCAATACGCTCACGTCGACCAGCGGGCGCTTGCCCCAGAGCCGGTCGGCCGCTTTGCGTACGCCCCGCACGATCGCGGCCTCTACCGCCTCATCGCTCTGCCGTTCCTCCAACCCCAGGCGCCCAAACGCGGTTTCAGCCGCGCCGGCGAGTTCTTCGAGCGCGTCCTCAAGGCGGTCTTCGTCGGCCATGGAGAGCCCGCGTAGCGAGACGTTGGGGCCTGCCAGAATTGTGCTCTTCTTGTCGCCCACAACGAGCGAAACATTGACGGCGCCCTCAGCGCCCAAGCGCTTGCGATCGCGCAAGGCGTCGTCCTCGGCTTCGATCATCACGCCGCCATCGACGTACAAGCGCCCGGACGGAACCTCATCGATCAAAGCAGCTGGGCCCGGCGCCAGCCGGATCAGGTCGCCGTTATTGGGAGCGATCGCTTCGGCCACCTGAAGTTCCTTGGCGAGCTTGACGTGCTCCAAGATATGCCGCCGTTCGCCATGCACCGGCACCGCGATGCGCGGCCGCGCCCATTGGTACATCTGCTTGAGTTCGTCGCGCGCGGGATGGCCGGACACATGCACTGGCGCATCGTCGGCCGTGATCAGCTCCACGCCGCGGGAGAGGAACGCATTGTAGAGCCCGTGTATCGCCGTCTCGTTGCCGGGAATGACGCGAGACGAAAAAATCACCGTGTCGCCCGCATGCAGCGAGACGTTGCGGAACTCGCCGCGCGCGATGCGCGAGAGCGCCGCGCGCGCTTCGCCCTGGCTGCCGGTGCAGAGGTAAAGCACCTTGTCCGGCGCCAAATTGGCGGCCTCTTCCTCCGCTATGATCGCCGGCGCGTCCGCCAGCAGCCCCACGCTTTTCGCCGCACCGACGATGCGATGCATGGAGCGGCCGACCAGGCACGGTTTGCGCCCGCAGGCGCGCGCAGCGTACAGCGCCGATTCCACGCGCGCGACGTTCGACGCAAACGCGGTCACCGCCACGCGCCCGGCGCACCCGGCGACAACCTTGGCCAGCTTCTCGCGCACGTCAGATTCAGACCCGGAAGTTCCCTCCACAAACACATTGGTGGAATCGCACACCATGGCGAGAACGCCTTCCTCGGCCATGGCTTTAAGCGTTGTTTCGTCGGTGACCTCTCCGATCATCGGGTCGGGATCGATCTTCCAGTCGCCGGTGTGCCAAACCATGCCCAACGGCGTGCGTATCGCGAGGCCGTTAGGTTCGGGGATCGAATGCGTCAGCGTCACGAACTCGATGTCGAACGGGCCGAGCTTCAACGTTCCTTTGAGTGGAATTTCCGTGAGCGGCACGCGCTCCAGCAGGCTGCGTTCCTTCAGTTTCTCGCGCACCAAAGCCGCGGTGAATGGCGTAGCGTAAACCGGCGCCTTGAGATCGGGCCACAGCCAGGCCAGCGCGCCAATGTGATCCTCGTGAGCATGTGTCAACACGATGCCCAGGATGTTGTCGCGTTCTTCAACCAGAAACGCAGGGTCGGGAAGGATGAGGTCGATCCCTGGCGTTGCGTCCTCGCGCCCAAACGTGACGCCGATATCGACTATGATCCATTGCCGCGCCTCCGGCGGGCCATAGCCATAGGCGTTTAGGTTCATGCCAATCTCGCCCGAACCGCCCAAAGGCAGGAAGACAAGTTCGTCGCCTGATTTAGCTTTGCTCAAAATACGCCGCCGTTCCGTTTGAATATCTCAAGCAGACCGCGCGAGGTAAGGTCCTGGTCGAAATGGTCTATGGCGGGAAAAGCGCCTTCGAAGATCGCTGCGACGCCGCCGGTGGCGATGGTTTTCATCGGCTTCCCGTACTCGGTGCGAATGCGGCGACACAGACCTTCGATCATTTCAATAGAGCCCCAATAAATGCCGGCCTGCATCGCGCTCACCGTGTCCCTCCCGATCACGCGGCCGGGGTCGCGGATTTCCACTCGCGGCAAACGCGCCGCCGCGTCATGCAGCGCCTGCAGAGACAAGTTAATTCCGGGCAGAATAATCCCACCCTCGAAAGCGCCATCGACACCGACGATATCGAACGTAGTGGCAGTGCCGCTGTCGATAACAATCGTCGGCCCGCCATACTCCACAAAAGCGCCAACCGCGTTGACGAGGCGGTCGGCGCCAGCTTCACTAGGCTTGTCGATGCGCACTTCGATCCCGAGACTGACACCAGGTTCCCCAACCACCATCGGCTCGGCCCCGACATAGCGGCGCGATAAATTGCGCAGGTTGAACAGGGCCTGCGGCACGACGGTAGAGACGATGCACGCATTGAGTTCATCGAATCCGAAACCGCCCAAATCCATCAGTTGCGCCAACCACGGCGCATATTCATCGGCGGTGCGGCTCGAATCGGTTGAGGCGCGCCATTGCGCGCGCCAACCGGCGCCGTCGTGAACCGCGAACTTGGTGTTGGTGTTGCCGACGTCGATGGCCAGGAGCATTTGGATCACGCCACGTTTGCGAAGAGTACGTCGCCGGCGGCGATCAGCCGCCGCCCGCCCGCAGTATCGAGTTCGAGTTCCCCGCATGGCGACAGCCCGACGATTGCACCCTCGATCGCCTCGGCGCCTTGGAGGATGCGCACCCGGTTTCCAAGTCCGTGGACACGTGCGAGCCAAGCACGCCGCACAGGTTCGAACCCCTCTTCGTCAATTCGCGCCGCCCAAACCTCCAGCCTTGGCCTCAAACCGGCAAAGAATGCGCCAGCCGATGGGGCTTCGGCGCCATGTGGCAGCTTTTCTCGCAATGAAGTCGTCGCCTGGTCGAGTGCGTGGGGCGCGACAGCGACATTGACGCCCAACCCCAGCGCTGCCCAGAGGCGGCCATCGCGTCCAATTCCGCTGTCGATCAGGATGCCCGCCGCCTTGGCGCCGCCAACCAATACATCATTGGGCCACTTGAGTGCGGCACCGGGAACGCCGAATGCGTCCATGGTCTCTGCGATCGCGACGCCAGCCGCGAAACCGAGCAACGCCACTTCCGCTGGAGCCTTCGCGGTATCGAAGACATAAGTAGCAAAAAGGTTGCCCTCAAAGGAAATCCAAGCGCGCCCGCGGCGCCCGCGGCCAGCGCTTTGACGGCGCGCGAGCAGCCAAGTCGGGCCAACTTCGCCGCGTTCGGCGCGGCGGCGCGCCTCCAAATTGGTGGAGTCTATCTCTTCGAACACTTCAACCGACGCCCGAGCGTCTATCATCGCGCCTCTCAGAAGCTCATCCGCACTGCTGCTTCAGCCCAGCTCTGTAAAGAACCTAGCGTCAACACCAATATAGGGAAGACCAACGCCGTCGCCGCAGTCGCGACGGCGGCAATCGGGAACGAGGCCGGGTCGAAACGCGGCGCGGGCGCGCTGAACCACACCGAAGACAGCAATCTAAGGTAATAACCCGCCGCCACAACGGCAGCGACGCCGCCAAGCACCGCAAGCCAAATCAACCCCGCGTCGATGGCTGCGCGGAACACCAAGAACTTCCCGATGAAGCCGGCAAACGGCGGAATCCCGGCGATCGAAAAGAGAAGCACGGTCAAAAGCCCGGCCATCCACGGCCGCGATCTTGCCATGCCAGCCAAGTCCTCCACCGTCTCACCGGGGACCCCGTTGCGGCGCATAGCCAGGATTAGGGCGAAAATGCCGATGTTCGCCGGCAGATAGAATGCAAGATAAATGAGCGCCGAGGCTGGCCCTTCGGCTACGCCGCTCGCAAGCCCCATGAGCACAAAGCCCATATTGCCAATCGAGGAATAGGCCATAAGGCGCTTCAGATTGGTTTGCATCAGCGCACCAACCGAGCCCCAGACCATCGAAATCGCCGAGAGCGCCACCACCACCTGGCGCCATTGCGGCTCGAACCCGGCGAACGGCTCATAGAGAACCCGCGCCATCAGCACGACCGCCGCCACCTTAGGCGCCGCCGCGAAAAACGCCGTCACCGGCGTCGGCGCTCCCTCGTAGACATCTGGCGTCCACATGTGGAATGGCGCAGCAGACATCTTGAACGCCAGGGCACACAGCATCAGCACCAGGCCGAACAGCAAGCCGACGCCCCCACCTTCCGCAGCCGCAGAGGCAATCGCGTCGAAATGAATGGAGCCGGTGAACCCATAGACGAACGATGCGCCAAACAGCAGCAGGCCGGATGCGATCGCGCTCAGCACGAAATACTTGAGCCCAGCCTCCGAGGAGAGCGCATCGTCTCGACGCCACGCCGCGAGCACATAGGCGCACAGGCTCTGCAGCTCCACCCCTACATAGAGGCTAATGAGGTCCTGCGCCGAAACCATGACGAACATGCCTAGCGCCGCGAGCGCCAGCATGATCGGGAACTCGAAACGCGGATCCTTGTCCCGCGCAAAATGATCCGCGCCAAGCGCGAGCGCCGCAGCGGCGGAGAAACCGATGAGCGCCTTGGCGAACACGCCGAGCCCATCGATGACCATCGCGCCTTGAAATATCTGCGCTGGCGCAACCGGGGCATCAATGACCGCCCACAAACCCGCGCCAGCCAATGCAGCGACGCCAAGCGCGGACAACAAACCAAACACGCGGTCCCCGCCCCACGCACCGATCAGCACTCCAACGAGCGCGAACCCAGCCAAAAGCAATTCCGCCCGCACCAGCGGCAAACTGACCAACAGGTCCTGCATGGGCTGCATCATGGCTCAGCTCCCGAGAAAGCTGACGCCACCGCCTGTGCGGATGCGTTGGTGAAATCCAGCACCAGCGACGGCGCCAAGCCCATAATCAGCGTGGCGACGATCAAAGGCCCGAACGTGATCCACTCGCGCGCTTCCATGTCAGCGATGCCCGCGAGTTTCGGGTTTTCGATCACGCCAAGCGTGACCTTGCGGTACAATGTCAGCGCATAGGCTGCGGAGAAGATTACACCCAGGCAAGCGCCGGCCGCCGCCCAAACACTCACTTGGAAAGCGCCGACCATGGTGAGAATCTCTCCCGGAAAACCCGAGGTTCCAGGAAGGCCGACATTTCCCAACGTGAACAACATGAATACTGCGGCGTAAACCGGCATTCTATGAACCAGCCCGCCATAGAACGCGATCTCACGCGTGTGCATGCGATCATACACGACGCCGACGCACAGGAAGAGCGCTCCGGAAATGATCCCGTGCGAGAGCATCTGGAAGATCGCCCCCTGTATTCCAAGCATGGTCCCGGAGAAAATGCCGAGCGTTACGAAGCCCATGTGGGCCACCGACGAGTACGCGATCAACTTCTTCATATCGAGCTGCCGGAACGCGACCAGCGAAGCCCACACGATCGCCACCACAGACAATGCAAACATCATCGGCGTAAAAAAGTGCGATGCATCAGGAAACATCGGCAACGAGAAACGAAGGAAGCCGTACCCGCCCATCTTCAACAGGATCGCCGCCAGCACCACCGACGCTGCGGTCGGCGCCTCGACGTGGGCGTCGGGCAACCATGTGTGCACCGGCCACATCGGCAATTTCACCGCAAATGAAGCGAAGAACGCGAGCCAGAGCCATATCTGGACGTTTGGATCGAACCCGGTGTCGCGCGCATAGGCGGCGAGCGCCTCGATATTGCTGGTGCCCGCGATGGCGATCATCGCGACGATCGCCACCAGCATCAGGATGGACCCGAGCAGCGTGTAGAGAAAGAATTTGAATGCAGCGTAGACGCGCCGCGCTCCGCCCCACACGCCGATCAGAATGAACATCGGAATGAGGCCGGCTTCAAAGAAGAAGTAGAAGAGAACGATGTCCTGCGCGCAGAACACGCCAATCATCAGCGTCTCGAGGATCAGAAACAGCACCATGTAGCTGGCGACCTGCTTCTCGATGCTCCAACTTGCCAGGATGCACAAAGGTGTCAGGAAGGTGGTCAAGAGGATCAACGACATCGCCAATCCGTCCACGCCCAATCGGTAGGCGAGGCCAAACGCCCATGGCGTGCTCTCCACCATCTGGTAGGCGCTGTCCGACGGATCGAACACCGCAAACGCAAGCAACGATGCTATGAAGGTAACTATTGTCACAATCAGCGTGATCAGTCGCACGCCACGGTCGAAACCAGGGTTTTCCCCCGGCAACGAAGCGCGCGCGCCGAGTACAAGCAGTGCGCCCGCCGCGGGTAGAAACGTGACAATCGACAAAAGCGGCCAGTCACGCAGGAATTCCCGCAATCCTGAAACCATCTCGAGCCAGTTCATCGCCCGCCCCCGATGCCAGCGAAGATCGCGTAGGCGCCGAAGCCGACAGCGGCGATCAACATCAGGAAGCTGTAGTGGTAGACGTAACCCGTCTGCAGCTTGCGCACCATGCGTGCAAAGAAGCGCGACGAAGCAGCGACGCCGTCGGGACCCAAACCGTCAATCAACTTCTGGTCGCCAACCTTCCAGAACAAGTCGCCGATTGCGCGAGCGCCCTTCACGAAGACGAAATTGTAGACCTCGTCGAAGAACCATTTGTTGTAGAGGAACGTGTGCGCGGGCCCGCCGGCGAGACGACGAGGCACGCCCGGGTTCCAAAGGTAAAACACTACGGCCCCGAAAAACCCAATCAAGGTGACGGTGAGCGGCGCCCAGATCACCCAGGTCGGGAATTCTTGGTGCTCGCCGTGTTCAAACGGGATCGCGTGCCTCCAGAAATCATTGGCGCCGCCCAGAAAATACGGCGCGAACACCATGCCGGCGAACAATGCTCCGATCGCGAGCACGATCAGCGGCGCCAGCATGACCCAGGGCGATTCATGCGCGGGCGCGGCGCCGTCAGCGGGTTTCGCATGCGCATGGTCATCGTGGTGATCATGATGGTGCGCATGCGGGTTGGGCCGGAAGACGCCCTCGAAGGTCATGAAGGCCAACCGCCAGGAATAGAAACTCGTGAGCAACGCTGCGGTGACGCCGCACCAAAATGCAAACTGCGCGCCGATGCCATGGCTGCCATAGGCCGCCTCGATGATAGCGTCCTTCGAGTAGAAGCCTGCGAAACCGCCAAGCCCGGGAATGCCGAATCCAATTAGCGCCAGCGTGCCAATCGTCATCATCGCCCACGTCACCGGCATCGGCTTTCGCACACCGCCCATGTAACGCATGTCTTGCTCGTGATGCAGGCCGTGGATCACAGAGCCCGCGCCAAGGAATAAGAGCGCCTTGAAGAAGGCATGGGTAAACAGGTGAAACATCGCGGCGTTATATGCGCCGACGCCAGCGGCGAAAAACATGTAGCCGAGCTGCGAACACGTCGAGTACGCCACCACTCGTTTGATGTCGTTCTGCGCTAAACCCACGGTCGCCGCAAACAAAGCGGTCGTAGCCCCTATGATCGTGACGAACCCCGCAGCATAAGGCGCGAGTTCATACAGCGAACCACAGCGGCACACCATGAACACACCAGCGGTCACCATAGTGGCGGCGTGGATCAACGCCGAGACCGGCGTCGGCCCTTCCATCGCGTCGGGCAACCAGACGTGTAAGAAAAATTGCGCGCTTTTGCCCATCGCGCCGATGAACAGCAAGAACGCCACCAGCTCCACCGCGCGGGTTTCGAACCCGCCGGCGCTGAACATGAGGTCGGGCTGCGCGGCGGCGGCGGCGAACAATTCGTCATACTGGATCGTGCCGTAAAAATGAAACGCGGCCATGATGCCGAGCGCGAAACCAAAGTCGCCGACCCGATTGGTTATGAACGCCTTGATTGCGGCGTCGTTGGCGCTGCGTTTGTGATACCAGAAGCCGATGAGCAGGTAGGATGCGACCCCGACGCCCTCCCATCCAAAGAACAATTGGAGCAAGTCATTGGCCGTCACCAGCGCGAGCATCGCGAAGGTGAAGAACGACAAATAGGAGAAGAAGCGCGCCCGGTGGGGATCCTCGGCCATGTAACCGATCGAATAGACGTGAACCAGGAAACTCACCGTGTTCACGACGACCAGCATGATCGCCGACAGGGTATCGATCCGAACGCTCCAGGTTGAGGAAAAGCCGGCGACATCGATGAACTTGAACAACTCAACGACTTGTTTCTCGCCCCCGCCCCAAACGAAGCTGGCAAAGATCGGGATGGAGAGCGCGAGCGAAAGGCCGACGGAACCGGTGGTCACCGCCATAGCCACGCGGTCGCCAATCTGCTTCTGCAACAATCCCGCGAACGCGGCCGCAATGAGCGGCGCGAGAACGATCAGGGCTTCGGTCGAAATCGCCACCGCTCAGCCCCTCATCTGGTTTATGTCTTCGACGGCGATGCCGCCGCGATTGCGGAAATAGGTGACCAAAATGGCTAAGCCCACCGCAGCTTCCGCCGCAGCCACGGTCAACACCAGCATCGCGAAAATCTGGCCCTCTATGTTCTGAAGGTATGCCGAAAACGCCACCAGATTGATATTCACCGCCAACAGAACCAGCTCAATCGACATCAGGATGATGATGACGTTCTTGCGGTTCACGAATATGCCGAACACACCAATCGTGAACAGAGCGGCGGCGACGATAAGATAGTGCGTGAGCGAAATCGCCATCAGCCGAGCCCCTGTCCTGGGCGGATGTCCTTGAGCTCCACGCCTTCCGAGCGCTTGCGCCCGACCTGGGCGGTGATGTCTTGTTTGCGCACGCCCGGACGGTGGCGAAGCGTTAACACGATAGCGCCGATCATCGCCACAAATAGGATCAACCCCGCCAGCTGAAACACAAGCAGATAATCGGTGTAGAGCACCCGCCCGATCGACTCGGCATTTGTTACCCCGACCTGGCTAGCGGGCGCGAGCGCGATCGGCGCGCCGTCGGCTGAAGTCGCAGCGCTCGCGACCAGCGCCAGCTCCGCCAACAGCGCTGCGGCCACCAAGGCCCCGGCTGGCAGATAAGAAAGAAAACCCTGCCGCAGCTCGGCGAAATCGACATCGAGCATCATCACGACAAAGAGGAAGAGCACCGCGACCGCGCCGACATAGACAACGACCAGCAGCATCGCCAGGAATTCCGCGCCCAAAAGCACGAACAGACCCGCCGCATTGAAGAACGCTAGGATGAGGAACAACACGGCGTGCACGGGGTTGCGCACGCTGATCACCGCCAGCGCCGAAGCGATGGTGACCGCGGACAAAACGTAGAAGGCGACAGCCGCCAACATCAAATTTTCCCTCTCCGCCACGCTCAGCGATATGGCGCGTCCAGTTCCAGATTCTTCGCGATCTCCCGCTCCCAACGGTCACCGTTGGCGAGCAGGCGTTCTTTGTCGTAGTACAATTCCTCGCGCGTCTCGGCGGCGAACTCGAAATTCGGCCCCTCGACAATCGCATCCACCGGGCAGGCCTCCTGGCAAAGACCGCAATAGATGCATTTCACCATGTCGATGTCGTAGCGGGTGGTGCGGCGCGAGCCGTCGGCGCGTTCCTCGGCCTCGATGGTAATGGCTTGGGCCGGGCAGATCGCCTCGCAGAGTTTGCAAGCGATGCAGCGCTCTTCACCGTTGGGGTAACGCCGCAGCGCATGCTCACCGCGGAAGCGCGGACTGAGCGGCCCCTTCTCGAACGGGTAATTCACGGTCGCTTTGCGGCGAAAGAAATACTTCATGCCCAGCGCAAAGCCGCCGATCATGTCGAGCATCAAGGCGCCTTTAGCGGCTTGCAGAATGCGGCTCATTCTAACCTCCCGCCAAAGCCGCGCGAACGGGCGGCGCCAAGAAGGTGACGTAATAGCCGATGACCGCGACCGCCACGAGCGAGGTGGGCAGGAATATCTTCCACCCAAGGCGCATCAACTGATCGTAGCGATAGCGCGGCACGATCGCTTTCACCATCGCGAACAGGAAGAACACGAACCAGATTTTCGCGTAGAAAATAAGGAACCCGAACCATGGGTCGTCGACCGGCCCCCAGGGCAAATGCCAGCCCCCCAGGAACATGAGGCTCGTCATCGCGCACATCAGCACGATGTTGAGATATTCCCCGATCATGAACAGGAGATACGGCGTGGAGGAATATTCCACCTGGTAGCCGGCTACGAGCTCTGACTCTGCTTCAGGCAGATCGAACGGCGGGCGGTTGGTCTCCGCCAGTGCCGAGATGAAGAACACCACCAGCATGGCGTACATGGTGACGCCCACCAGCAGATTGTTCGGAAATTCCGCGAAATTGAAAAGCCGAAATCCGTGCCACATCCAGATGCCATCGCGCTGGTTTTCGACGATGTCGCCGAGATTGAGCGATCCCACGAGCAGCAGCACAGTGATGATCACGAACCCGATGGAGACTTCATAGCTCACCATCTGCGCCGCCGAGCGCAAACCGCCGAGGAACGGATATTTCGAGTTCGACGCCCAGCCTCCCATGATGATGCCGTAGACGCCAAGCGAGGAGATCGCGAACAGGTAGAGAATGCCGACATTGAGATCGGCGATCACGACGCCGCTCGACCACGGGACCACCGCCCAGCCGACGAAGGCGAGCACGAAAGTAAGCAACGGCGCCAGGATGAACACAGTCTTGTTCGCGCCCGCGGGAATGACGATTTCCTTGAACACGAATTTAAAGAAATCGGCGAAACTCTGGAGCAAGCCGAACGGGCCAACCACGTTTGGCCCTTTGCGCAGCTGCACCGCCGCCCAGACCTTGCGGTCGAACAGCAGGATGAACGCCAGCGTCAGCAGCAAGAGGATCACGATGCCGAGCACTTGGCCCGTCTTCATCAAGCCCCACTCCCACTCAATGGGGAGCTGAACAAACGGGATATAGTCAGCCGCCGGGTTCATTCCGCCGCCACCCGCGATGACGCGCCCCTCAGACGCGAGCATTCCGCCATCGTTTTCGAAGCCCGCGCGACTGGATTGGTGAGGTAGAAATCCGTGATCGGCGAGCGGAACGGCTCAACGGATAGCTGCCCCTGGCTGCCCATTTGGGCGAGATCGAACCCACATGTATCCGCTGCGCCCGGCGCATAATCGACATGGCCAAACGTCGGATGGTCGGCGATCATCCGGGCGCGCAATTCATCGAGCGTATCGTAAGGAAGCTTCTTGCCCATGGTTCCCGATAGCGCGCGCAGGATCGTCCAATCTTCCTTGGCCTCGCCCTTCGGGAACGTAGCGCGGCGTCCGTATTGAACGCGCCCCTCGGTATTTACCCAAATGGCGTCCTTCTCGGCATAGGCGGCGCCGGGGAGTATAATATCGGCACGGTGCGCGCCAGCATCGCCATGGGTCCCGAGATAAATAATGGTCCCCGCGCTCGGCAACATTACTTCGTCAACGCCAAGTAGCAACAGCGTATCGAGCCCGCCCTTCAACATCGCGGCGGCATCCTTGCCGCCCGCACCCGACAGGAAACCCAGGTCGAGGCCGCCGACGCGGGCGGCGGCGGTGTGCAGCACATTAAAGCCGTTCCAGCCATCCTTGATCGCGCCAAGGTCGCCGGCAAGTTTGCCGACGGCGTGAAGAACTGCTGCACCGTCATCCCGCGACAAGGCGCCCTGCCCGATGATCAGCATCGGCCGCTGCGCCTTCCCCAATGTATCGCCGAATGCGCCGAGCGTCGCGAGCGATTGAGGGCCGGCGCCGATGTGCGTGTACCGATACGTGAGGTGGTTTGCTTCGCCGACGACGCCAATCTCGGCCCCGCGCAGCCAGGCGCGACGGATACGCGCGTTAAGCACCGGCGCTTCCAGGCGCGGATTGGTTCCGATCAGGAGGATCGCATCGGCTTCGTCAATGCCGGCAATGGTAGAATTGAATAGGTAGGATTGTCTGGGGCCGCGCAGCTTGACGCCGTCGGGACGGCAATCGGTGTTGGGCGAGCCCAGCGCGCGGAAGAGATCGAGCGTCGCCTTCATGCTCTCGGCGCAAGCGAGGTCGCCAGCGATAGCGCCGATCTTCTTCGGGTCGCCCGAAAGCGCCTTGGCGGCAGCCGCCAGCGCTTCATCCCACGACGCCGCGCGCAATTTGCCGTTTTCGCGAATGTAAGGCCGATCGAGCCGTTGCCTTGAAAGACCGTCCTCGGCGTAGCGCGCCTTGTTGGAAATCCATTCCTCGTTCACGCCTTCGTTCACGCGCGGCAATATCCGCAGCACCGCGTCGCCGCGCGCGTCGATGCGGATATTGGAGCCGAGCGCATCCATCACATCGATCGATTCTGTCTTTGTGAGTTCCCATGGACGCGCATTGAAAGCGTAGGGCTTGGAGGTGAGCGCGCCCACCGGGCATAGATCAATCACATTGGCTGAAAGCTCGCTCGACAGCGACGCCTCCAGATAGGTGGTGATCTCCATGTCCTCGCCGCGGCCGGTGGCGCCAAGCTCGGGCACGCCTGCTACCTCGGTGGCGAAACGGACGCAGCGTGTGCACTGGATGCAGCGCGTCATCACCGTTTTCACCAGCGGTCCCATGAACTTTTCTTCGACCGCGCGCTTGTTTTCGTCAAAGCGCGTGCCGCCGCGGCCATAGGCGACCGACTGGTCCTGCAGATCGCACTCCCCGCCCTGGTCGCAGATCGGGCAATCGAGCGGGTGGTTGATGAGCAGGAATTCCATCACGCCCTGGCGCGCTTTCGTCACGGCGGGGGATTTGGTCACGAGTTCGTTCGGCAGATTGTCGCGCGGCGGCGGCAGGTCTTTCACTTGCTGCGCGCACGAAGCGACCGGCTTCGGCCCCGGCTTGCCCCCTACTTTCACCTCGATCAGGCACATGCGGCAATTGCCGGCGATCGAGAGCCGCTCGTGGTAGCAAAAGCGCGGAATCTCAGCGCCGGCGGCTTCGCACGCCTGCAGCAAAGTATATTCCGGGGGAACGTCGACTTCAGCGCCGTCGACGAGAATCTTCGTCATGGAAAGTTCCGCTTTCGCGCCCCGCGCATGGACGATTTATTGCGTCGCCGCAAGAGGGCGGAAAGGCGCGGGGTGGCGAGAATTTATTCCAGTCAATCTATGAGTTCCGTCATCCCGGACGCGCGGAGCGCGATCCGGGACCCAGGGACAAAGGCGCAGCTCTACGATCCCCTGGGTTCCGGGTCTTGCTTCGCAAGCCCGGAATGACGGAGCAAATTCCGCGACCTTTTATACTGTTCAGATGCTCGGGGCGCGCGCGGAACGAACTAGGAAACCTCGTCGAATGCACAAAGCTATCGACCAGGAAATCGAACAGCACGCCGAGATCGTTGTTCGGCTGAACCAAGCGCTCAAGCCTGGAGGTCATCGTCAAGCAATACACGCTCGCTGAACTCCGCGATCATGCGCCTGGTCCGCGCGCGCCCCTCCTCCATCGAGATGAACGGCCCCTTGGCGCGCTCTTCCAATAGCGCCTTGAGTGCCGCGGGATCGGAGGGGCCCCGAGCGCGCGCTTCCAGCGCCTTGAGTACGGCGAGTTCGGCTTCCTCGGTCTCGGTCTGCTTGCGCAACAGTTCGAGCCCGTGCTGGAGCACCGCGCTCAAACTCGCATACCGCCCCTTCGCCACCAGCTCGCGAGCGAAGGCTTCCTGGGAATCGGTGAGGGAAATGGAGGCTTTGGCGGTCATGGTGCTACTGGGTAGCATAATTCGCGCGATTGGCCCAGGCGCCACCACCCCGCCTCCCCCTCGATGGGGGAGGTGGCCGCGCAGCGGCCGGAGGGGGTGTGCGCGCTGTGGGTGAAAGCAGGCCTCCAGAGGCTCCGTCGGCAAGAGCAGCGGGCCCCACCCCCTCTGTCACGCTTCGCGTGACAGCTCCCCCATCGAGGGGGAGCGGGGCGCCTGCTTGATTCCGCTCTGTTTGAACGTGCCCTTGCGAGTGCTTTGGTATATATTGGTACTCATGCCCAAGAACACTTCCGTTTCGCTAGGCGAGCATTTCACCGGCTTCATCGACCGCCAAATCACCCTTGGCCGCTTCGGCTCGGCCAGCGAAGTGTTGCGCGTCGGCCTGCGGCTCTTGGAGGAGCGCGAAGCCAAACTCGAAGCGCTGCGCGCGGCGCTGATCGAAGGCGAACAAAGCGGATCGGAAGCGTTCGACTTCGACGACTTCCTCGCCCGCAAGAACGCCGCGCACGCGGATTAAGGCGCTACATCCTTTCGTCAATGGTGCCAAATTTCAAAAAGCTAGGCGCAGGAGTCAGGATGATGTCTTCCAAAGATGTGAACCGCGCCGGGTTTGAGCCCCCGAGGCGCATTTCGTTAGCCTGGCTCGTTTACGGACAGATTGCAGCGATGCTGGGGGCATTCTCGCTTCTTGTTTCCTGAGGAGTTTTTTTGATTTCGGATTGGCAGGCATTCTTCGCGACGCGGTAGATGGCTGGGTGAGCTATGTTCGACCTCTAATCGGTGATGCTCTTGGTTGGATCACTCGCCAGCTAAACTGGCAAATCGAGCTGAGCGACGACCTCAAAGACTATGTTGGCGTGGGCTTTGTGCAAGTCGCTGCGCTTTTTCGAGGCGGTGCGCTCGCCTTCAACAATTACACAATTACGCGTGCGCAGACTGTCATTGTCTGGTTCGGACTCCTGCTCGTAGCGCTGTCAAGCCCTCTGCTTTGGCCCATTTGGATGATCATTACGGCAGGGAGCGGAGTATTGGCATTCGTTGTGCGCTGGCTGATGCCAAAGATTCCAGGACTTGAGGAACTCTCGCTGGCGAGTATGCTTTCTCTCGTTCCTCTCGCCTACCTCGGGTTACTCTTGCTTGCAAACGCTTGCCTCCAAGCGTGATCCGAGGAGGGGCTAACTGTGGCGACGGCTGCGATACCCCAGCCCACCTAAATCCCCCTTCTCAACCGCTCCACATGCAGCTTCAGCCATAACTGCCGCGCGCGCTTTAAGCGCTCCGCCGCGAGTATCTGTTTGATCTGTCCCAGCGTCTGTTCCAGCAGCGTATTCACCAGCACGTAATCGTATTCTTCCCAGTGCGAAATCTCATCGAGTGAGCGCGCCATGCGTTTGGCGATGACTTCTTCGCTGTCCTGTGCGCGGGTGTGCAGGCGGCGCTCCAGTTCCGTCATTGAGGGCGGCAATATGAAGATGCCGACCACATCCTCCGGCGCGGCGGCGCGTAATGCGCGCGCGCCTTGCCAGTCGACGTCGAACAAAACATCCCGCCCCTGGATCAGCAGCGCTTCCACCGGCGCGCGCGGGGTGCCGTAATGGGCGCCGAACACCATGGCGTGTTCGAGGAACTCGCCGCGATCGGCCATCACTTCAAACGCTTCGCGGTCCATGAATTTGTATTCGCGCCCATCGATCTCGCCGGGGCGCGGTGGGCGCGTGGTGGCCGACACCGAAAGCGAAGTGTTGCCGTCGTCCTCGATCAGCTTCTTCGCCATAGTCGATTTGCCGGCGCCGGAGGGGCTCGACAGCACGAACATCAGCCCGCGGCGCGCGACGTGCTCATTCAACATTGGCCGCCTGCTCCTTGATCTGATCGACCACGGTTTTGAGATCGAGGCCGATGCGGGTCAGTTCCAATTCCGGAGATTTTGAACAAAGCGTATTCGCCTCGCGCGTCAATTCCTGGCCCAAAAAATCCAGCCGCCGACCGGCTGGTTCCGACTGCGCAAGCAACGCGCGAAACTCGCCGATATGGGCGGCGAGCCGCTCCAATTCCTCTTGTGCGTCCGCCTTTGATGCCGCCAGCGCCGCCTCTTGCGCCAGGCGCTGTGGGTCGAACTGCAAATCGGGTGCAAGCGCTGCGAGCCGCGATTTCAGCCGCTCGAGCGCAGCCGCCGGCGCGGCCGCCGCCGAGGTCCGCGCCCGCGCAAGCAGAGCATCGGCGCGATCGGCCAGTTCGCTGAGGACCCCTGCAAGCATGCGGCCCTCGCCCGCCCGCGCCTGCGCCACGCCAAGGAGCGCCTGTTCGAGCCCCGCCAACAACACGACCTCCATTTCAGCACGCGTCTCTGCGCCGACTTCAGAGACCTCCTCGCTCACCAGAATTCCGCGCAGCGCCAGAATTCCGTCCCAGCTTGGTGGACTGACGCGCCCCGCTTTCAGATAAGGTCCGCCCGCCTCCAGCAGCCGTTCGAGCAGAATTGTATCGATGCGAACCAACCCTCCGGCGCTTGCGACTGGCCGCGCCAGCGTGAGACTCGCTTGCAGCGAGCCGCGCTTGAACATCTTCGCCGCCAGCGCGCGCGCCTGCGGCTCAAGGCCATCGAGCCCCGGCGGGGTCCTGAGTTTCAAGTCGAGCGCGCGCCCGTTGACGCTCTTGGCCTCCCAAGTCCAGGCGAGGCCGCCCGAAGACGCCGGCAAAACGCCCTCGGCCCGCGCAAACCCGGTCATTCCCGATATTCCCATACCGCCCTCTAAGCCCGCCGCCCGCGAAACGCCAGATGGCCGCCGAGTGGTTAAGGCCTGCGTGCAGGGATTGCTTGACGATCTCCCCGCGGCCCCGCCATGGTCGTCGAGGGAATCCGTTGGAGGGGAAAATGGCGTCATCTTTACGTACTTTGATGTTCGCGGCCTTGACTGCAGGGCTCAGCGCCATCGCCGCGCCAGCTTACGCACAGCAGAACATTTCGGTCGGTCAAACCGTTCGCGGCAGTTTAGCGCAAGGCGACAGCCAGCTCCCCTCGGGCGAATTTGCGGATGTATACTCCTTCCAAGGCCGCGCCGGAGAGACGGTGACGGTGCGCATGCTCTCCGACAATTTCGACACCTATCTCGGCATCCGCGGTCCCAGCGATTTCCAACAAGACAATGACGACGAAGCCACTCCCGCCACGAATGCGGGCCTCACCCTGACGCTACCGCGCGACGGCGCATATCGGATCATGGCGACCAGCTACGCCGCCGGCCAAACCGGCGCTTACTCGCTGCAGCTTACCGGAGGCGGCGCCGCGCCGCAAAACGCAGCCAGCACAGGCGGCGCCATTCAAGTCGGACAAACCGTGCGCGACTCCCTCGCCAGCGGCGATTCTCAGCTGAGCAGCGGCGAGTTCGCGGATTCGTTTACGGTCAACGGTCGCCGTGGCCAGACGCTGGTCATCGAAGCTGCGTCCACAGAGTTCGACACCTATTTGATCGTCGCCGCACCGGGAATGGAGCAGGAGGACAACGACGACAATGGCGACCGCGGGTCGACCGATAGCCGTGTCACCGTCACGCTGGCGCAGGACGGCGAAATCCGCATTCGGTCCACCAGCTACAGTCCAGGCGAAACCGGGGCCTACACGTTGAGCGTACGCGAACAGGGAGCGCCAGCGGCGCAAACCGCTATCGCCTCCTCCGGCGCTGTGCGTATCGGACAGAGCGTCTCCGGCGCGCTGCAAAACGGCGACGGGTTGGCGGACGCCGGTCAATTGCGCGACACCTACACTCTCACTGGACGGCGCGGCCAACAGATTGAAGTAGCGCTACAATCGGACGCGTTCGATCCGTATGTTGCGATCTTCGGCCCGAACGACTTCAACGATTTCAACGATGACGACGCCGAGAACGGCACCCTCAACAGTCGCCTGTTGGTCACCTTGCCCGCCGACGGCGCCTATACCATCCTGGCGACCAGTTACGCCGCCGGCCAACAAGGCGCTTACAATCTCAGCATCGCCGAAAGCGACGCAATCGCGCCAGGCCAAGGCTCCGCCAGCGGCGCCGATGTGCTGCGGCCGGGACGCACCGCTAACGGGTCGCTTGCACAAGGCGACGAAACGTTGCGCAGCGGAGAGTTCACTGACACCTACCGCTTCAGCGGCGAAGCTGGTCAGCGCGTCCGCATCGACATGTCGTCGAGCGCCTTTGACACTTACGTGATCCTCGTGTCGCCGTCCGGCGCCCAGGAGGACAATGACGACGGCCCCGGCGGCGTAGGCGACAGCGTACTTGAAACCGAACTGGCGGAATCCGGCGAATACGCCATCATCGCCACCTCCTACGCCGCAGCTCAAACGGGAGATTACACGCTACGTATAAGCGCGGGCGCCGCCAGTTCCGTCGCATCCACGGGCCGCGCGACAGGCGGGAACGGTCGAGTGTTCGCGGTGATGGTCGGCATTTCCGATTATCAAGGCTTCGCCAACAATTTGCAGTACACTGACGAAGACGCTGTGAAGATGGGAGAAGCGCTGCGTCGTGCGGGCGTCCTCGCCGACCAGAGCGTGGTGCTCACCAACGCACAGGCCACGCGCGCTGGCGTGCAGGCGGCGTTCCAACGCGTGGCCGCGCAGGCCGGGCCGAACGACACGTTCCTGTTCTTCTATTCAGGCCACGGCACCCAAACGCCGGCTGCGGCTGGGGGAACTGAACCAGACGGGCGCGACGAGTCCATCGTCATGGTCGATGGGCTTATCTCCGACGACGACATGGCCGCGATGTTCCGCCAAGTGCGCGCCGGCACCTCGATCATCGCGCTCGATTCGTGTTTTTCAGGCGGCTTCGCGCGCGACGTGGTGGCCGTGCCCGGCGTAATGGGGCTGTTCAGTTCCGAGGAAGATTTGACTAGCGCTGTGGCGGACAAATTCCAGGCGGGCGGCTATCTCTCGCTGTTCCTGCGCAACGCGCTTGCGGGTCAAGCCGACGCCAATAGCGACCGCGCGCTCACCGCAGGCGAGCTTTCGGTCTATCTGCGGCGCGAGTTCGCGCAAAACGCACAGGACGTAGACTCCGTCACCATGGACGGCGCGCGCAATTACCAATTCCTGGTGGTCGACCGCGGCGGCGTGGGCGTGGACGATTTGGTGCTGCGCACGCGGGGGTAAGCTGAAGTGCGCCGCCTCTGGCGGCGCACTTCAGATGCAGGGTGGCGATTGCTGGCTACAGCAGCGTCCGCATTTTTTTTCGGCGCCGACGCGCGGCACTGAGAGAGACGACTTGTCGACACCTCAACTCAAATCAGCCGGTAGATGCCTCGGCTCACGAACTCGATATACCCGCCATCTCGGAGAACCTGCAGCTGCTGCCGAATCTTCTGCCGCACGTGAGAATTTTCTGGGTAAAGGCGCGCAAGCCGGTCTTCGAACGCGTAGACCTCGGCCAGCGTGAATTCGACTCGCCGAATGCTTTCAACACAACGCAGAACTTCGATCAGCCACCCCCGCCCAGCCACCGCCTCGGATTCCAAAAAGGCCAAGCGTTGCCACTGATCAAGGACGAGGTCTTTTGATCGCGCCTTCCGCTCTTCGACGATCTGTATTCTGCCGACCGCCGGTATGTGTCCGATCACAATATTGCATCCGACCCAGCCAGCACGCCGCGCAGTCGGAGCGAGCGGTTTGCGCCGTTCGAGAAGATTGAGCGTAAAGAAATGCTTAGGGATCGCGATCAGATTGCGAACCTCCAAACTGTCTCGATCATATTGCAGCAAGAGCAAGCTCGCGTTGGCTTTTTCGGCAATCTTTTTGCTCATTGAAGAGTAGGCGCCATCGACTACCTTCGCGCCAAATTTGACCTTTTGGCTCTTGAGCTCGAATTCTTCGGTACAGGAGCCGCACCAAAAGTCCGCGGCCGGGTTGTTGTTTCCGTGTCTTACCAAGCTCTGCGCGCCACATCGCGGGCAGAACATCCATCTCTTGATCCAAGCTTCGGTCCACACTCGCGCATTTTGCGTCTCGCTCTCGAATGGAGTCCGCTCTTCGCGAACACCCATCCGCCATTGGTCATCGTCGCTGCTCATCCGACTTTAGAAGTCGCCGCACTCGGAGTCCGGGATTTCGAAACCGGCTCCGTCCAAAGCAAAGAAGGCCTTGGCGTCATGTTCGTGCGCTCCGCACCCCGTCCAGGCCAAACTGTCGGCGTTGGCGCGCGCGACAGCGGCTGCCTCTATGGGATTGGCTGCATCAACTTCTGTCGTGTAGTCGATGAAAGCGTCGACTCGGCGAAGCACTTTGAAGATCGGCATGTTCCCTCCTGGGCGGCCAGGATAACATCTGTTGGACCTATCAGGGAACCTTCGCGCGTCTAACTCAATTGCGCCGCTCCGCCGCCAAGCGCTCGCGCTCGATCACGCGCCAGCGGGCCACCGCTGCGTTGTGTTCGGCGATGGTGGCGGTGAAGGCGTGGCCGCCGGAGCCGTCGGCGACGAAGAAGATCGCGTTGCTCTCGGCGGGATTGGCGGTGGCTTCGAGCGCGGCACGGCCCGGGTTTGCGATCGCCGTCGGCGGCAGGCCGTCGATGCGATAGGTGTTGTAGCCGGTATCGAGACTGATCTCGCTTTGCCGGATAGTGCGCGGCTGGCCGCGCGCATCGACCAGCCGCCCGTCGCGGCAGCGTCCGGGATATTGTTTGCAGATCCCGTAAATGATGGTGGAATCCATCTCCAGCCGCATCGGCCGCTTCAAGCGGTTGACGATCACCGCGGCCACCAGCGGGCGTTCGCGTGCGATTCCGGTCTCGCGCTCGACGATGGAGGCGAGAATGACGAGCTCCTCGGGCGTGCGCACGGGGGCCGCCTCGGAGCGCCCCGCCCAGATTTCCGCGAGAGCTTCGTCGTGAGCCTTGCGCATTTCCTGCAACAACGCCGCGCGCGTCATGCCGCGCTGAATGTTGTAGGTCTCGGGCAACACCGAGCCTTCGGGCGGCGGCGCCGGCATCTCTCCCGACAACAATTCGGACTCCTGCAGTATGCGCATCACGCCAGCAATCGTGATGCCCTCTGGAAAGGTGATCGAGTGCTCCAACGCATCGCCTTCGGCCAACATGTCGATGATCTCGCGCACCGAAGCGCGCGCGGGGATTTGGTACTCGCCGGCCTGGAGGTTTTTATCGCGGGCGTACACCAGATGCGCCAAGCGGAATACGCGCGCATCGCGGACCAGGCCCTCGCGCGCCAATTGATTGCCGATGCCAGTCACCGAAGCGCCGCGCGCGACCACGATCTCAGTGCGCTCGTTCGAAGGCCCCTCGCGATTGGCCTCGGCGTTGAACGCAAACGCGCCCACGCCAAGCGCTGCAGCCGCCACGAACAACAGCGCGCCCAGGATCGACAAGAGCCCCCAGGAACGTCGAGAATCCACGGGCCGCACTGCGCTGCGTCTGGCCATCAATCCACCGCGGTCAGGATCAGGGCGGCGTTGGTGCCGCCGAACCCAAACGAGTTCGACATCGCCGTCCGAATTCTGCGTTGCTTGGCCTTGTGCGGCGTCAAATCTATGGCGGTGGCGATAGAGGGATTGTCGAGATTGAGCGTCGGTGGGACGATGCCGTCGCGCATCGCCAGCGCGCAGAAAATGGTTTCTACCGCGCCCGCGGCGCCGAGCAGGTGCCCGATCGCCGATTTGGTGGAGGAGAGCGCAAGTCCCGGCGCCGCGTCGCCAAACATCCGCTCGATCGCCCGCAACTCGATTTCATCGCCGAGCGGCGTCGACGTGCCGTGCGCGTTGACGTAATCGATGTCGGCGGGCTTGAGCCCCGCATCCTTCAGCGCCGCCTTCATGGCGCGGAAGCCGCCGTCGCCGTCATCGGCGGGCGCGGTGATGTGGTGGGCGTCGCCGGTGAGACCATAGCCTTTCACTTCGGCGTAAATCTTGGCGCCGCGCGCCTTGGCATGTTCGTATTCCTCCAACACGACCACGCCCGCGCCTTCGCCCATAACGAAGCCATCGCGATCCTTGTCGTAGGGGCGCGAGGCTTTCTCCGGCGTTTCGTTGTAGCCGGTGGAGAGCGCGCGCGAGGCGCAGAAGCCGGCCATGCCGAGCCGGCAAACCGCGGCTTCTGTCCCCCCGCTCACCATAACATCGGCATCGCCATTGATGATCAACCGCGCCGCGTCGCCGATGGCGTGCGCACCGGTGGCGCAGGCTGTCACCACGGCGTGGTTGGGGCCTTTGAGCTTGTAGCGGATCGAAACCTGGCCGGAGACAAGGTTGATCAACGCGCTTGGTATAAAAAACGGGCTGATTTTGCGCGGCCCCTCGCGCTCCAACAGCAATGCGTTGTCGGCGATGACGCTCAGCCCGCCAATGCCCGAACCGATCAGAACGCCGGCGCGTTCCTGCTGTTCGACGGTTTCAGTCTTGAAGCCAGAATCGGCGATCGCTTCATCGGCGGCGGCCATGCCGTAGAGAATGAAATCATCGACACGCCGTTGTTCCTTCGGCGACATCGTTTTGTCGGGATCGAACGCATGCGCATCGCCAGCGCCGCCGCCGCGGCCATCGACGCGCGGCACGATGCAGGCGATCCGGCACGGCAGATCGTCAACTTTGAAGTGTTCTATTGTGTTGGCGCCGGAGCGGCCGGCGAGCAGACGCTCCCACGTGGCCTCGCGCCCCGAGGCCAGCGGGGTTACAAGCCCAACGCCAGTGATGACGACGCGCCGCTTCATGAGGCTCTAGTGTGGCGAATCTGAAATTCGCATGATCGCTGTGGCAGGCGCCGAGCGAATTTCAGATTCGCCACACTAGGACTCCTTGGATTCCAGTGTCCATTTGGATTTGAGGTTCGCAAAGGGCTCGATCCAGTCAAGTGTGCGAACTTCAAGTCCAGGACACTGGCGGGCCCTAGCCCGCCTTCTCCGAAATGAACTTCACCGCGTCGCCCACGGTCTGGATATGTTCAGCGGCGTCATCGGGGATCTCGATCCCGAATTCTTCCTCGAAGGCCATGACCAGTTCGACATTGTCGAGGCTGTCTGCGCCCAGGTCGTCGATAAAGCTTGCCTTATCGGTGACTTTCTCCGGCGCGCACTCGAGGTGCTTGATCACGATCGCCTTTACGCGCTCCAACACTTCCGACATGCACGCCTCGCCAAGTAAATTGTTCGCAACGGAATAATACGCCCTCCCGGGCGCCGTGAGCGGCCTTTTGACCACAGGCGCGGCCCGGCGCAAGCTTTTTTCTGTAATCGAGACCGGCCAGGGCTCTCCTTGGGCCCGCTCAGATCATCGCCATGCCGCCATTGACGTGCAGCGTCTGGCCGGTGACGTAACCGGCTTCCTCACTGGCGAGGTAGACTGCCGCTGCCGCCACATCGGCGCCTTCGCCCAGCCGGCCGGCGGGTATCTTGGTCATCATGGCGCTTTTTTGGGCCTCGTTCAGCACGTCGGTCATGGGTGAGGCGATGAATCCCGGGGCGATGGTGTTGGCGGTGACGTTGCGGCTGGCGACCTCAGCGGCCAGGGACTTGGTGAAACCGATCATGCCGGCCTTCGAGGCGCAATAATTTGCCTGCCCCGGATTACCCATGACGCCCACCACCGAAGTGATGCCGATGATGCGGCCCCAGCGGTTCTTCATCATGTTGCGCAAAGCCGCTCGCGAAAGCCGGAAATAGGATTCTAGATTGATCTTGAGGACCGACTGGAAGTCCTCGTCCTTCATGCGCAGGAGCAAGCCATCCTTGGTGATGCCGGCATTGGCGACCAAAATATCGAGCCGCCCGCCAAGGGCTGCTTCCGCCTGCCCCACCAGCGCATCCACGGCGGCGCTATCGGAGAGGTTGCACGGCAGGATGGGATGATCGCCGCCGACCTCAGCGCGGAGCTTCTCCAGCGCCTCCACCCGCGTGCCGGACAGCGCCACGCGCGCGCCTTGTGCCGCGAACGCCTTCGCAATGGCCCCGCCAATACCGCCGGAAGCGCCAGTGACGAGAGCGGTTTTGTTTGCGAGTGAGAACATCAAGGAACCTCGTTCATGCGCGCCAGAATATCATACACGGGCTTGTTATCTGCAAAGACCCGCCAAGCGGTGACACACCCATCGCTGGCGCGCGCGAGCCAAGCCGCGGGCGTGCGCCACGAACTCCCGCCAATCGTGCCGCCGGCGGCGCCAAATATGCCAATGCAATCGCGTTCGTGAAAGACTTGGTCGACGTCGATCCAATAATCCGGGCAAAGCCCAAAATAGCCACGCCACGCGGCGCTCACAGCGTCCTTGCCCGCGAGAGCATGGCCCAAACTATCGACGAAAAGGTGATCGGCAGAGATCAGCGTCGCTATCGCGGCGACATCGTGCGCGTTTATCGCCTCCATAAAGCCTGCGACCGTTTGCTCCTCCCGCGACATCACATCTATACTCACACGCTCTTCGCGAACGCTTCCAAATCCGCCGGCTCGTTCAGCGCCAACGCTTCCACCTCGGGCGCGCCGCGTTTGACCATGCCCGAGAGTTGCTTGCCCGCGCCCACTTCAACAAACCGCGTCACGCCGCCTTCTGCAGCCATCCACTCAACACTCTCGCGCCAACGCACGCGACCCGTCACCTGCTCCACCAGCAGACGGCGGATCGTCGCCGGCTCGCCAACCGGGCGCGCGGTGACGTTGGCCACCAATGCAACCGCCAGCGGCGCGATCTCCGCCGACTCTAGCGCCTCCGCCATCGCCGCTGCCGCCGGCTGCATGAGCGGCGAGTGGAATGGCGCGGAAACATTGAGCGCAATCGCGCGCGCGCCCTTTTCCTTGGCGTAGGCTAAAGCCGCATCAACCCCGGCCTTCGAACCGGAAATCACAACGTTGCCGATATTGTTGTCATTCGCCACGACGCACACGCCCGCCTTAGCGCCCTCCGCCGCAATCTCTTCCGCCAGCGCCACATCGACCTTGCCGATCAACGCCGCCATCGCGCCCTCACCCACCGGAACCGCGGCCTGCATGGCGTTGCCGCGTATGCGCAGCAGCCTCGCCGCGTCGCTGACGCTGAGCGCGCCTGCGGCGGCAAGCGCGGAATATTCGCCGAGCGAATGTCCGGCG
>CADEDG010000018.1 GCA_902826035.1 uncultured Alphaproteobacteria bacterium
GCCTTAGCGGCGCATGTTCTGGAAGACGCGGCGGCGGCGGCCTAGCGGCCCGCGCCTTCCCTGCGTCCGCCGTTGCTCGCCGCCTGGTCGTCCCGGCGCCTCAAATACTCAACAATCGCGTTAGCTTCGGCCTCATTCAGGCTCAAATTCGGCATCGGCAGATTGCGGTAGCGCGCCAACAGCGACAACGCGGTCGGATCGCGCTCGGCGATCATGCGGTCGGGCTCGCGAATCCAGCGCGTCAGCCAGGCAGGGTTGCGGGTGCGCGACACGCCCGCGAGATCGGGGCCAAGCCGGTCGCCCTCGCCGATTGTGTGGCAGGATTGGCAGCGGGTACGGAACAGATAATAGCCTTGCGTACGGTCGGTGACTTCGCCGGCGGCGGCATAGGACAGCCGCGTGGAAGGGCCCTGCGAGGCGTAATTAAACAATCGCCGGCCAAGCAAGTCGGCCAGAAGATTTGGGTTCTCGTAGGCGGTGCGCTTGATCCACTGACCTGTGCGCTCATTGCCCATGATAATGCTGGCGTCGTGTTCGCGCAGACTGTTTTCGTCGACCGGACGCAGCCCTAAGCGGCGCTGCAGCAATTGTACGTCCGCGGCTGAGCCGGTCAGAAAAGTCCAACCCGGGCCGACGTCGTAGGTCCGCATGAATTGACGCAATTGCTCGGGCGTGTCGCGCGATGGATTGAGCGAAATCGTCACCATATGGATATCGCGGCCTATGCGGTCGCCGAGTATTTGCTGGACTTGACGCAATTGGGCTGTGTCAAGCGGGCAGAGTTCGGTGCACGTTGTGTACACGAAATTGATCGACACCACCTTGCCGCGAATGATGTCGTCATAGAAGCGCAGCTCGCGCCCGTTTTGGTCGCGCAGCACAACATTTGGGAAATAATCGCGCCCCCATTGCTCCTGCGCCGGTGCGCCTGGAGCGAATAAGGCGGCGACCATCGCCACAACGACGGCCGCCAACATCCTCACTCGCTTCGACATGGGCCGCACTCCCTCGCCATGCCCTCGCAACATCCGCGCCAATCAGGGACGGTTCGGATCGTCGCCGTCCTGAGGCAGATCGTAGGTCGGTTCGTAATAGACGCCTTCCCACTCTGGCACCGGCGTCGGGATCGCCACCACTTGGCCTGGCGAACGAGCGTCCCAACGCAACAGCATGGAATTATCTTCGTGCTGCGTGTTGTGGCAGTGCTCGACGAACGTGCCCAGGAACTCGCGGAAGCGGATCAGCACTTCCACTTCGCCGCTGGCATGGCCCGTCGGGTCATCGCCAACTCGGAACACGTCCTTGCGTGCGCCGCGCTCCCATACTGGCGGCGGAGCGCCATCGCGGGTGAGAATGCGGCCTTCTTCAAAGTGGATGTGCACCGGGTGCTGCCAGCCGCCGCCCGAGTGCAAGCGCCAGATTTCCCAACGGCCAACTTCAGGCGCCGCCGACACGCGGTGCAGATCGGTGGGAAGGCCGTTGCCGCCATTGGTGCGGATCGTCCACGGCTCCTCGTCCGTACCGCCGGAGCGGGCGAACTCGAAATCACGGCGAACCGCAATTTGCTGGACGTTCGCAGGAACATCCGGGCGTGGGATCATCACGCGACGGCCTTCCTCGTAGTCGGCGGGGTTCATGCTCTGATCGACGCCGAAATACGGCATGACCCGGAATTCCATGATCCTGCCAACCCCGGGATCGCCGCGATAACGGCCGCTCAGAACGTCGGCGAGCGGGATCGTACGGGTTGGGCCACGACCGTCTCTCGATTCAAGCAGGTTCACAAAATAAAGCTTGGTTCCTGGCGCGAAGCTGCGGAAATCGACGACGATGTCGTAGCGTTCGGCGATCGCTTGCTCCGGCAAGTCCTGTGATTGCGCGTTGGGGAAGCGAACCGCGTGCTCCATGATATTGCCGTCGTTGGCCACCATGTGGAACGGAACCCGCACGCCCGACGACGTCACCAGCGCAAGTTGGAAGTTACGCGAGACCGCCCCGTTCAGGATGCGGAAGCGATAACGACGCCCGCGCACTTCGAGGTACGGCTTCCAGCTCCAGTTCACCAATACCTGGTCGCCGAGGAACCCATCGGTGTTGAAGATGTTAAAGAACAATTGCCCCGCGGCGTTCCATGCTTTGTCCGCGATAACAAGGTTCACGTCGTAATCGCGATTGCCCCAGTCGAGGTCGGTGCCGGAGGGCAAGCACAGGTTCGGATTGCTGGCGTTCGAATAATGGCACTGGAAGCCTTCGCGGCCGCGATCCACCGACGAATAATAATTCATCATCGCAGCGTTGCCCTTGTACACGTTCTGCGCCGTGTAATCGAGCATGTGGTCGTGGAACCAATGCGTGGAAGCGATCTCGCGCCAGTCGCCGCGGATGCGGGTGATGCCGCCCGCGCCGTCGGGACGTCCCGCGCGTGGATCGCTGGCGTCAGTGTTGATCGAGTCAGCGCCGGCAAGCTGCATTGGCCAGTGATAGTCGTAGAATTGGCCCGGGAAGAAGAACGCGCCGGCGAAGCCGTCGCTCTCGGCGGGGTTATGGCCGTTGTGCTCGTGCGTGGTGATCGTGTGGGCGCCAAAGCCATTGTTCGCGGCCGGATCGACCGGAAGCGTGTTGAAGTGACGGAACAGGATCGGTTCGCCAACGCGCGCCTGCAGCAATTTCGGCGGCATCGTGCCGTCGAACGTCCAGACCGAGTTCGGCTGCTGGATCGGAAAGCTCGGGTGGAAGCGAACGCTGATGCCGCGGGTGGTGCCGCCGCGATAGTACAATTGGCCATTCGCAAATTCGCCGCGGATGTAGCCGTGGCGCTGCCAGCGATCGCGGAGACCGGTGTTGACGCGCGATCCCGCCTGGGCGCTCTGGAAATAGACTTGCGGATAGAACTCGCTCCAGCGTTGGTGCGAAAACCACTCGCCTGGCGGGCGGCCCTCCACCGCGCTGGTGGCGAGCGGACGCACACAAGTTCCCACTCGAGGCGCCCAATAATTACCGCGGCTGGTGTTCGCAGCCTCGGTAGGCATTGGCCACAACCGCTGACGGAGGAACGTATCCAGCGCCGGTCCCGTAGGACCTGCCGTGCATGACTGCGCCTGCGGCAGCGGCTGGCAGGTCGGGCATGTGCCAGTTGGCATCGGCTGCAAGCCGAATTCCTCGAACAAGAGTACGGGCTGGGTCCATTCGCGCGCGCCAAACAATGGACTACGCGGCGCGCCGGTGGGAATATCAAAGCTGGTTGTTTGCGCGAACGCCGGAGCGGCTGCGAGCAGCGCCCCTGCCAAAGCGCAAGCTCTGAACACACCCGTGGTTTGCATTCTCGCCATTTTGCCGCCCCAAACATGCAAACTCCGGAGCGCTCGCGTCCGGAGAGATTTCAGCAGTGCATTCTGGAATATTGCTGGCGAATACCAATACGGTTCCCCCAGAGGGAGAACCCGCGCGCCGCCACGGCCCTTAGCAAGACTAGGTTCAGGTACTATTGAACCACAAGCCGCGCCGACGCACTTCATTTCCCAGCATTAGCGTAGGATTTTCTTGACGCGGTTAATGCGAGTCAGCGCGTTTGCCATCGGCTAGCAATGAGAGCTTGTTCCTCGCCGCCATCGAGCACGCTTGCGCCGCCCATGCGCGCAACTGCGGCGGCGATGGGATCGCTCGCGGCGGCTGTGCGATAACCTTGGCTCTCGTCGGTTGCTGCCTGCACTGCGATGCGCCAGACGCCACCGTCGCGGCAGGCAACAGCCTCGACTTCCTGTTGCGCGGAAACGGTACGATATTGGCGGCATGCATCCCCGCTATCGCTGCGGAAACTTAAAGCAACCTCCATCGCACCGCCGTCTACAGCAACGGATTTTCCGCTCGGTACATTTTCCAAGATTGCTAACATACCTGAGGAGAGGTGCATCCCCGGCCCAGATTGCGGCGGCAGCGTCAAACGCCCACCAATCACGCCTAGCAGACAAGCCGCCGCGATGCCGGCGCCAATCACAAATGTCCGCTTCGACGACCGCACTGGCCACCCGCGACGCACGAGTTCGGCAAGCTTGTCCGAACCTCCCTCTGGGCGCTCGTTTGCAAAGATACGACGGAGCGCGGCGTCCCCGCCTCGCAACCGCTCGAGACGAATGCGCGCGCCCGCGTTTTGTTCGATCAGCCGTTCGACTTCGCCCCGCTGGTCGGGGCCAAGTTCGCCGTCGATATAGGCGCCTAGGACTTCGTCGTTCAGCATTAATTGTGCTTCCTCAGCGGCGCCAAAGTGGCCGGGCCACGGACTTGCGCCGCAACGCTGGCGCGCGCGCGGGCGAGCCGGCTCATCACCGTTCCAATGGGGATACCCAGCGCCTCAGCAGCCTCTGCATAAGAGGCGCCGTCGAGCACGACAAGCGCCATAACCGCGCGTTGTTCCTCCGGAAGTTGGGCGAAGGCCTCGCGCACCAGGCGAAGCTCTTCCCGTGATTCCATGAGATCGCGGCCGTCCTCACCCTGCGCGTCGGGTGGCTCCACGTCCTGTACCGGCGCCTGCGCGATAGCGCGACGAGAATCGATCCACAGGTTCTGCATGATTTTGAACATCCAGGAATCGAGGCGTCGGGTTTCATCGTAGCCCCCGCTCCTGGTCAGCGCCCGTTCAATCGCCGATTGCAGCAGGTCCTCCGCCCCGTCCCTCGATCCGGCGAGCGCACGGGCGAATTTCCGCAATCGGGGCAAAAGCCCGACCAAATCTCTGCGAAACTCCGTTCCTCTATCTGCCATCGTCTGGAGCCTGCGGCTGCGCTTCGACCAAGTTCGCGGAACTCTAACATTCACAAATTTCTTGATTATGGTAGACTTAACTATGCCAAGGAAACAACCCAGCCGCCTTTCACCCCTTGGGGGAAGTATATTGGGAGCGTTGGCGGCGTTCGCCGCAAGCGCCACGCTGGCGATAGCAAGCGGCCCGGGGCGAGGCGGCGGCGACGACGATTTTGACGATCACCTTGGTGATACAACAGACACCAGCGATACGCCGGATGTCGATAGTTCAGAGCCAAGCGACGCCAGCGATACGTCCGAAGATAATTCTGGCCACGGCGGCGGTGACGATGAAGGAGCAAGCGCCGACGAGAGCGACGACTCGCTAGACGAAGGCAGCACTCCCGGTTCCGACGACGGATCGGAGGGAAGCGATTCCAACTCAGGCGACGATGGCTCCAATTCAGGCTCGGGTTCCAGCGACGACGGCAACGACACTGGCTCGGGGGATGACGGCGGCGGGTCCAACAGCGGAAGCTCCGGCTCCGGCTCCGGCTCGGGAGGCGATGACGATGGTGAGGAAGATTCCGGCGGAGGTAATTCCGGGTCTGGATCTGGTGACGACGGTGGGAGCAATTCCGGCTCCGGCTCAAGCGGGAGTGGGAGCGGAGGTGAAGAACATTCCGGCTCAAATTCCGGGTCAAACTCAGGATCTCAGCACGCCAGCACTGATCCCAATGAGTCGAGCGGAGGCACGAACCAAGCGCTCATCGTGGAACACGATGAGCACGGCGACGAGCGGCTAACGGGCGAAGCGTTGCTGACTGGAAGCCAAGGCGATATCGAGGCTGCTATCCAAGCGGGCTATACGCCGATATCGCAGCAAGCCTTGTCCTCGATGGATTGCTACATTGTCCGCCTCGCTCTTCCGGTTGGGATGGGCGTCGATGCGGGGGTGGCGGAACTGCGCGCGCTCGCGCCGCATGCGATAGTCGCAGCGAACACGGTTTATCACAGCTCGCAGGCGAACATTGCGGTCGCACCGGCAAGCCGTCACGGCGCGCCCACGCCAGTCCGCGGCGTCATGGGCGTGATTGACACTGGCGTCGATCCAGCCTCGCTCGGCGAGGGTGTCGTAATGAGCCAGCGCGCGTTTGCAGCGGCCTCGCCGACTGCACGCGAACATGGCTCGGCCGTGGTCGCCCTCGCAGCCGAGCACGGCATGCGCATGCATGTGGCAGACGTCTTCGCGCGAAGCGCGACCGGCGAACAGATCGCCTCCGCAGAGAGCATCGCCGCCGCGCTTGACTGGATGATGAGCAACAATGTCGCCGTCATCAATGTCAGCATCGAGGGACCGAACAACCCAGTCTTGCAGGCGTTGGTGCGGCGCGCACATGAGCATGGCTTTGTTGTTGTCGCGGCGGCGGGCAATGGCGGCCCTGCGGCACGGCCTGCTTTCCCGGCAGCCTTTGAAGGATCACTTGCTGTGACCGCGATCGACGGGCGCGACCGACCCTATTTTCGCGCAAATCGCGGTGGTTATATCGACTTCGCAGCGCAGGGCGTCGATATCAGCGTATCGACGGGAAACGAAAGTCTCTTGGTGTCCGGAACTTCTTTTTCCGCGCCGCTGGTAGCCGCTCAGATCGCTGCCCGCTTGAGGTCGCCCTCTCCGGAGCGCGCCCGCGCTATTGTGGACGAATTGCGCCGCGACGCAGACGACCTCGGTGCTCCGGGCCACGATCCGATTTTCGGATGGGGCGCGATCCGCGACTAGAGCAACGGACACGTTTCGCCACCTGCCGGCGAAGCAGCTTCCGACTCCGAACCGCGCACGCTATTCCGCGCCTTGGCCCGCGTGACCTCGCGCCGCGACTATCTGCGTACGCGCAGATGGGGGCGCGCTCAGTTCGCCAGCGCTGGGCGCCAGCTCTGGGGACCGTCCTTGTTGTACGGCTGGTGCCGGCGCTGGCCCGGCGGGCAGATGCAATCCCTCCACGGCATGATCGCGGACGCCGGCAAACGGCGACTGCCATGGGTACATCGTGTACACTTGGGTGCCGCGGTGGCGAAACGCGCGGTTTACCGAATTGGTCATCGCGCTTGTGAGCGCCGTCATGTCGTCGGCGTCGCGAATAATGTACGGCGTCACCAGGATCACAAGTTCCGTTTTGTCGCCGTTGACGCTGTCATTGCGGAACACCGAGCCGAGGAAGGGAATATCTTTCAAACCCGGGACGCCACCTTGTTCGCGGGTGTAATTGTCCTGCATGAGCCCGCCGATGACGGCGGTCATGCCTTCCTGCAACGACAATTGCGTGGTGACGCTGCGGTTGAGGATCAGCGGGCTGTTGATGTTGGCGCTGTCGTTCGGCTGCTCGCTCGACACTTCCTGGTAGAGTTCGATATCGATGCGCCCGTCGCCATACACGGTCGGGCGCACGTTCAGAATGATGCCCGTCTGCCGGTATTGCACGGTCTGTAGAACGTCGGTATCGCCGCCGCTCTGGCTGTTAGAAGCGCGCTGCGAAGTGATGACCGGAACATCGGTGCCTACCACAAATTCTGCCGGAGCGCCCGAACGCGTAACAATCCTGGGCGTAGACAGAATGTTGATATTGCGATTGTTCGCGAACGCGTTGAACGCGGCCTCCACAGTGCCGCGCGAGAACACGTGCGTCGCGCTCACGCCCAAACCACCGGGCTGACGCACAGTGCCGCCTGCTGTTGTGGCGGTGAAGTCGGTTGAACCGCCGAGACGCTCCAATGTCCACTCAAAGCCGAACTGAGTTTCGTCGGTAAGCGTCACCTCAGCCACCGTCAGTTCGATCATGACCTGCTGCGGCGGCACATCAATTTGCTCTAGCAGGATACGCAGGCGCTCAAAGTCACTTGGCGTTCCGCGGTACAGGAGCCGATTGCCACTCGGATCGATGGTCAGGCCGCCGGCGGTGGTGGGAGCACCCGTGGATTGCGCCGGACGGGCGCCGATGCGCTCACCATTGATGCGGCGCACCGCCACTTCGGGCGGATTTTGCGCCGGCGCCGAGTTTGCCTCCGCGCCGTTGGCTTGCGTGACCAATTGCCCCAATTGTTCGGCGCTCGCGAAGCGGGCGTTGTAGACGAACAAGCCTTCGCCACTGCCCATAGCGGAGGCGCGGTCCAACTGGCTCACCCAATAAAGCGCGCGGTCGAACACGGCTTGGTCATTCGAGAACACCAGCATCTGATTGGTGTTGGGCACCGCCAAAAGGTTGATCGAACTTGGCCTGCCCTCCACCGGGTTCGAAACCCGGTAACCTTCCGTAGCGAGCACCCGAGTAAGCGCGTCCGCCAATTGGTCGGTTGAAAGGAAAATCGGCTCCACGCGCGCGATTTGGCCGTTGGCGAAGTGCGGGCGGTCAAGCTCGGCGACCACCGCCGCAGCGGCCGCCACTTCGCGCGCGCTGCCGCTGATCAACAACGTGTTCGTTTCCGGCTGCGGCGTAAACCGCACAGCGCCGCGGTTCGGGTAGGCCTGATCCAACAACCCGACCAAGGAGGCTACATCGAGCGTTGATACCGAGAAGAACTGCATTACCGGCCGCGAGCCATTCGGCGTCTCCGGCAGAGCGCGGCTTCGGATGAACACGGGCGACTGACCGCTCAACACAGCGTCTTGGAGCACGCGAACGCTGCCGTTCTCGATCACCACGGCGACGCCGTATTGTTGCAACGCCGCCTGCGCCATGGCGAAGAATTGCCGGTTCGAAATTGTCGAGGGACCCCGCAGCGCGATCATTTCGCGCCGCTGCGCCACGCCTGGCCCGGTTGAGTACGGAACCTGTAGAACGCCGCCAAACACGGTGTCGATGAATTGCGGCAGCGGCTGGGGCGGCAACGCCACCTGCACGTCTCGCTCGGACAACAATTGTTCGACCTGTGCGAGTGTCGCGCCGGAATATGTCTCGGTTGTCGGCGTGGGCGTGGCTTGATTGCCGCCGCTCAGAACCTCGACCGCCGCTGACGGTCGTTGCCCTGATGCTGGACGGTACTCGGCAGCGTCTCTATTTTCACGCGGCCCCGCACTGACAGGCACACGCAACGCAGGAAATGAAGCGCAACCGCCCAACGTGGCGAGCGCTGCGACGCTAACGATAAATGGCGAAGGCCTCGCGGTGGTCGGCGTATAAATCTTTCGCACGGACTTGTCCCCCGCATTAACTCTAGCCCAGCATTGCGCCACGCGCGAGAAAAATCCTGCAAGTATCGTGCTGGGGCGTTTGTTCACTGCGGTGCACCTTCTTCAGGCGGCGCAGCGTAAACATCGACCTGACGTGTTTCTGTGCGCCTGCGCAATTCCACGGTTTGATTTCCGATCTCGGAGACCCGCCACCCATCACGATATTCCCCTCCACGGTGTATCGACCGGCGACCGCTCGCCTGGTTCCAATCGACGACCCAGACAATCGCACCGGACGGCGTGTTCTCGATAGCGGTAAGCTCGCGGCGGAAGGTAACTGCGATGTCCGGTGGCGGTGGGGCCTGCGGAATCTCCACCGGTGGAGGCGCAGCGAAATTGACGGTCACCAAACGCTCTGCCGCTTTGGCGGCGATCGCGCCGCCATGCACTGGCGCCAAAGTATGGGCGTCAGCCCGCGGCGCAACGGCGCGTGGCGGCGTGGCGGTGAGCGCACCAACTACTGCACCCCCCGCCAGACTTGCCGCCAACATGTACAGATTGCGCCGGATCATTGGCGTTCCTCCTGCACAAAGGCAACGCGAACACCGACATTCATAGTCTGAGGCGGGCCGACCGCGACCTCCACCGACATGACGGTAAAACTTAACTCGGAATTCTCGAGCGCCCGCAGTAGATTGACGAACGATTGCCAGTCAAAATCCGCGCTGAGCGTTAGATTGATGGCGCTTAGCCGGCTTGCGTTTTCTTCGACGTCGGCAGCCGCGACCGACACGCTTGTAAGACCGGCGCCGATGGCTAGAGTCTCGAGCTGGGTGCTCGCTTCGGCGCGTGCGACGCCGGCGGACGGTTCAACCACAGACCAGCGCCATACCTTGCCGGCGGCCAAGGCCACCTCTTCCTGGAACGCCTTTTCGTCGGCGCGCGCTGAGGTGGCTTCCGCAATAGCGCGCGCACGCGCGCCTGCTTCCGCCTCCGCGCGGGCGTTCACCGCCCAGTCGAAAGAATTAAGCGCCAACGCGATGGCCGCGAACATCGCCAACAACGCCAAGCCAACGCGCTCACGCGCGGTCAGAGCGCTCAGTTTCGCAAGTGCGGCCAAAAGCCAGTTCACGGCCGCGCCTCGCAGCTGAACGAAGCCGATACTTCGACCCCGCCCTCACGGAATACAGGCTCAACGCTGCAAAGCCCCGGCGTGTTCTCGATCGCGGCGACCACATCGCGCAGAGGGAAGTCGCCAGCCCCACCACGAACGCTCACGCGAAACTGCGTCTGATCCACGCTCCACGCCTCAGGAACCAAACCGAACTGGCCGAGCACCGCCATCGCATCCGTCGCCGCGCCCAGCACATCGATACCCTGCGCCGTCGCCTGATATTCCTGCAGCAAGGCCGTGCGCTCGCGCACACGGCGCAAATCCTGGTCGCGGTTCATACGCGTGTCGATTGCATGCGCCGCGGCGCGGTTGGCGTTGGCGGCACCCTGGTAGCGCCAAGCCTGTGCGGCAAAGAAGGCCGCAAGTGCTACCGCGCAAATTCCCGCCGTAACCAGCGCCGTTTCAGCGTCACCCAATGTCAAAGGCGCCTTGATCTGGCTTCGGCGCCAATTCCCGCCCCAACTAAGCCGCGCCTCTTCCGGCGTGGGCGGCATCTCCGGCGGGGGAGCTGCCGGCGCCTCCAGCCCAAGCGCGAACGCTGTCCATTGCTCGCGGGTGAATTCAGCGCGCCGCCAGCTAGAACCCAAGAGCGCGCCAGCCTCCCAGTACTGGGCCTCAAAGCCCTCTTCGCAATTGATTATTCGCCAGCCTTCGCCAGCAGCGCGCAGTACGGTTTCCGGCGCCGCCTCGCGTGGCGGCTTGCCGCCGCATGCAGCAGCAACCCTAGCCTCGTCCCACCACCACACGCCGACGCCGAGCGGCGTACGCATGAGCAATGAACCGCTTCGCTCGAACGGCGCGTGCGCCTGCGCGAACGTACGCGCCGCACTGGCCAATCGCCCCCCCCGCAAGCCAACCGGGGGACGGAAAAACTTGTACCGGCAGAGCGCTCGGCTCAGCACCAGAGCCTCTCCGCTACGCCTGCCAGGTGCGGCGGTCTCCGCTTCAAGAAGCATTGATGGCGCCGCTGAGCGGAAGAGGCTCGACATTGATCTCCGCATCCTGTTCGAGCGCCGGGCGTTGGCGCACTTCGCGCCAATAGAACGGCCGTTCCGCCTCGGCGCCCGCAAGAACCAACTGGCTCTCAATTTCGCGTCGCACCCGATCGCGCTCAATAAACCCGACGATTAACCGGAACGTTGTGCCCGGCTGACCCGCAAGAACCACGCCACCCGCACTGGTGTTAACCCCATCGACCGCCTCCGACACGCCTTCTCTTCCGCTCTGCTCGCGTTGGCGCACAAGCGCCGCCGCCCTCTGCCGGTCGCCCAGCACTGCTGTCAACACTTCCACTGGCGCGGTGTTTATGTTGACGCCAGCGCCCCCTCGCGCGGCGTTGCTCCATCGCCAAATCCGTTCCCGCTGCGTTTGGTCGATGCTGTCGCCCCAACCGAACGCGCTGAGAGCGCTCCAGCGATTTGGCAGAGATTGGTTTAGCGGCGCCGCCATTCCCGAGCGCCGGTAAACCTCGCCCTCTGCGCCGTGCAGGCGCGTGAACTCGTCCGCATCGACAAAATCGCCAAGGCTAGCAGCCAGCCGCACGGCCAATGGAGCCGCCACTCCCGCCTCGGTCAAAAGCGCGCTCAGACTGCGGTCGTCGCCGGAATTGAGGTCTAGCAGGCCGTTTTCGTCCTGCAACGCTGTCAGCACAAGGAGGCCATCCTGGCGCCAGGCTTCATAGAAGCGGCCATCGAGCCTCAGTTCACGCGCCGCAGAGCCCCGCCCGCGCCGCATGACAGCGTTGGCGACGCCCGCGCGATCGCCGCCGACATTGATGGAGCGCGGGCCGATCGGCTCGGTCATCAACAGGAACGCGGTCTGTGCAGCGAGGCTGTGGGCGAAACGCGCGTGACTTGCCTCACTTTGCTGTCGTCGCAGCGCCGGACTGAGCTGCGCCTGTGCTCCGACCGCGCTGAGAAGCACAACTGACATGATGGTTAACACCATCAACACCAGCAACAGCACATACCCACCCGAGGAACGTGACTGTACACTCATTGCCGGCCATCCTGTTCCAGGCGTGCGGGCTCGCGCCAGCCAGCCGACGCAATCCAAACGCCTTCGCCATCGCCAAGTTCAAGCCTAACCAGCGGCGGCGTATAGCTTGCAGGCGCAGCACCGTTCAGCGGGGCTTCGCTAAAACTCCCCGTCCACCCAGAGCCGACACTATAGCTGAAGCGGGCGTTGCCGTCCGGCCAGCGCAGCAATTCGCGGCGCCCAGCTCCTTCGCAAACCAACGCGCCCCCCGGAGCCAAGTCGACCACGCTCAAGCGCACCGTCACCGGCGCTCCCGGCCCAACGCACGCAGTAAGCGCCGCCGGGCTGGCGGCGAAAATCAACGAGGACTGGTCGCCGGCAAACCGCACGCGCTGATCCTGCACCGCGGACGCCAGCAACGAACGAAATTCCGACTCGGCGTTAACCAAGTCAGCGGTGGCGATCGCATGTTTGAGGCGGCCGAAATTCCGTAAGCCTACGCTCGACATCATCGGCAGCAGCAGAAGCGCCATCATCGTCGTCAGGGTGACGACGATCAGCGCTTCAATAAGGCTCAGCCCGCGCTCGCTCGCGCGCGCGTCACGGCCCAGCGCCATGGGGGATGTCCGCCTCAAGCCCTGTTCCGCCCTCCTTGCCGTCGGCGCCTAAGCTCAAAATGCGCGGGCGGTCGATGCCTGACGGCGCCGGTTCATAGAGATATTTTGCGCCCCATGGGTCGGCGGGCACGGTCGCACTCAGGTAAGGTCCTTGCCATACCGCACGGTCAGCTTCGGCAGCAGGCGGGGACACCAACAATTCGAGCCCCTCTTGCGCTGTAGGATACCGTTGCAAGTCGATGCGCATCTCGTCGAGCGCCGCTGCTAACGTCTCAATCTGGATCTGCGCGGCCTTCACCTTTGAACGATCAAGCTGCGCCATCAGACGCGGGCCGACAAGCGCCGCGATAAGCGCAATAATAGTAAGCACGATCAACACTTCCAGCAGGCTATACCCTGCCTCACGCCGCCGCCGTGCGTTCCACGACTTGTTAACCGGCCTGACCCATCTCAACCGCGCGCGTTTCATGATCCCACCTTTATCATCGCCGCTGGCCGCCGCGCAAATGGCGCACACCGTGCGGGTGTGTTGTTCTCCTAATTTCAGCAAGCTCATTAATGCACGAGGTTAATTGGTTGCGGGGCACAAGCACCCCGCCACCTGCGGCGAGAAAACATCGCCAAGCGATTGCCGCTATTGGCCGCCAGGGCTAGGACCCGCTAGTTTGCCGCTGGGAAGCGATGGCTATGACCGAAATGAGCCGCCTCGGCCAATTGCTTAAAGATCGGGGCTTGATCACCGATCAAGACTACGCCGCCGCGGAAGCGCTCCGCCGCGACAAGGGCGGCGCCATGGGCCCGACCTTGGTGCGCATGGGAGCGGTGTCGGAAGACGCCCTGTTGCAGGTGCTCTCGGAGCAATTGGGTATTCCGTTGCTCAACACAGCTGCCGCGCCGACGGAGGCCGAAGTGCGCGAGACCGCAGCGCAATTGGGCGTCCCCATCTCATGGTTGATCGACAATGAAACCATCATTTGGCGCGATCAACATGGTTCGCTTCATGTCGCGGGCCCGCGCGTCCACGACGCAGCGATCCAGGAAGCCATCGAACAATGGTGCGACGGCCAGGCGCGGCTGTACCTCGCGCGCTCTTCGGCGCTCGAACCGGTGCTACTGGCCTTGCGCGGCTATGAGAGCGTGCGCGCCACTGCGCTGGGCGCGGATCGCCTGCTCGAACTCGCCGAAGAGGCGCCCGTTATTGACTTCGTCAATTCCGTACTGAGCGAGGCAATGACGAGCCGCGCCAGCGATGTGCATTTCGAGCCGTTTGAGGACAAACTCATCGTCCGTCTGCGGGTGGACGGCGTCCTCACGCAGCGGCGCGTGGTGTCGCGCGAGATATTCGACGCCGTCGCCTCACGGATCAAATTGCTATCGGGCATGGATATCGCGGAACGGCGTCTCCCGCAGGATGGCCGCCAAAGTGTCCGCGTTGCTGGACGCGACTTGGACGTGCGTGTCTCGACACTACCTACAACCTGGGGCGAATCCATCGTGGTTCGCCTGCTTGGCAATACGCGCCACATTCCGGAACTAGACGCCCTGGGGCTCAGCGCGCCGCAGCGAGAAGTGCTGCTTGACGCCATCGCCCAGCCGAACGGCCTAGTGCTGGTGACCGGCCCCACGGGCTCGGGCAAGACCACAACCGTGTATCGGCTGATTTCGCGACTCAATGATGGCGTCAGAAAGATCGTCACCATCGAAGACCCGGTGGAATTCGATCTCCCCGGCGTATTGCAGATGAATGTTCGCGCCGACATAAAGCTGGATTTCGCCACCGGCCTGCGTTCGATCCTGCGCCAGGATCCCGACGTGATCTTCGTCGGCGAAATTCGCGACGCCGAGACCGCGCGCACGGCGGTACAGGCCGCACTCACCGGCCACCTTGTAATCTCTACGGTCCACACCAATTCCGCCTTCGCGGCGGTTTCGCGCCTGCTTGACCTCGGCGTTGAGAAATTCCTGCTCGCCGACGTATTGCGCGCCGTGATCGGTCAGCGCTTGGTCCGCACTTTGTGCGCGCGCTGCGCCACGCCAGATCCGGATCCGACGCACGAAACGCGAGTGCAGACGATGATCCCGCAAGCCCTGCGCGCCAACCCCGCGCAGTTCAGACGCGAACGCGGCTGCCAAGCATGTGAGAAATCCGGATTCCAGGGCCGGGTCGGCGTCTACGAGGCCGCACGTATCGATGCGGTGCTGCAAGGCGCTATACGCGCGGGCGCCGCTGAGGCGGAGCTGGCCGCCCGTGCGCGCAACAGCGGTTTTACGACGCTTTTGGAGAACGGCCTGTCTAAGGCACGCGCGGGCGAGACCACCATCATGGAAGCCCTGCGCGTGCTTGGCGCAACATGACCGAACGCCGCTTTCGATACCGCGCCATCGACCCGACAGGAGCGACTGTCTCGGAGACGGTGACGGCCGAGAGTCGCGCCGACGCTCTTCGCCGGCTCACGAGCGAGAAAAAGACCGTCCTTGAACTGTCGGAACTGGGTGTGGAGGCACGCAACAACGCGCGCGCCTCCGGTGAGGAATCGGTGCTGGTGCTGCGCCAGCTCGCTGTGATGACAAGGGCCGGCGTTGACTTGCTCGAGGGGATCGAGATCATCGCCTCATCGCTGCCGCAGAAACCGATGTCCGAGGCGCTCCGCGCGACCGCCGTCAGCCTGCGGCAAGGCGACCGTCTGGCTAAGGCGATGGAGCAGAACGCTCCCTTCTATCCGCCCTACGTCTACGCTCTAATCCGAGCTGGAGAAGCCAGCGGGCGCCTGCCGCTGGTGTTGGAAGAAGCGGCGCGGCAGCTCGCTTTCGAAAAACGCCTTGCCCGCGACATCCAAAATGCGCTTACCTATCCCGCGTTCCTGGTATTGAGTGGCTTGGCGAGCGTCGCTTTCCTATTCTATGTCGTGGTTCCGAAATTCGCTGACATGCTGCGCAATGCGCGCGCTGACGTCGGCGGTTTGTCCGGCGCCGTGTTGAGCGCTGGTGTGTTTTTTCATGACAATGTCTTGTTGGTGGTAGGTGTAGTCGCCGCACTTGCTGTCATGATTGTAGCCTTCGCGGCTACCGCCCAGGGTCGCAGAACGCTTGCGGCGATCGCGCACGCGACCCCCGGCCTGCGGCGTTTGCTCATCACCCGTCAGCGCGCCGCGTGGTCGCGCATCATGGCGTTAGCGCTCGCCGCCGGGGTTGATATTCTAGAAGCCACCAACCTCGCTAGCCAGTCGCTTCCCGACGGAAAGATCAAGTCGGACGCCGCCGCCGCGATCCCGCTGCTCCGCGCCGGGCGTCCCGTGGACGAAGCATTCCTAAAGTCCAACACGCTCGCATCGGTGGACGCCAGTCTGGTGCGTGCAGGGCAACGCTCGGGCGCACTCGGAGAAATGTTTCGCGCCGTAGCCGATCGCAACGACGAAGACATGCGCGACGCCTTGAAACGCTTCACATTGGTGCTCGAGCCCGCCGCGATTGCGCTGGTCGCCGGCTTCGTCGGGTTAATTGTGCTCGGGTTGGTGTCGGCGCTCGCGAGCGTCTACGACGCGGTAGGCTGACATGGATTGGAGCACCTGGCCCCATCTCACTTCTGCCGTCGCAGCGGGCGCATTGGCCACATTTGCAGTGCGTTCGGATCTCGGCGTACACTTGCGCCTCGCGGCGCCCCTCATTTTCTCTGCGGCTGGCGCGACCTATTTTCTTGCCGTGGCGCTCAACGCTGCGCCCAGCCAGGCGCTGGCGATTGCTTCGGTTTCGATTGTGTGTGCGGCGATCGCCGAAATTGATCGGCGCTATTATCTTATTCCTGACGTGCTGGTCGCGGCCCTGATTTGCGTTGCCGCGCTGTTCCCGTTTGCCGAACCCGGCGATGGCCTCGTCGGCGCGTTATGCCTTGGTGGTTTGTTTTTCGCGGTTCGACAGGGGTTCGCGGGCGCAGGGCGCGAGGATGCGCTGGGGCTAGGTGATGTGAAGCTCGCCGCCGCGATGGGGTTGCTGCTGGGGCTGCAATTTGGCCTCATCGCAGTAGCGTTAGCGGGGTTTGCCACCCTCGCCGTAGCAGCGCCCGCTGCGCTTGGCGCCCGCCACGGCGCGACCGCGATCAAAACGCCGTTTGGAATCGGCCTCGCGGCGGCGCTCACCGCTGTTTCGATCGTGCGCATTTGGGGCGGCGCATGAAGCGCGGACTTCAAGCCGGTTTTAGCGTGGTAGAGGCTCTGGTCGCGGTGGCGATCATGGCGGTGGCGATCCTGCCGCTTGCAACGCTGCAGGGACAGGTCTCCCGCACCGCGGGCAGGTGGCAACAAATGCAATTGAGCCTCGCCGCCGAACGGAGCGCCATGGCAATGCTACGCGACCTCAATTTGATGGAGGCGCCAGAGGGCGCGCTTGACCTTGGCGGCGGCCGCGTCCTGCGCTGGCAGGCGCGCCCGATCTCGAGCGCGGTCGCGACGAATTCCGGCGAGTTCAGCGTGGTACTCTACGCCGTGGAAGCTCAGGTCACCGACGACCACGACCGCGAGATTGCCAAATTCTCGGTCGATCAAGTGGGCTGGCGGCGCGCCGAGTCGCGCTAAACTGCGATTTTCTCAGGCCTTGTCGCCGCCGGGTATCAAGCTCCGAAGTCTGCTCTGCAGCACATCCGGCGGCGAACCGTACGCGACGACATCGACCGTGCGCCCATGCGCGTCGATCAAAAACACCGTCGCGGTGTGATCCATTGTGTAGTCGCCGCCCTCAAGCGCCTGCCGCTTGTAGGTCACCTCGTAAACCCGCGCCAAACGAGCGATGGCGTCCGCCGCCCCGGTATAAGCACGCACACGCGGTCCGAAGCCGGTGAAGTATTCCCGCAACCGCTGCGGCGTGTCGCGCTCGGGATCTATGGTGACGAAATCGATCACAAGACTATTCTCGCCGATCTTGTCCATGGCGTCAGTGAGTTCGAAGATGGTGACTGGGCAAATGACTGGGCAATGGGTAAACCCAAAAAACAGCGCTCGGGGCGCGCCGTTGAGGGAACCCCAACGCACTTTCTCTCCGAGATGGTTTGTGAGCACGACCTCGTCAGCGCTGCCCTGCCCGCACGCAGCCAGCACGCCTGCCGCGCCCGCGCCCAACAACAGCATACGTCTCGACGCGAGTATCCCGCTCACCGCGCCGCCACACCCTGCCCTAGTAGGACGTTGGTTGACCCGACCGCGACGGCCAACGCCCGTTCTGCAATCATCAAGTCACGTTCGGCGTCCGCAACTGCGATGCGCGCGCTCAACAATTCTTGTTCCTGGTTAAGCACATCGATCATAGAGCGCTGGCCAAACTGCTGCTCGCGGCGAACGCCGCGACTGGCGAGTTCGGCCGCTTCCAATCGAAGGCGCGAAGATTCCACACGGGCGCGGGACGACTCTAACAAAGAGAACGCCACCGTCACCGCCTCACGCACACGCCGCTGCCCATCGGCCATATCAAAATTCGCGGCGTCGCGCAGATGACGCTGCTGGCGCGTACGCGCCCGCACCGAACCGCCACTAAACAGCGGGATCGAGACACGCAAACTGACCGATTGCTCCGTCTCGTAATCCGGTCCGCCGGCCCGCTCCAAATCGGGGATATTCCGGCCGATGTACGATTGCATGACATCCAAGCGCGAGTGGCTCGTCTCCAAGAATACGCGCATGCGCCCGTTAGCCGCCGCTGCATCTACCGAAGCTTCAGACGCCGAGACGTTAGCCGCCGCCGCCACCAACCTGGGATGGTCGGAGGCGATTTCCAGCGCCTGGTCGAGGGTTTGCGGCAACCCAGCCAGCGGCGCCGGCGCCTCCAAGGCGCCTGGCGGACGTCCGGTGATGCGCATATAAGCCTCGTCCGCCTGTATCACGCGCACCCGCGCCCGAGAAAGATCGGAACGCGCTTGCGCCACTCGCGATTCCGCCTGCGCAACATCTGTTCGGGTGAGGAAGCCTTCGCGCTGGTTAGCGCGGGCGAAGCGTTCCTGCTCCTGTAAGTTGGCCAGCAATTGCTCCTGCGCTTCCAACGAGGCGCGGGATGACCGCGCCTCCCCATAAGCTTGCGCCAGCTCGAGCGCGAGATTTTGAACCGCGTCCTGATAAAGCGCCACCGCAGAAGCAATCTGAGCGCGCGCCAACCGTGTCGAGGACCACACCCGCCCAGAGCCAAACAACAGCGTAGACGAGCGAAGCGTCGCCACCCAATAATCAGGCAATTCCCGAATGGGCGTAGCAATATTGATGGTCTTAGGGAGTTCACTGCGATCGGAATCAACCGCAGCGCCCTCTAACGAAATCTGCGGTAGCAATTCCGACCACGCCAGCGGACGGGCCTCGCGCACCGCCTCCAAACGCGCCCGCTCCGCCCCCAAAACCGGGCTAGTCACGATGGTCGCCCGAGTTTCTTCCTCGAGCGTTTGTGCGTAGGCAGGCGCGGCCGCCACCACGGCGACAACCGCCAAACCCAGCATCAGTTCGGATTTGCGCATCGTTCAATTCTCTCTGAAGGAACGCCAGACTGACTGGCCTAGCGGCTCGAGCAAATATTGCAACGCCGTACGCTTGCGTTGCGGGATGACCACCTCGACCGGGAGTCCAGGAAGCAGAGTGAGTTGTCCGCTGCTGGAGGCGCGCGAAAGCCGCTCGATCTCTTCATGGGACACCCGTATCTCCGCCGTAAAATAATGGCTGCCGTTGCGCTGATCTTCAAAGCGATCCGCTGACAAGCGATGCACCACACCACGCGCATAAGGCATTTGACGGCCTTCGAAAGCCGATAGGCGGACGTTCGTCTCCTGCCCCACGCGAACATTGTCGGCGTCCATCGGGCGAATATTGACCTGCATGATCATGTCCTGTTCGTCAGGCACAATCTCCAGGATCCGCTCGCCCGGCGCGATCACCGCGCCAGAATTGAAGACGCCAAGGCCAACCACCAAGCCTGCCGTGGGCGCGCGCACTCGGGCGCGCTCCAATTGTACCCGCACGGTCTGCAAGCGCGGTTGGACCTCGCCCAATTGCGTCTCGACCACGCGCAGTTCCTGCGCGATCTGTTGGGCTCGATCTTCGCGGATGGAGAGCGACTGCATCTGCGCTTCGCCGATGCCCTCGCGAGATTGTTCGATCAACCCGAACAATTCGGCGCGTCGCCCCTCCAATTCCGCGGCCGTGCGCTCGGCGGCGCGGACGCGTGTTTCAGGAGCGAACCCTTCTGCGTGCAGCGAACGCAAACCGTTCAACTCTTCGCCCACCAGCGCTTGCTGATGCTCGAGCGAGGCAATTTGTTCGCGATAGCCGGCGATTCGCGCGCTCATCTGCGACTGACGCTGCCCCTGCACGCCGGTCTGCGCGTAGACCGCCGAGCGGCGCGCGCGCAACTCATCCTGCTGGCGCGCCAGCACGGCGGCGGCGAGCTCAACATATTCTGACGGCAACGCGTCCCATAATGCAGGACGCGCAATTTGGTCGCGCCGTCCGCTTTCAGCAATGAGCCGTTCGCGCGATGCTTCGAGCTCGATTGCCTGCACGGCAAGACCGCGTTCTTGGGCGACGAGTTCGACAGCCGAGAGTTCGACGAGAATTTGGTTGGCGGCCACGTGATCGCCTTCACGCACCGCAAGGCGCGAGACCACGCCGCCGTCGCGATGTTGCACAACCTGTCGGTTGCCCGAGACCTTTACCTCGCCGCTGGCGACAACGCCGGCGTCCAGCGGGGCGAACGCCGCCCAAAGCCCGAAAACGCCAAAAAACAAGGCGATCACGGTTAGCCCGAGCCGACCCTCTACCCAGGGGCCGTCATCTTTTGTTGCGCCATTGGCGTCTTGACTGTTCATTGCTGCGCCCCCGCGACAATGCTCGGAACCTGAGTTTTCCCTACTGCGCCGAGCTTCGCAAGTACCCCATGCCGTGGCCCGCACTCTACTATGCGACTTTCTTGCATCACTATGAGCTTGTCGGCGACATTGATGACGCCCGCTCGGTGCGCAACCACAAACACCGTGCCGCCCCTCGCCTTCACAGCCTCAATCGCCCCGACGAGAGCCAGCTCGCCGTCAGCGTCCAGGTGGGAATTGGGCTCATCGAGCACCATGACAACCGGGTCGCCAAACATCGCCCGTGCAAGCGCAATTCGCTGCGCCTGGCCGGGGGAAACGCCGCTGCCACCGAAGCCCAGTTCCGTCTCGTATCCCCTCGGTAGGCGCAAGATCATCTCGTGCGCTCCCGCCATGACGGCGGCCTGCACAATCCTTTGGCCAAGCTGATGGGCGCTTTCTGCGTCCGTCTGCATGAAACAGGAAATATTCTCCGCTACGGTCCCATCGAAGAGTTCGATGCGTTGCGGCAGATACCCGATGTGCTTAGCAAGCGCGGCTTCGTCCCAGTCGGCGTAGCGTGCGCCATCAATGCGCACTGCGCCAGACTTTACGACCGCAGCATTGGCGAGCACCCGAGCGAGCGTGGTTTTGCCGGCGCCACTTGGGCCAATGACACCGATGATCTCGCCGGGCCCCGCAACAAACGATGCATTCTGCATTGATACGGTACGCCCATCTGGAGCCAACGCGGACACCGCTTCGAGCTGGATGCGCCCCTTCGGATCTGGGAGCGGCGTGTGGAGGACGGCCGGCTTGGCCCCCGCGAATAGCTTTCGCAAGCCCTGGTAGGCGGTGGCCGCCATTCCGATTTGGCGCCAACCGCCAACGATCTGCTCCACCGGTGCGAACGCACGAGCCGTCAATATTGTGGCCGCGATAATGGCGCCGGCAGAGATTTCCCGTTCCACCGCCAAATAAGCGCCGAGCCCAAGCGCCGCGGATTGCAACATCATCCGCACTACTTTGGTCGCGGCCGAATAGGTCGCGCCCTGGAATGCGGCTTCGGTTTGCAGGTCCACGTATTCTGCGCGGGCTTTTGCGCGCCGATTGCGCATTTTCGCGCTCGAACCCAGCGCATTAATTGTCTCCGCCGAGTTCAGGTCGCCGTCATGGGCGACGTAGAACGTCGCGGCCTTGGCGGACAATTGCGAGAGCGCTCCCCTGCTCGCCCGTTCGTTTACCAGCGCCAGGGCAGTGATCAGGACGGCGCCGCCAAGCGCCATCATCCCGATCCAGAAATGGATAACGAAGCAAATCCCGATGAAAAGCGGCGTCCAAGGCAGGTCCAACAACCCGATGGCGGCGGGGCTGGTCACCCCTTGGCGCAGCGTGTCGATATCCCGTGCGGTGGCCACCGGCGGGACGCCTTCGCGGCGCGCACGCATGTTCTCCGCTATGACCGCGTCAGATGCGAGCCGTTCGATGCGCAACGCAGCGCGCGAGAGCAGGCGCGAGCGCACCGCGTCCAGAATGGCCATCACGCCAAGGCTGACTACTAACACCACGCTCAACAAAATGAGCGTGGCGATGCCACCCGTGGGAATCACGCGGTCATAGACCTGGAGCATGTAGAGGGAAGGCGCGAGATAAAGCAGGTTAATGGCGCCGCTGAAGAGCAGGATGAGCTTTAAGTGTCCGCGCAAGCCTTTCTTGCCCTCGGCAAGCACTTCGGACGCCTTGAGCGCCTCGCTGAATTCCTGGGCCGCGCGCGCACCACCCTCCCACGCCGATATTAACCGCTTGGCGGGGCCAGTCTCGGCGGCTTTGCCCAACAACGCCCTAGCCCCGTCGAGGCGTGGACTGTGCCAAATTCTGCTGGCCCAATCTCCTGCACTTTCACCCGGGCCCCTCTCAGGCGCATCACGGGGCTCATCAGGGGGGCCGGCGTCCCTGTTCCGTACAAATCGACCGACCAACGGGAAACGTGAGAAGTCCATGGCCGCTCCTATGCTTGTTTCGTGCCTTGCAAGAAACCGTCTTGGAGAACGGGCGCAATAGGACTTGCCCCGCAGGCGTCAAATGCAAGCGTGGCGCGCATTTAACTGCGCGCCACGCCATTAGTCTTGATTTGGGTCAGCTGGGCCAGACGGCTCCACCTATCAGGGGCCAAAGATGAAGTCGGCCGAGGTGATCTCGTTCGCACCAACGCCGTTGACGCCAACCAGCAAGAACGAGTTAACCCCATCGATCGTGACCCGGGTGCTTGCCCCGATGTCGGTGATGATAAGCCGGGTGCCGATATCGGCCGCCGTCAGACCAGCAAACGCGGTCACGTCGAGCAGATCCTGCCCACCGCCAGCCGCATCGGCGTCGAACCCGTTAATGGTGTCGTTGTTGCCCGAGCCCGGCGCGAACACGAAGAAGTCGTTATCGTTGCCGCCGTTCATGATGTCGTTGCCAGCGCCGCCGATCAACGTATCCGAGCCGTTGCCGCCCGCCAGGTTGTCGACGCCACCGCGTCCATCGAGAACGTCAGCCCCGCCATTGGCCCCACCTTGCAGGTTGTTGTTGCCATTGTTGCCGAAGATGAAGTCACTACCCGAACCGCCAGTGACGTTATCGACGCCAGCGATCGAGGTGAACCCGCTCGCCGTGCCGGCGACCAGATCGACGCTGACCGAGTTCGGCACCAACGTTCCCGCGTAGCTCAGCACATCGTTCCCATCAACACCGAGATCGGCGGTAACCGATTCGATATTGGAAAGCGTCACGCCGTTGAAGCTGGCGAGCACACCGGCATTGTACACCGCGGTCAGCGTGTTGCTCAGGATCGTGCCGGTGATCTGGAGCGTATCGCTGTCGGCGCCGCCATTGTAGCTGGTGTCGTTGCCGTCGCCGAAGCCATAGAGGATCAGGTCGTTGCCGGCGTCGCCGTTGACTACGTCGTTATTGCCGACGCCGCCGCGCAGCGTGTCGTTGCCGCCTCCGCCATTGATGACATCGCCGCCGGCGCCGTTATTGCCGCCGTCGATACGGTTGTCATTATTGTCGCCGGTGATCGTGTCGGAGCCGCTCGAACCGAGCACGTTCTCGATGCCGCTCAGCGTGTCAGATCCCGTTTGAGCACTGCTCGATGTGCCGGCGACGAGGTTGACGATGGCCGCCGTACTAGTTCCACCAAGCGTGTAGGTGTCGACACCCAGGCCACCGATGTACTGGTCGTCGCCATCGGTGAGCGGACCTCCGCTTGGGGGCGTGGCGCCAAAGATGTCGTCGCCGGCGCCGCCATCCACGATGTCATTGCCCATGGAACCGTTGAGGCCATTGGCGCCGCCATCGCCGATGATGGTGTCGTTGCCGGCGCCGCCGACCACGTTCTCAATGCCGGCAATATTGGTGAAGCCGGAAGCCGTGCCGGTGGCCAAATTCACCGCCACCGCGACAGCCGCGAGCGTCGTCGAATAGTTCAGCACATCGACGCCGCCGCCAAGATTGGCGTCGATGCGTTCGACATTGCTCACCGTTCCGCCCTCGATGCGATCGATCGCGGTCGGCGAGGAAGCGCGCACGTCTAGCGTCTCACCAAGCGCGCCGCCGCTGATCAGGATGGTGTCGAAATCAGCGCCGCCGTTGATCGTGTCCTGGCCATCGCCCATCACGTAGAGGATGGTGTCGTTGCCGGCATTGCCGTTTACCGTATCCGCACCCGCATTGCCGTTTAGAACGTCGGCGCCGTTGCCGCCATTCAATAGGTCGTTGCCGGTGTTGCCGGACAGTACGTCAGCGCCGTCGCCGCCGTTCAGCGTGTCGTCGTTGCCGCCGCCGTCGAGACGGTCGTTGCCGCCCAGGCCGTTCAGCGTGTTGGCGCCAGCGCCGCCGAAAATGTTGTCATCGAACGCGGTGCCGCCGATCACTGCAGCGTTGGAGATGATCAGGCTGCCGACATTGCCGCTGGCTGCAGAGGCGATGCTGTTGGGGAACCCAAAGTCATCGTCGTAGCTGACAACCACCCGCACAAGCTGGCCTTCAACTTCGGCTGGGACCACAAGCGTCGGGTTGACTTCGCCAGCGAGCGGAACCCAGGCAGCGCCGTCGAACGCCTCCCACTGGTACGCGAACACCGCCGCTGCAGTTCCGTCCGCATCGGTAAACGCGATTTGCGCACTGATCGTGTCCCCAACAGTCGGGGTCGGATCACTGATCAGCACCGCGCCCACTGGGGCGTCGTTGATCGGCGCGACCGAGTCCGTCGCCGCTGAGAACACCGTCTCGGCCACGCCGTTCTGGTCGGCGTAGCTCATGCGCACGCGGATGGCCGCCCCCGCTTGTCCCTGCCCAACCACGAACGTGAGACCGACCGCGGGGATCTGCGTTTCCGATCCTGCTGGTCCGGTATCAATCAGGATGTCGCTCCACAGGCCGTCACCGTCCTGCTGCTGCCACGTAATAAGGACCGGGCTGGTGATGACGCCGCCCGTCGCCGTGTTATTCGGGTCGGTTACGCCCGAAAAATCCGCCGTCAGCGTCTGCCCCTCCGCAGGCGTCGTGTCGTCAATCGTTGGCACACCGACAGGGCCGGAGTTTGCCGTTCCGCCGAAGTCCAGCGTGAGGTCGCTGAACTGCAGGCGCTCAATATTGCGCACCAAGTCGATGCCATCGACACCAAAGAGGCCTGGCACCACCGCGCCAGCCCCGTCGCGTGCCAGGTGCATGACTCGAATGAAGCCGTCGCCGTCTTGGTCGCTGATGCCTTCGGCCGTGCTTTCACCTTCGATAGAGTAATCCGCTCGGACGCCGGTGTACACCGCGGTGTCGATGTCTGAGTTCGCCGCAAGTGTAAGAATCTCGCGAACAATGCCCAACTGACCCGGATTAAGCGCGCCAGAAAGCATTTCTGGTTCGATCTCGCTCATCCAATTGGCGCGTTCGTTCAGATCGTCAAAGTCACCGTCATTATTGCGATCCACACCGATAGCGACATGCAGCTGGGCGTCGCCGTCGATGATGTCGTGACCGCCACGACCCTCGATGAGGTCCGAGCCCGCGCCGCCCAGGATAATGTTGCCGCTGCTGAACATGTCGTCGCTGCCTACGACATTGCCATCGACCACCCCATTCACGCCGGCCCCAGCCAATCCGAGGAAGGCTTGCATGCCATCGATCCGCTCGATGCCGGCGGCGTTGAGTTCATGGCCAGCCAACGATAGTTCCGCGCCCCCCAACGGATCGTTGAGACGGTTATCGCCGCGCAAGATGTCATTGAACGCCGAGCCCGAGAGGCCCTCTGTGTTGTCGAAGCGGTCGAGCGTCGCGTTCGGATCCGCACCTGGGTGCGGAACTGGACGGATGGCCATGTCGGCCTCCGCGCCGATCGCGGCGTTTTGGTAGCTGCCCCAGTCAAAGCCGATGAAGCCCTCGTACCGTTCGGTTCCGGAGCCACTGACCATGATGTCGTCGCCGCCGAAGGAGTCGAAATCGGTCGGGCCGCCCTTGTTGATCAGAACGTCGTGGCCGCCGGCGGGGTCGTTGTCGCCGAAGTTCAACACCGAGCCGTCCACGTCAGCGTTGTCGCCGGTGAGGAAGCTGTTGCCGAAGCCAGCTTCGAGCCAGTCGTCGCCGAAGCCGCCGACCAGGCCGATCAATGTGCCGTCGGAAGTGACGAAGTCATTGCCGAGGCCCGCGAACGCTTCACCAGACTCGGAGCCGATGTTGATGAAGTCGTTGCCGCGGCCGCCGATGACCAAGTCGATGCCGTTGCCGGAATGGATGACGTCGTTGCCGTCATTGCCCTTGATATTGTCGTCGAAGGCAAGGTCGGTGATGATGTCGTCGCCGTCCCCGCCATTGAGGATGTCGAAGCCGTTCCCGCCCTCGATGCGGTCATTGCCGCCGTCGCCCCAGATGGTGTCATCGCCGATGCCCGCGATCAGCGTGTCGTTGTTTTCGGTGCCGCCGAGCACGACGTGGCCAGCGCCACTGTAGCGGAGATAGTTGCTGTCAGGCCCCGCCGTTGACGGATCGTTGCGCGATACCATCGGCGCGAACGGATTGGCCGCCAGATCCTCGTCCGCGTAGGTTGGATCGGCGCGGTCAACCGGCTGCACGCCATGCGTAAGCCCGGTGAATTGGGCGCCCTGGTCGATCTCAAGCGTCCAGTTTGGCGTCGCGAAGACGTCGCCCGGCAAGTGCTTGAGGTCGGTGTTGCGCATGATCAGCGAAGAGAACGAATTGCCTTCGAGCTCGGCCAGGAAGTTCTGACCCGAGAAGCGCGCCAGATAGTAGAAGCGGTCGCCGTTCTGCAGGTTCTCCATCTGCGTTTCGAACACGAACGCGAAGGTCGAACCCAGCATGCCGCCAAACGCCGGTGCGGTTTCCGCCAAGCCGCCGATCCAGAGATCGACGTTTTCGAGACCGCCAAGGTTGCCCCCCGCATAGGCGCCGGTGGCATTGAGGAATTCGAGCGAGTCGGTGGGCGCCACGATAGTCCCGCCAGACCAGATCTGATCTTCGCCAGTGACGATCGCCATCGCCGCAGCGCGGCGGCCTTCAACCGTCGTTTCCGCCGTGATCAACGCATGCGTGCCATAGGCGGCGATGAAGTTGATGACCGAGGCCGGGTGCTTCACGTTCTGCGCGAAATCGATCCAGCTTGTGTAGGGCGTCAACAGGCTGTCGCCGGTCGCCGCGTAGAATTGGCGGCGAGCTTCATTCAGGCCGGGGACGCCGGTATCGCGACCGCGCGCCAGATTGAGCACGGGAAGGTCAAGCGGCAGACCGACCAGGTTGTTGCGCAACGCTTCGGTGACGAATTCGTCGATCGCGTTGCCCGACTGGCGGGTCATGCCGCGGATGATCGCAGCCGTCGATTCCGCCGCAGTTGCGCCGCTGGCGACGAATTCGAGCGGATTCAGGAACGCAGCGATAAGGCCGATCTGATCCACCTCGGCGGTTTCCGGGCGGCCGTCGCTTCCAACCAGGCCGAAATTCGCATCGAAGCGGTCAACAGTTTCGGTCAGCATCGAGTGACCGAAGCGGTACACAACGTGCGCGAACTCCGCGAAGATCGCCGGATTGATCGTCATGTCGATGTTGATGAACACATCGATGTTCGGTTGGATCTTCCGCGCGAATTCTTCGAACACCAAATGCTGGTATTGCATTTCGGTGAACACTTTCGCGGCCTGGAACAGACGCTCGCCATTCCACACATAATCGGCAGGGTCGCTCGACGGCGCCCCGGCCACCGGCTCCAACAGCCACTGATTGAGGAACGCGATGTCAGCCGGCATGCCGTCTGTGCCTTGGGCGACCGCGAGCACCTGGGCCTGCACCGATTCCACGAGCCGGTTGTGCTCGGAGTGGAAGATGGTGTGAACCGCGGTCAAACCGATGTTCTCGTTGCCGCGGCCGTCGCCGGTGACGAAGTGCGCGTCCAACAGCTCGTTGTCGTAGACCCAACCCGCCTTCAGGAATTGGCGGTTGACAATGGCGGTCGGCGGTTGGCCGCCGTCCGGCGCAAACAGCGGGTTCACCGCCACTTGCTGCGTGAACTCGAGCAGAACAGTCTCCGGCCCTACGTGCGCCAGGTTGTAGTTCGGATTCGCAACCAGCGTGATGCCGACGACGCCGTCGCCGTCAGCGATGTCGTTGACCGCCGGCGTCGCCGGGTTGCCGTCATGATTGAACGTTCCAGGCGCGGCGGCGTGGGCGATGTCGTCGAGGAACGCGTGATCGGTGCGAACGGTGACGCCGGTGGTGTCAGCAGAACCAGCCGCGATCAACGCCGCAGTGATGGCCGCCGGCGAGTTGATGTCGAGGCCGCCTGGGATGCCTTCAACCCAAACGATAACGTCGTCAGCAGTGTTGGCGATGCCGTCGGTGCCGTTATCAGTGCGGATGCCGACCTGCGCAAAACCGTTGGCGCCAGGAATGAAGCGGCCATAGGCGTCGGTCAGAAGCAGCGGCACGTTGTGCACGTCATGATCGCTCAGCTGAATGCCGAGCATCGAGGCGGCTTGCGCCTTCACGTCCGCCCAAGTCGCCAAGCCGCCATGAGCGCCGTCCAGCAATTTGCCGGTCGATACTGCTTGGCCCAAGCCGTTCAGCGCATACTCGCGGAGGAACACCTGGTGCGAGGGATGCGAAGTATAGGTTTGGTTCTGGTCGATAAACGGCGTGGTCTGGTTGTTTTGTTCGTGGATGTCGTCCAAGCTTTCATCGACGAAGGGCGTGGCCGGGTTGTCGCCGCGCACGCCATCGGCGCCCGGATCGTTCGAAGCCCGGGTCAGAGCCATGAAATTGGCTGGGTCATCGTCAGTCCCGAGGACATTGTCGAGACCGTCGAGGTCGGGATTGTACAACGGGTCATCCGGCGCCAACGGGATAAACACGGTGCCGGAGCCGCCCTTGTTCACCAGGTCGAGGCCGTGATCGAAGAACTGGCCGAACATCGTGAACCAGGAATTGAACGGCGCGGAAAGGCCTTCATCAGGCGCGACGTTAGGGATGAAGAAGACGTCGCGGTCATCGTTGAGGCCGGTGTTGGGGTTGATCCCAAAGATGCCGTCGAGGCCCGGGCTCACGGCGGTGGGGGCGCCGCCATTGGCCTCGATCGCCGCCGGGTTGTTCGCAGTCTGGTCAACGATAAGGTTCGAAATCATGCGCAGTTCGGCGTCGAACACAAAGCCCTTAGTTTGGAGGTAGCTGGTGGAGGAACCAACCGCTTGGCCAGGAAGGCCTGCCATGGTGACCACACCGGCGTCGCGGAACACAGGGTCCAGCAAGCGGATAAAGTTCTGGTCGGAAGCGCCCCAGGTCTCTTGACCGGGAATGACGTGGTTGCTGGTGCCCGCCACTTGGCGCAGGCCCCATGGATGGAACGCCGTCGGCGGCAAATTGCCGGATTCAGCCAGCAGGATCTGGTCAAGAATGAACTTCAGATCGACGCGAAACAGCTGCACCATTTTCTTGATCCCCCAAAATCAACGGAAATCCGTCGACGAAACGCCTCGACATGCGCCTCGCGCACATCAGCCGAATCTAGGGATGCTCTCTTCTTTCGCGTCTCTCAATTACAGGCACGCAAGGCGAGCAACGGGTTCGAGCAATTCACCTGTTGCGCGAGTGGGTAACGTTAACACGCAACCGTATTCCGCTAGCGCTGCGGTTTTTTACAGTGAATCTCGATAAGTCCGCCCCGCCCCAGAGCAAAGAGCGACAATGACAAACCTCAGGTTTGAGGACGGGGCAATCGAATTCGAACTGAGCATTCGAATTCCGCCCCTGTATGTGATCCGCAGGCCACATCCCATGCTGAGCACCGTGCAAAACGGTCCGAGCAGCGCAAAGTGAAATCAAAGTTACACCAACGAAAGCGGTGAACTTGGGATGAGCTAAGCCAACGCCATCATGATGAATGCATGTCGCACGGCAATTTTCGCAGCGCAGTCGCTCTCAAAAACAACATTAACCCTATCCCCGGCGCCAAACTTGAATGGGTCCGACACACCTGACGCGACGACCGGTGAAACACATGCTCGCTCGGTGGGCGTGCGCACTCAAGACTTGGCTCGTTGTGAGTTAGATGTGAGGCAAGTGTGGCGCAAAGGGCAGGCACAAGGGGACTGGTACTATGAGTGCAGTAGATGATTTCTTCGACATCACCGAAGATGACACGCTCTCCGGCAGCTTGTTCAACGACAATGGAGGCGGCCCCGATGTCGGTACGCTGAGCATCATCGAAATCGACGGCGTCTCGGCAAACGTTGGGGCGTTGATTATTCTGGCCTCCGGTGCCCTGCTGGTGGTTAACGCCGACGGAACCTTCGACTTCAACACCAACGGCGTTTACGATTCACTCTCTCTCGGCGAGAGTGTTTCGGAGATCTTCTCCTATACTGTCGAGGACACCGTAAATGGCGGATTCAGCACCGCTTTCGTCACGATCACGATCAATGGCGCCAACGACGCCCCCGTTGCGTCCGACGATTCCTTCAGCACGGATGAAGATAGCGCCCTGCTCGGCAATGTGCTGATCGACAACGGCCTCGGCGCCGATTCCGACATAGACGCCAGCGATGTACTCAGTGTGACTGAAGTTGACGGCGCTCCGATTGGCGGGCCGATCACGCTCGCATCGGGCGCGCTCCTGACGATGAATTCCGATGGCAGCTTCTCCTACGATCCCAACGGCCAGTTCGACGCACTCGCAGTAGGCCAGCAGGCTACCGACAGTTTCACCTACACACTCGACGACGGCGCCGGTGGCACTAGCATCGCCACCGCGGTCATTACAATCAACGGCGTGAACGATGCGCCTGTAGCGCAAAATGACGCGGCCTCTACCAACGAAGCGACCGCGTTGTTGGGCGATGTGCTCGCAAACAATGGCGCGGGCCTTGATTCCGACATCGAAGGTCAGGCCCTTTCGATCATCGCCGTCAACGGTTCCGCCCTGATCGGTTCGCAGATCACCTTGGCCTCCGGCGCCCTGCTTACGTTGAACGGCGACGGGACATTCGAATACGATCCTAACAGCGGATTCGAGACCCTGGGCGTTGGCGCCAGCGACACCGACTCCTTCCTTTACACCCTTTCCGACGGCAATGGCGGAACCGACATCGGGACCGTCACCATCACCATCAGCGGCCTAAACGACGCCCCCGTGGCATTCGGCGACAGCGTTTCGACCAGTGAAGACACTCCCCTGTTGGGCAATGTTCTCTCCAACAACGGCGCCGGTGCGGACTCCGACATCGATGTTGGCGACGTGATTGCCGTTAGCGCCGTGGAAGGCTCCGCGCTCAATGTTGGGACACAAATCACCCTTGGCTCTGGCGCGCTACTGACCCTCAACGCCAACGGCGCTTTTGACTACGATCCCAACGGCAGCTTCGAGAGTCTCGCCGTCGGCCAACAGGCCACCGATAGCTTCACCTACGAAATCAGCGACGGCAATGGCGGCACGGACACGGCTACCGTTACAATAACAATCAACGGCGCCAACGACGCTCCGATCGCCCAAGCGGACTCGGTCTCAACAGATGAAGACACCCAAGGCATCGGGAATGTGTTGCTCGCCAATGGCGCCGGCGCTGACGATGACGTAGATGGGGACGCCCTGAATGTGTCGGAGGTCAACGGTTCGGCGGCCAATGTCGGCGTACAAATCTCGCTCGGCTCGGGCGCGCTGCTGACGCTCAATGCCGACGGCTCGTACGATTACGATCCAAACGGAGCGTTCGAGACGCTAGCTTTTGGCGACAGCACAACCGACAGCTTCAGCTACTCGATCAGTGACGGCAATGGAGGCAGCGATTCCGCCACGGTCACCATGACCATCACTGGCGTCAACGACGCACCGGTTGGCGTCGCCGACACAAACTCCACCGATGAAGACACGGCGATAAGCGGCAACGTCCTATTGAACGACACCGACATAGACGCCGGCGCCGTCCTTTCGGTCAGCGAAGTCAACGGCGTCGCCGCCAACGTCAATACAGAAATCACGCTCGCCTCCGGCGCGTTGCTCACGCTCAATTCCGATGGGAGCTACGATTACAACCCGAATGGCCAGTTCGAAGGCCTGCAAGTCGGCGAGAGCGCCACTGACAGCTTCAACTACACCGTGTCGGACGGCCAGGGCGGAACCGACACCGCCACCGCGACCATCACCATCAACGGCGTCAACGACGCCCCGGTAGCCAATGACGACGGCAATACCACCGACGAAGCCAACGTCGCCATCGGCAACGTGATCACCAACGACACCGATGTCGACAACGACCCGCAAGTGGTCACCGAGATCAACGGCGTCGCCGCCAATGTCGGCGTCCAGATCACGCTCGCATCCGGCGCGCTGGTCACGCTCAACTCAGATGGCAGCTACGTCTACAATCCCAACGGCGCCTTCGAGCACCTGGGTTTCACCGTAGGAACCGCCACCGACAGCTTCACCTACACCTTGAGCGATACATTTGGCGGCACAGACACCGCCACCGTCTCCATGCTCATCGCCGGCATCAACGATGCTCCGGTCGCCCTCGCCGACTTGAACTCCACTAACGAAGACATCGACATAGCCGCCAATGTCCTGAGCAATGACACCGACGTCGACACCGGCGATGTGCTCTCGGTCAGCGAAGTCAATGGCGTCGCTGCCAATGTCGGCGTTCAGATTGCACTCGCTTCCGGCGCGCTGCTGACACTCAATGCCGACGGCAGCTACGACTACGATCCGAACGGTTCGTTTGAAGGTCTTCAATTAGGCGAGACCGCCACAGACAGTTTCAATTACACCGTCAGCGACGGCAACGGAGGAAGTGACATCGCTACCGCCACGATCACGATCAACGGCGTCAACGACGCTCCGATCGCCAACGACGACGGCAACACCGCCGACGAGGCCAATTTCATAATTGGCAACGTGATCACCAACGACACCGATGTCGATAACGATCCGCAGGTGATCACCGCAGTCAACGGCGTGGCCGCAAGCGTCGGCACCCAAATCACGCTCGCCTCCGGCGCACTACTTACGCTGAACTCCGATGGCAGCTACCAATATGACCCGAACGGTGCCTTCGAACATCTAGGTGTCGCGGTGGGCACTGCGACCGACAGTTTCACCTACACTCTCAGCGACACCAATGGCGGCACGGACACTGCTACCGTCAGCATACTCATCGCGGGCATCAACGACGCCCCGGTCGCACTTGCGGACACCAATTCGACCGACGAAGCCACAGCCGTTCTAGGCAACGTCCTCAGCAACGACACCGATGTCGATACCGGCACAGTGCTTTCGGTGACCGAGGTCAACGGTTCGGCAGCCAATGTCGCCACCCAGATCACGCTCGCCTCTGGCGCGCTGCTGACGCTCAACGCTAACGGCAGTTACGAGTACGACCCGAATGGTTCATTTGAGAGCCTTGCCGTCGGAGAAAGCACCACCGACAGCTTTAACTACACAGTGAGCGACGGCAATGGTGGGATCGATACAGCGACCGCCACCATCACGATCAACGGCGTCAACGACGCGCCAGTCGCCGCCGCCGATGCGAATTCTACCAACGAGAACGCAGCCACCAGCGGCAATGTCCTTTCAAATGACACCGACGCCGATACGAGCGATGTGCGTGTTGTTAGCGAGGTCAACGGCGTCAGTGCGAGTGTCGGGGTGCAAATTACGCTCGCTTCGGGCGCATTGCTCACGCTCAACAGTGACGGCACCTACGATTATGACCCCAACGCCGCTTTCGAGGACCTGGCCGTCGGCGAGAGCGCAACTGACAGCTTTAATTACACCGTCAGCGACGGCAATGGCGGAACCGACTCCGCCACCGCGACCATAACGATCAATGGCGTCAACGACGCGCCGATCGCCAACGCCGACTCTGATTCCACTGACGAAGAGACGCTTGCCTTCGGCAATGTACTCACCAACGACACCGACGCTGATGCCAGCGACACGCTTGTGGTCAGCGCCGTCAATGGCGTTGCGGCGAGCGTCGGCGTTCAGATCACGCTCGCCTCGGGCGCGTTGTTGACGCTGAACTCTGACGGGAGCTACGAATACGACCCGAGCGCCTTCTCTCCGCTTGGCCTCGACGCCAGCGACAGCGACAGCTTCTCCTACACCGTGTCAGACGGCAATGGCGGCACATCCACCGCGACCGCGACGATCAACATCGCCAGCATCAGCACGACCATTACCGGCGACGGCAATGCCAACACGCTGGAGGGCTTTAACGGCAACGACCGCCTGGTTGGCCTTGCCGGCAACGACAGCCTGGATGGCGGCGCCGGCGTGGACACCATGGAAGGCGGCGCCGACGACGACACATATTTTGTCGATAATGCAGGCGACATAACGCTCGAGGCTTCGGCCGCGGACGGGGTCGACACCGTAAACTCATCGGTCACCCGCGGGTTGGGCAATCATTTGGAGAACCTGGTGCTTACCGGCGGCGCCGCCATCTCCGGCGTTGGCAACTCGCTCAACAATTCCATCACCGGAAACGGGGCGGCCAACTCCCTCTTCGGCATGGATGGCGACGACACGCTCGACGGTGGCCTAGGCGCTGACGTCATGGAAGGCGGCGCCGGCAATGACACCTATTTCGTCGACAATGCCGGCGACGTGACTTTTGAAGCTTCGGCTCTCAACGGAACCGACACCGTGAACTCGTCGGTCACCCGCGGACTGGGCAATCATCTGGAAAATTTGGTCCTGAGTGGCGGCGCGGCGATCGCCGGCGTCGGCAACGCGCTCAACAATTCCATCACCGGCAACGGCGCGGCCAATTCTCTGTTCGGCCTCGCCGGCAACGACAGTCTCGATGGCGGCGCTGGCGCCGACATTATGGAAGGCGGCGCCAACGATGACACCTATTTCGTCGATAATATTGGCGACGTGACGTTCGAGGCCTCGGTCGCGGACGGGGTCGATGAGGTGCGGTCCTCGATCACACGCAGCCTCGGAAACCATCTGGAAAATCTTGTGCTGACTGGCGGCGCGGCCATTTCTGGCGTTGGCAACTCGCTCAACAATTCCATCACCGGCAATGGCGCGGTCAACTCTCTCTTCGGCCTTGACGGCGACGACACGCTCGACGGCGGTGTTGGTGCGGACAAGATGGAAGGCGGGACGGGCGGCGACATTTATTTCGTCGACAACATCGGCGACGTGACGTTTGAGGCATCGGCCGCGGATGGGG
>CADEDG010000019.1:0-18664 GCA_902826035.1 uncultured Alphaproteobacteria bacterium
CGGAGGCATTCTGGCGGGGATTGCGATCATCGCCTTCGTCGCCGCCAATTGGGACGGTCTCTCGCGGCTGGCGCGCTTCGCCACTTTGCTCGCGGCATTCCTTGCGCTCGCGGGCGCCGCGGCGTGGGCAACGCACAAGGAGCGCCCGCTGCTCGCCAACATCGCGCTCACCATCGCCGCTTTAGTGTTCGCCGCCTCGATTGGACTGACGGGACAGATTTTCGATATCGTCGGCGATCCGCGCGCGGCCTCCTATGGCGCTGGGGTCGCAGCCTTTGCGCTGGCGCTAGCGGGACGCTCAACCGGCGCTGCGTGCGCCGCGCTTGTATTCATCGTGCTCGGCGATTTCGCAGGTCGATCGTGGTTCTCGGGCATGGACGGCGAGGCGCCATGGATGCTGCCGGCAGCGCCGCTCGCGGCATTTTTAGCGATGCGCTGGGGCTCGACGCCGCTCGCCCATGTCGCAGCGCTTGGGATCATATTTTGCTGTGCGTGGTTCGCCGGACGCATGCAATCTCCCGAAGGCGGCGTGTTGTTGTTTCTGGCGATACTGCTCGGCGCAATGGCCGCCGGCGCACGCTGGCTACACGCGCAAGACAAACAATTCGCGGGCGTATTCTACGGCTGGTTCGCCCTGGGCGCGCTGATCTTTTTCTCCATCGCCGGCTATCTGCCGTGGTTCGGCGGCGAGGAAAGCCTCGCCGGCCAGGTGACCCATCGCATTTGCTGGATTGGCGCGGCGGGCGCGCTAATCGCACTTGGTCGCCTCGACCGACACCTCATGGTCACCGCAATCGGCGTGTTGGGTTTGATCGGCGCGGTGTGTGCGCTGCTTGCCGATCTTGGGCTCGATCTGATGGCGGCTGCGGGCGTGTTCCTGCTGTGCGCGATCGCCGCGGCAGTCGGCGGGCTTATGCTGCGGAGAAAAAAAGATGCTTAAGGCGCCCATCCGCATATTGATCGTGGCTGCGCTCTGCGCGCTTGGCCTCATCGGGCTTGTCGTGCGCGAGACCATGGCGCGCGCCAGTGGAACCGAAGTGCTGCTGGCAATGGAGGCTGTCGATCCGCGCTCTTTGCTCAGTGGGCATTATGTCATCGTGGCGCTCTCCGAGAATTTGCCGGACGGGGCGCAATGTCCGCCGGGGGCCGATGGTGAGACGTTTCTGCCCACGCCGCTTGCCTCCACCCATGCGGGCGAATCATGGGTAGCACTCAAGCAGCGTGGCCGCGCCCATACGCTCGCCGGCGCCGCCGTTTCGCGACAGCAGGCGCTGACGTTAGGACAAATTGTTGTACGCGGGACTGCATCCTGCACTGGGCCGATTGTGGCGACCGAAGGCAGCGATCTGCGTCCGGGCGCAACACGGCTCAATCTCGGCATCGACCGCTTCCACATCAACCAAACCGACGCGGAGCGCATCGAAACCATGCTACGAACGCGAACCCAAGGCGAGCAGCGGATACTCGCAGTCGTGTCCATTGGTGAAGACGGGCAAGCACGGTTGAAGGGCCTCGTTGTGGACAACGAGCGCTTGGACCTGGATTGGCGCTAACCCCACGGTCCAACTATGCGCGCCCGCGGCGCCAGCAGTGGGTAGGCAATCACTCCAGCGACGAAGCCGCCGAGATGGGCTTCCCATGCAATCGGCAGCGGTAGGAACGCCATCAGCACCACATTGATGCCGAGGAAGCTCAGCATTGAATTTCGGATTTGCGGGTCGGAAAGCGCCGCTTTTGGGCTAGGCCGCACCGCAAGGAAATAGGCGCCGTAGATTCCGCAGATCGCGCCAGATGCGCCGACCGCGCCCACCTCCGATGTCGGCTGAATTAGGATGAACGCCGCCGCTCCCCCGAGCGCCGAGATGAAAAACAAAACCAAGAAACGCAGGTCGCCGATCCGGAACGCTACGAACGGCGCCGCCTGCAGAAACGCCAAGCCATTCATCAAGAGATGCAAGAAACCATAATGGAAGAACACGTGTCCGAACAAAGCCGCGGCCGCTTCGGGTGCGCTTTGGTTGCCGGAAGTGATCCACGAAGGAACGATGGCGAAGCGCTCGAAAATATCCTGATGATCTTCCGGCGCATACTGACCGAGCGCCACAAAGGCCAGCACGATTAACGCGCCAAGACCGATAACCGAGATTGGCATACGCAAAGCGAAATGCTCCTAAAGCCGCACCGCATATGGCCCAAGCGCACGCCTTAACCAAGGGCGGCGGTGCCCTTTTCGCTGGCATGGGCGTTGCACGTTCCCTCCCGACACGAATTCCGTCTGGGGCGGCCTGCATGCGTTTCGGCACATTTACCTTACTTGCGTTCGGCTATGCCGGCGCCGCCTTCGCCGATCCGGTTCCATCCGGCACAAGCGATGTCGAACGTCCGTTCGGCATGGGCTGGGAGAGTTTCGACGCGCCGATCAGCGCCGCCAGCCGCGACGCCAACGGCAATCGCGTAATCGTAAACGGGCGCATGGAGCTGGAAGGCACTTTGACTGGCGGCCTCATGGACGGATTCGCCTCGGGCCATTCGGCGCAAGCAATAGGCAACCAGCTCAACGTGATTACGCAAGGCAATTGGAACACGGTGATCGTGGATTCCACTCAAATCAACAATGGCGACATCAGCGCCGAAATCGACGGGAGCAATTGATGCACGCGCTGAAATCCATCGCAGCCGCTCTGGCGGCGACTACTTCGCTCACAGCCTGCGTCACCCCCTATTCGGGGGGCGACGGCATGTATGCGTTGCCGATAGGCGACGCGCCGGTCACCGCGAACCCCACCGCCTACTCGCCCGCGCTTGAATGCCTCGCCGCCCATGCGCGCGGCGCGAACGCCAATGCGCCCCGCATCGCGGTCGGCCGCATCCTCGATTATACCGGCTCGGTCAGCGAAGAGGGCGGACGCCGCATCACCCAAGGCGCCTCGCTGATGGCGATGTCGGCGTTCGCCAAAGCGGGCGCGCGTCTGGTTGAGCGCTTCGATACGTCCGTAACCGAGCTTGAATTGCGCTACGCTAACAACCGCCTGATCGGGCAAGAAGGCGGGCAGCAAGGCGACGACAGCGTGCGGCGCATTTTCGCCGGACAAATGCCTGGCTCCGATTTCCACTTCGTCGGCGGCATCACTGAACTGAACTACAATATCCGCTCTTCCGGAATCGACGCCCAAGGCGGCCACGAAAACGCCCGCGACGGCGTCGGCAATATCGGCGCGCGGCTTTATGTGATGAATATCGGCCTCGATTTTCGCGTCATCGATACACGAACCTTGGAGGTCGTTGACGTCATTTCCTACCAAAAGCAGATTGTCGGACGTGAATTGCGCGCCGGCGTGTTCTCCTTCTTCGACGATACTTTGATCGACATCGCCGGCGGCGAGCGCGCCCTCGAACCGGTGCAACTCGCGGTTCGCGCCGGCGTTGAACGCGCCGTGGTCGAGGTGATGGCGAAATTCTACAACGTCTCTGGCAGCGCCGTGTGCCAAGCCGAGCTGGCCTCAGAAGGCGACCCGATGGGCCCCGGCCAGACGCAAGCCGCGGCCGCGACTGCGACCGCGGCGCGTCGCGAAGAGAATAATTCCTGGCACGCCGGGCGCGACCAGAACATCACCGGCCTGCGCGGCCGCTCGTGAAACGGGGACTGTCGATGCGCGCCGCATTGCTTGCAAGCGTCGCCCTAGCGATGGCGCCCAATGCTCACGCACAAAGCGCGAACAATAACCAGTACCAAAGCGGGGTGGCCGAGGCGCGCACCGAAGTGCAGGTCGGCGCTGGCGACAACGCGGCGGCGGCGGCAATCGCAAGCGGCAACGCCGCGTCCAGTTCGTCCCCCGGCGCTCTCATCAACCTTCAACACATGGATGGAACAACGAGCGCGCACGCGGATGCTGAAATCTCCGAATTGCGCGGCTATATCGGCATTTCCTCTGCCGCGGTCGGCAACGGGCTTGCCGCAATCAGCGATCATGGCGCCCTGGCGATCGGCTCGCGGCAATTGTCCCATGCCGATACCCACGCCGCCGCTGCTCTGCGCGCATCTACCGCTGGCGACGCCTCGATCTCGGCCGCTTCAAGCGGGAATGTCGGCGCAGCATCCGCGGAATTCGGCGAGTTGCGTCTGAGTATGGAGCAGGAAAGCACCGCAAGTGTGAGCGCGGAAGCAATTGCTGAAGCCGGCTCGGTCCCCGGGCAATTGTCCGCCGCCGCTATCGCTAGCGCCAATAATATCGCAGCCGCTGGTGCAACAATCACCTCGCTCAGCAGCGTCCGCCAAGACGCGTCTGGACAAGCAGTGAGCGCGCACGCGGAAATTCGAGTTGGCCGTGCTGGAGACGCTTCATCCAGCGCTATCGCCAACGCCAACTCGACGACCATCGACAATCAATGGGGCTACTTGAACGCCAGTGTTCGCCAGAACGCAACGACCTCCGTGAACGCCAATTCTGCGGTTACGCTGGGCGAGGACTTCCTGGGTTTCGCGTCGTCCAGCGCCTATGGCGTTGGCAACCAGGCGTCGGCGTCGAATGTCGGCTCCGACACGGTATTGGATATTGTGCAGGATAATTTCGGCGCCGTGAACGCAGACGCAGCGCTTTCCGGTGGGGAGGGCGCCACGGGATTGGCGTCCAGCGCCGCTTACGGCAATAGCGTCTCCGGTTCGCTGTGTGCGGAGTGCGCGGCGGGTGGTCCGGCGCTGAGCGCGCAGAATGTCCAGAACAATGGCGGCGACGTTCGTGCTCGCGCACGCGTGTCTGCCGCGCGCAACGAAACCACCGCCGCGGCATCGACAGCAATCGGCAACGCCGCCACCTTCCAGACTAGACCGCCAGGCTAAACTAAATGCCCCCGCCCTCCGCATGGGCGCCATTGGTTTCGAACACCTGGTTCATTTCCGTCGCCGGCATCAAGCCTTCGCAACACTTGCCGCCGACAGGCTTTGCCGGCACGCCAGCCACAGTGCAGCGCGGAGGCACGTCCTCGAGCACGACTGAACCGGCGGCGATTCGAGCGTCCTCGCCAACTTCGATATTGCCCAGCACTTTCGCACCGGCGCCGATAAGCACGCCGCGGCGAATTTTCGGGTGCCGATCGCCGGATTGCTTGCCCGTACCTCCGAGCGTCACCGAATGCAGCATCGAGACGTCGTCCTCCACTACCGCGGTTTCGCCAATGACGATGCCGTGGGCATGATCGATAAAAACGCCGGCGCCGATCTTCGCGGCGGGGTGGATATCGACTGCGAACAACTCGGAAACTCGGCTCTGCAGATGAAAAGCGAGGATCTCGCGCTCTTGCCGCCAAAGCCAGTGGGCGATGCGATAAGCCTGCAGTCCGCCATAGCCCTTGAAATAGAGGAACGGCTGCAGATAGGTGCGGCACGCCGGATCGCGCTCGCGCACCACGCGCATGTCGCGCGCGGCCTGCGCGGCAATGCCAGAATCGCTCGAATAGGCCTCGCCGATCACCTCGCGCAATTGCAGCGCCGACAGATCGCCGTGACCTAGCTTCTGCGCCAAGTGGTAGGAGAGCGCGTCCTCAATCCGGTCGTGGTGCAGGATCGAAGCGTGCAGATAGGAGGCGAGCGAGGGCTCCTCGGCGGCCGCCTGCACGGCCTCCACGCGCAATTGCGCCCAAACGCCGCCGGACGCCTCGAAGACGCGGGGGGATGCTTCGGCCATGCAACGCTCCTCTCGCCAACATCGCCGCAATCGACGCCGTCGGCAATGCCATGGCCCACACTTGGTGCGCGTGGCCTCGGTGCGCAACTCTTGAGACCATGAGGAGCGCCCCTTATCAATGTATCCACGAGCCTATTGGTTCGCCTTTGGAGAAAACTTTGCCCCTGCCCGCATCCGCGATTCCTCCAGCGCCAAGAGAGAACCAAGCCCTGCCCGCATTTCAGGAAAGCGCCGAGACATTAACGCTGTTGGCTACGCGACGCTCCACCAAGGTGGTTCATATGTCATCACCCGGCCCCGACGCCGATCAGCTCGACGCCCTGCTGCGCATCGCCGCGCGCGTCCCCGATCATGGCAAGCTCGGGCCTTGGCGCTTTGTCGTGATCGAAGGCGAGACGCGCGAGCGCGCCGGCGCCGCGCTGGCCAGCATCGCCGCCGACGCCGCAAGCGCAGACGCCGCGCGGCAGACCTTCCTGCGCGCGCCGCTGTGCGTGATGGTGGTTTCCGCCGCCGCGCCGCATCCGAAAATTCCGGAATGGGAGCAGCATCTTTCCGCGGGCGCGGCGTGCCAGAACTTGCTTCTCGCCGCTTACGCCATGGGCTTTGGCGCTTGCTGGCTCACCGGCTGGGCATGCTATGACGCCCGCGCGCGCGCGACCCTGGGATTGAACGAGCACGAACGCATCGCCGGGTTCATCCACATCGGCGCGCCGACCGAGACGACGAGCGAACGTGTGCGCGTGGATTGGAGAGAGCGCGTGAGCCGGCTTTGAACTGGAGCAAATCCTATCCCGGCCCCGAGCCGATGCGCGTCAATAAATGGCTCGCCCACGAAGGCGTATGCTCGCGCCGCGAGGCAGAGGAGGCGATCGCGGCGGGGCGGGTCTCGATCGATGGCGCGCGCGTCGACGATCCTGGCCGCAAGATCGAAACAGGCCAGACGCTCACGCTTGCACAAACCAGCACAAAACCGCCCCAGACTTTCGTGCTGAACAAGCCGGTCGGCTATGTTTCGGCGCAACCTGAGGGGACGCAAATTCCCGCCGCGCGCCTGTTGACCGCCGCCAATTTGTGGTCGGGGTCACGCGGCGAGGCGCCATCTAACCGCACTTCGCTAGCGCCGCTCGGGCGGCTCGACCAGGATTCGCGCGGGCTCTTGCTATTAAGCGAAGACGGCGTGCTGGCCAAAGCCGTGATCGGAGAAACCTCCAGGCTCGACAAGGAATACCTCGTGCTCGTCGAGGGACGCGTTGGAGCGGCGAAACTGGCGCAGTTGCGCCATGGCCTCTCGCTTGATGGACGTGCGCTGAAGCCGGCGCGGATCGAAGAGATCGCCGCTGGCGCCTTGCGCTTCGTGCTGCGCGAAGGACGCAAGCGCCAGATCAGACGCATGTGCGACCTGGTTGGCCTACGCGTGGTTGACCTCCAGCGCATACGCATCGGCCCGCTGGAAATCGGGGTATTGCCGGAGGGGCAATGGCGTCCGCTTGCGTCGCACGAACGTGAAGAAATCCTCCGTGGTTCCTAGCTCGCCGCCAATTTCTGACCACGGGCGCCAACGTAGCAGGGAGACTGCGTGCAAGAACGCAAGATCACGCGCACGAAAAACCGCGCATCTGCCTGCGGCGTGAAGTTCACCACCGGGTAATCGTCGTTGAGCAGATCGGCGCCGACAACTTCGCCTGTGGTCCCGTTGAGCAATTCGAGATCGACATTGCTGCAATCGACGTCACACACTCCGAAGAACGAATAGGGCGTACCCGCCTTGAGTTCCACCGGGCTTTGAAGATCGGTCCCCGGTTGGATGGTCGCGAGGATGTCGGCGAAGCCTGGGATGGCGCCGCCGCCGGGCGCGAATTGCGCATTTGCCTGCCCCAACAAATCGCGGATATTGGCCTCCACCTCTTCACGGTTGGCGATGTTGATCTGGCGGGTCTCGCCGCTTTGCGTGCCCGGACTTTGCGAGGGGTGAACCGGCGCGCGATTTGAAGGCCCACCGCACGCAACCAAGCTCAACAAGCAAAGAGCAAAACAAAGCGGACGCAGCATGGGAGGCTCCTCTAAAATCGTCTTCTGGCTAAGCGAGGCCCTAAGCCCTGTCCACCAGATTTCTTGATCCCGATCAAAGCGCGCTTTGGCGGCCCCCGCCTACCGTCGCCCCCGGCAACCTGGAGGCGAGATCATGGGAATGCATTGGTTTGTCTGGCTGGTGGTCGGCGCGATGTCGACGTTCGCAGTCGTGCTTGGCGCGGTCGCGCTGCTGACGCGAGGGAAGTGATTTACTCGCCGGCGCGCCGGCGCAACTCCGCCAACAGAGCGGCGTCAAAACTCTCCGGCGGCGCTGCATTCAGTTCCTGTACGAACGCGGTGACGTCGGCGCGCTGACGGACAGAGGAAAAATCCGCGCCCGGGATAATGCGGCGGTTGAACAGGTACTCGTCCGACTGACCGGTCAGGATGAACGCCGGCGCCCAATTGAACCCGGCGGCCTTCGCCAACTCGTTGGTGCAGTTCGAAAACAGTGTGTTGTAGTAGCGCGGGCGACGTTCAAGTTCGGCTGTCCGCTCAAGCAGCCGCGTGAGCAGAGTGCGTTTCCGATCGTCCTCGATCGCTATCGGATAGATAAAAATCTCGTGGTCGAGCAGCACCGCACGCCGGGTGAGGAAATCACGCGCCGTTCCCCACACATAAGAAAGCTCAAACGTGTTGAAGGCGCCGCGAACCGCGGAGTAGTCCTCTCCCGCTTCGCGGCGCGCTTCGATGGTCAGTCCTAGCAGGCGATCGTCCGCGAACTCGAACAACAGCAAAGTGTGCGCGGCGATGCGCGAACCGGGCTGCGGCTCCAACATGAACCACACCTGGCGCAATTGGCTGACCTCAAACGACGCCGCGCCATAGGCTTCCGACACCGTCCGCTCGGAATCGTAGGACCAATCGCTCACCGGGGCGACGCTGAAACCGGTGGCGTCCATCTCCACATGCGCGGTGCGCGACAGATAGGGATCCCAGGTGCGATCAGCGCGCGCGGGACCGCTGATGCAGGAGGCGACGCTCGCGGCCCCAAGCAAAGCGAAGGCGGCAAGCGCGAATTGACGACGCGTCCTCATTCGTCAGCCTCCACGTCGGCAGTGTCTGGGTGGCGTTTGAAATAGGCGGCGGCGAACGAGCAGCTGGCGCGCAATTTCATGCCGTGCGCGCGGGCGAAGGCGACGATCTCGCCCATCAGTTTGGAGGCGTAGCCAAGCCCCTGCGCGGCGGCTGGCGTCTCCACATGCATGATGGCGCGCACGCCGGCCACGTCGCGATAGTCCGCGAACGAGAGCCCCTCCGGCGCCTCCAACTCAAAGCGATGGGCAGCTGGATTGTCGCGAAAACTCATGCCTCTTCCGTAGCAACTCTCGGCACGATAAGCCCATTGTGTGAATTACCGCCACGCTTTTCACGCCGGCAATCACGGCGACGTGCTCAAGCACCTGGCGCTTGCGCTCATCCTGGACGCGCTCAAGCGCAAACCAGCGCCGTTTGGGGTGCTGGACACCCACGCGGGACGCGGCCTGTACGATCTCACCAGCAACGAGGCCGAACGCAGCCCCGAATGGACCGGCGGGATTGGCAGGCTATGGGGCCAGGCGGGCTTGCCGGCGCCGCTGGCGCGCCTCCTCGTCGTGGTGGCTCGGTTCAATCCTGACGGCGCACTGCGCTACTATCCGGGGTCGCCGGCTTTGGTCGCGGAGGCGCTGCGAGAAGGCGATGAACTCGCCGCCTGCGAATTGCACCCCGAAGAACATTCCGCGTTGAAAGCCGCTTTGCGCAGCAGGCAGGGAGTCCGCATCCATGCGCGCGACGGCTGGGAGGGACTGGGCGCACTGCTGCCGCCGCAGCAAAAACGCGGCCTCGTGCTGATCGATCCGCCCTATGAAGCACCGGGAGAATTGGAACTCGCCGGCAAAGCGCTCGCCGCGGCGCTGAGACGGTTCCGGCATGGACTCTATCTGTGGTGGCGCCCGCTTAAGAGCGAGAGCGCGCTGGAGGCTGTTGACGCCGAGATCGCCAATCTGGGCGCGGGCGAAATGCTACGCGCCGACCTTTGGGTCGATACGCCGCGCCTGGAAGGCAAATTGGTGGGATCGAGCCTGCTGATCGTGAACCCTCCGTTTGGGCTAGCTGAAGCGTTGTCCCAATGCTTGCCGACGCTCGCCGACCTCTTGGCGGCAGGCCAAAGCGGTTGGCGTGTACGTTGAACCCGTAGCTCGCCTCCCGCGCGAAATCATGTCGCCGACGAGCACTCCAGGCCAAGCGCACAGATGAAACCGGCGTAAATGACGTAATTCGCGCTTGCCGAGCCCGAAGGCCTCGATCATAAGCGAAGCATGAAGCGCTGGCGGTGGAGCCAGTGTAAGGTTGCGAATTCCGCGGCGTGCGGCTGATATTTCTCCCCTCAACAAAGCAGACATTCGCGTTGTCATGCGGGCGCAGGTGCGCGCGCGTGTCCGAAGGCGCTTGGCCCTTCGGCTTGCAAATAGGAAAAGTGGAATGAGTTTCGACGACGATTTTAGCGACGACGAGTCTGGCGACAAGAAGAAGAAGAAAAAGGGTCGCGAACGTGGGGAAAGCGAAACCCCGCCCGAATTTAGCGAGGGCGGCGGCTTTGGCGGCGGCAGCTTCGGCGGCGGTGGCGGCGGCTACGGCGGTGGCGGTGGCGGCGGCTATCGTGGCGGTGGCGGCGGCGGCGGGGGCGGTGGGGTGGGGAACGATCATAGAGAGAGGGGCAATGGCTGGTAGGGCGGGGGTGGAGGCGACGGGTAGGGCGGCAGTGATGACGAGGGCGGCGGTGGCGAGGGCGGCGGCGGCTACAGCGGACCTGGCGAAGGCGGCGGCGGCGGCGGCGGCGGCTATCGCTGCCGCGACGGCGGTGGCGGCGGCGGGTATGGCGGCGGCGGTGGTGGTGGCGGCTTCCGCGGACCTCCACGCGACGGCGGCGGCGATCGCGCACCGCGCGCGCCGCTGGGCGATCCCCAAGACGGCACGGTCAAGTTCTTCAACGGCGCTCGCGGCTTTGGCTTCATCACGCCAGACGGCGGCGGCACGGATGTGTTCGTCCATGTGAGTGCGGTGGAGCGCGCAGGACTGCCAGCGCTGAGCGAAGGCCAGCGGGTCAATTTCCAGACCTTGCCAGACACCAAGGGCAAAGGCCCCAAGGCCGTGAACCTAAAAATGATCTGAGCCGACTCAGGTTCAAGAATGGAAAAGCCCGCGCCCTGGCGCGGGCTTTTTTGTTTGGAGTCAGATCGTTGCGGACCCGAGCCGCGCGGGAATCCACCCTCCGCCCCCAGACTTTCCCCGCGTCAGCGTGATCGGCTCACCTGTTGCCCACCAAAAAATTTGGTCGTTCCGCGCTTGCCCATTGACCCGCCGTTAATGAAAGGCATCACTATATATAGCGGTATGCTTCGGTCGCCTGCCACAAGGGGTCGTGGTTTCGGCCAGAAGCGAGTCTGGTTAACAGCGAATAAAACAGGGGCGAGGCAAATGCAGGCTGGAGCGGAAAAAGCGGGGGTCCACCGGATGGGTGCAGTCCATCGCGGTAAGCCCAAACCTCTGCGTCCGCTCAAAGTGGTCGAAAAGGTCATCACCGACCCAACCCGCGATGCGTTGCTGACTGAGTTCGGCAAAACCACTCTGGTTGATCGCTATCTACTCCCCGGCGAAAGCTTCCAGGACATGTTCGCGCGAGTCGCTACCGCCTACGCTGACGATATCGGGCACGCACAACGCATTTATGACTACATCTCGAAGCTCTGGTTCATGCCGGCGACGCCAGTGCTTTCGAACGGCGGCGCCGAACGCGGTCTGCCGATATCGTGTTTCCTAAATGCGGTCGGCGACTCACTCGACGGCATCATGGACACTTGGAACGAAAACGTGTGGCTCGCCTCCAATGGCGGCGGCATCGGCACCTATTGGGGTGGGGTTCGTTCCATCGGCGAAAAGGTTGGCCAGAACGGGCAGACCAGCGGCATCATCCCGTTCATCCGGGTGATGGATTCGCTGACGCTGGCGATTTCACAAGGTTCGCTGCGGCGCGGCTCGGCGGCGGTGTACTTGGACATCCACCATCCCGAGATCGAGGAATTCCTCGAAATCCGTAAGCCTGCCGGCGATTTCAACCGCAAGAGCTTGAACCTGCATCACGGCCTCAACATAACCGACGAATTCATGATCGCGGTGCGTGACGATCTGCCGTTTGCGCTGCGCTCGCCGAAAAACCAGGAAGTGCTGAAGCACATCAACGCGCGCAAGCTGTGGCAGAAAATCCTGGAGATGCGGCTGCAGACCGGTGAGCCCTACATCATCTTCTCCGACACCGTAAACAAGCAAATGCCCAAGCACCAGCGCGATCTGGGCTTGAAGGTGCGCCAGTCTAATCTCTGCTCAGAGATCATGTTGCACACGGGCATGGACCATAACGGACGCGAGCGCACGGCGGTGTGCTGCCTCTCCTCGCTCAACGCCGAAACTTTTCTCGAATGGGAGAAGGAGCCGCAATTCCTGGAAGACACCTTCCGCTTCCTCGACAACGTCCTCGAGGATTTCATCGCCCGCGCGCCGCCGGAAATGGAACGCGCGGTCTATGCCGCAATGCGCGAGCGCAGCGTCGGCCTAGGGTTGATGGGGTATCATTCGTTCCTGCAACGCCAAGGCGTGCCGATGGAATCGGCGATGGCCAAGGTGTGGAACAACCGCCTGTTCAAACACATTCGCCGCGGCGCGGACGCAGCTTCGGTGAAGTTGGCGCAAGAGCGCGGTCCCTGCCCCGATGCGGCGGAGAACAACGTGATGGCGCGCTTCTCGCACAAGCTCGCGATCGCACCGACCGCGTCGATCTCGATCATCTGCGGGGGAACTTCCGCCGGCGTAGAGCCGATCCCGGCCAACATCTACACGCACAAGACGCTGTCAGGCTCGTTCGCGGTGAAGAACCCGTACCTCGAGCAGCTTCTGACCGAGAAAGGACGCAACACCGAAAGCGTCTGGTCGTCCATCCTGAAACACGAAGGCTCGGTACAACACCTCGATTTCCTCAGCGACGACGAGAAGGCCGTGTTCAAGACCGCGTTCGAAATCGATCAACGTTGGATCATAGAACTCGCCGCCGACCGCACGCCGCTGATCTGCCAGTCCCAATCGCTCAACGTCTTCTTGCCGGGCGATGTCGATAAGTGGGATCTTCACATGCTGCACTGGATGGCGTGGGAGCGCGGGGTGAAGAGCCTCTATTATTGCCGAAGCAAAAGCGTGCAGCGCGCGGGCTTTGCGGGAGAAGATGCCAAGGAACTCGTCGCCGACGGCTTCACCGCGCAATCGGAGAAGACCGATTACGAGGAATGCTTGGCGTGTCAGTAAGCACACCGGATCGGAGAATTTCTTGCCTCCGGTGCTCCGTCATTCCGGACGCGCGGAGCGCGATCCGGAACCAAGGGGCCACAGAAGTTCTCTACGATCCCCTGGGTCCCGGGTCTTGCTCCGCAAGCCCGGGATGACGGGCGCTTGAGGAAAGCGCCCACAAAATAATCCGCGTTCAATTCGACCGCGCCGCTAGCCCAGCGCCTCCAATACCCCGCGCATCAGCAGGCCAATCTCCGTGTTCAGCACCAGATCAGCGGCTTCGTCCATTTCGGTCGGCTCGCGATTGACGATGACGAGCCCAGCGCCGGCCGCTTTGGCCATCAGCGGCAGGCCGGCGGCGGGATATACGACCAGCGAAGAGCCCAGCACCACAAACAGATCGCACGTCTGCGCCTCGGCCATCGCGCGCGCCATTTCGTGCTCCGGCATTGGCTGCCCGAAGGAGATCACGGCTGTCTTGATTAGCCCGCCGCAAGCAACGCAGTCGATCTCAACGCCTGCCTGCCAGCGCGGGCGCAGCTCGCCTAGTTCGTAACGGCGTTCGCAGTCTAGGCATTTGGCGAAGGACGCATTGCCGTGCAGCTCGATCACCTTGTCGGCGGGAGCGCCGGCGTCCTGGTGCAGATTGTCTACATTCTGGGTGATCACGGCGTCGCCATAGCCGGCGCCGATCAGCCCCGCCACGGCGCGGTGGCCGTCATTGGGGGCCGCACCGGTCCATCCGGCAATTCCATTGAAAACGCGATCCCACGCCTCGCGGCGCTTGGTCCGGTCGGCGACGAATTCCTGAAAGTAAATCGGCTTCATCTTGCTCCACACCCCGCCTGGGCTGCGAAAATCGGGAATGCCGCTCTCGGTGGAAATGCCGGCGCCGGTGAAGAACACCGTCTGCCGCGCTTGAGCGATCAGGTCCGCGAATTGGTGTGCCGGGTTCATGGGATGCGCCTTTCCGCTGCAGGGGCGATGCGGCCCCCATTATAGGGCGCAGAATCGCCGCTGGCGTTGCAGCTCGCGAAGTCGTTGCGACTTACCGGGGGGCGGCGCTGATCCGCGGCGGCGAGTAGCTGTAGATCAATCCCCCTTCTTCCTCCCGCCCCGCCCGATCGTCAGCGCCTTAATCACGCCGCGCAGCGTGCGCACCTCCTGCTCGGTGAGGCGCGCCCTCAGGAACGGCGCGCGCAGATGGCGCTTGGTCAACGGGGTTTTATCAGGGGGATGAAAGAAGCGCCCGCGTTCGAGTTCGTCCTCCAAGTGCAGGAACAGATTTTCCAACTCCTCTTGCGTCGCTTGCCGGCCATCGCTTTCGTTGAACCAGGCTGGCGCGCGCCCGGCGGTGCGCGCCTCGCCATAGGCATAACAGAACACGCAGACCGCCTGCGCCAGATTGAGCGAGGCGAACCCAGGATTGACGGGATGGGTGAGTATCGCGTCAGCACGCGCGACTTCGTCGCTCGTCAGCCCATCGCGCTCCGGCCCGAACAAAATGACAGGGCGCTCGCCGGCAGCGATCGCTGCGCGAAGCTTCTCCGCCGCCTCGCTCGCACTCCACACCGGTTTTTCCAACTCACGCGGTCGCGCCGTGGCGGCCAGCACTAAAGTGGCGTCGGCAAGCGCGGGCGCGAGCGACCATTCCAGCTTTGCCGAATCGAGCACGCGATCCGCCCCCGACGCCACCGCATAGGCTTTAGGGTTCGGCCAGCGGTCGCGCGGCTCCACCAGGCGCAATTGCGTCAAGCCGAAATTCAGCATCGCCCGCGCCACCGCGCCAATATTCTCTCCCATCTGCGGGCGCACCAAGAGGATAGCGGGCCATTCCTCCAGGATCGGCGGCGGCATGTTGGCGGCGCGGGTCATGACTTGAGGGTTTGCTCCAAAAAGTTGCGCTCCCGCAAGCTTGCACGGTCACGTCAAACTGCTAACACCCAGGAGGTTTTCCCAACAACGAGGTGCGCGCAATGGCCAAGATCAAGGTGGACAATCCGGTTGTTGAACTCGACGGCGACGAGATGACGCGGATCATCTGGGCGCTGATCAAGGAACGCCTGATCCACCCCTATCTGGACATCAATCTCGACTATTACGATCTCGGCGTCGAGCATCGCGACGCGACCGACGACAAAATCACCATCGACGCGGCCAATGCGATCAAGAAGCACGGCGTCGGCGTCAAATGCGCCACCATCACGCCAGATGAAGCGCGGGTGCAGGAATTCAAGCTCAAGAAAATGTGGAAGTCGCCCAACGGCACCATCCGCAACATCCTGGGCGGCGTGATTTTCCGCGAGCCGATCATCTGCAAAAACGTGCCGCGGCTTGTGCCAGGCTGGACCAAGCCGATCGTGGTCGGGCGCCACGCCTTTGGCGATCAATACCGGGCGACCGATTTCAGATTTCCAGGCAAAGGCAAACTCTCGATCAAGTTCGTCGGCGAGGACGGCAAAGTAATCGAACACGAAGTGTTCGACGCGCCGGACGCGGGCGTCGCCATGGCGATGTACAATCTGGATGAGAGCATCAAGGAATTCGCGCGCTCGTCGATGAATTATTCACTACTCAAAGGCTGGCCGCTCTATCTCTCGACTAAGAACACGATCCTCAAAGCCTATGACGGCCGATTCAAGGATATTTTTCAGGAGGTGTTCGATTCTGAGTTCAAGGATCAGTTCGCAGCCAAAAAAATGACCTACGAGCATCGCTTAATCGACGACATGGTGGCTTCGGCGTTGAAGTGGTCCGGTGCGTTTGTCTGGGCCTGCAAGAATTACGACGGCGACGTGCAGAGCGACACCGTGGCGCAAGGCTTCGGCTCGCTGGGGCTCATGACCTCGGTGCTGCTCACGCCCGACGGCAAAACCATGGAAGCCGAAGCCGCACACGGCACGGTGACGCGCCACTATCGCCAACACCAGAAGGGCGAGCCCACCAGCACCAATTCCGTCGCCTCGATCTTCGCCTGGAGCCGAGGCCTTGCCCATCGCGGCAAGCTCGACGGCAATCAGAAGCTAATCGACTACGCGTTGCTCTTGGAAAAAATCACCGTGGACACGGTGGAAGCCGGGCAAATGACCAAGGATTTGGCGCTGCTCGTCGGTGATGAGCAGAAATGGCTCACCACCGAAGGCTTCCTCGATGCTATCGCGGACAATTTGGATAAGGCGATGGCGGCGTAAGCGTTCGCCGCAGCGCCTCAGAAATCCAGTTGCGCGCGCGCTTCGACTACGTCCACGTCGCGGTCGAGCAGTGGGTTCACGGCATCGACCTCAGAGTGCACGAAATTTCCCATGAGACGGAAATTGCGACCGAGGTACCAATTGGCGCCGACGGTGTAGTCGTCGGCCACGCCGCTGGCGCCAACGCCAGCTTCGCTCAGATCCAACGAACTTACCCGCGCCGCCAGTTCGAGCGCGCCCCAATCGCCGCGCGGATTTGGTCCGCGGAACACGCCTGCGGCGTCGCCGTAATTGTAGCGCTCGCCGGTCACGACCCAGCCAACCTGGGCATAATAGCCGTCCAACGTGATGTCCGCGCCGACGCTGCGTTCCAGCGTGCTGGATATGAACTGCCCTTGGAACAGCACAGGACCCGCCGAGTAAGCCGCCTCGATATTGTAACTCATCGACGTGTCCACGTTCGCGAGCGTTCCGGTGGTTACAACACTCGGCGCCAGTGATGCCTCGGGCCCAGAGCTGATCCGGCGCGCGCTGGCGCCGTCGAACTCGCGACGATCCAATCCAATTCCGAGGTGCAGTGTGTTGTTACGCTGTTCCAGCGGACTCCACGAGCCGCGCATGGTGATGCCATGACCCTTCTCGGCCTGTATGTTGTCCTCGGCGTCGATGGCGTCGTCGAAATACCCGCCCGAGAGAGCGAAATGTCGCCCTTCATAGGCCCCGCCGACTCCGACGCCAAACCCCGGCGCCAGCGCCTGCGCCAGCGAGCGCTCCATGAACATGGTCTCGTTGGAGCTGCCGACATCCTCCATGCTGAACGGAGCGATGAAATTGCCTGCCTTGATGGTGAAATCGTCATTGACGTCGTAGCTGAGCCAGACGTTTCTCCAGCTGCCGCCATTGGTGAATTCACGATCCAACCGAAAACGCCAATCGTCGAAGAAGCGCAGACTCAGTTCCAGCCGAGCGCGGCGGACCTCTTCGTCGTCAACGCTGGCGCCGGTATCATCGACTTGAGCCGCGTCAAGGTGCAGCCGCCCGCCGAGATTGATTTCGAGGTTGTCGGTGCGGTAGCGCAGCCCCTCGCGACCGACGTCGAGCCCCTCTTCCGCTGCTGCGACACTCGTACCGAGCGCGCAACAAACCGCGAAAACGCCAAGAACCCCCTGCAAAGCTTTAGCCATGGTGCTTCTCCTCATCCTTGATCCAACGGCTGCAAGCCGGCGTCCCGTGCAAAGCGATCGAAAACATGTCTCGGTAAACATGCCCTTTCCACCGCCGCTGTAAAATTGTGTCCGACATCCGGCAGAGTCAGGAAGGTCGGCGCTACTCCATTCCCTGCTTGTTGGAATTCACCCATCGCTTCGACCCAGCGATAGGCGCGCTCCAACCGCGTATGCCCCTGCACCCGGTCAAGCCGGCGCGATTGACGAAGCGAATTGTCGCGCTCGACGTCGAGTTCGCCAACCATGACATGCTGGGGCACCTCAAGCGCGCCGCGCAAATCGAAATCGATATTCAACTCGGCCTCGCTCAAATCCAACCCAAAGGGGTAGGATTGCGCTTGGTCGGGAAAGGTGTACCAGCCTGCTGCAACCAGCACCGCGCTACTTACCCGCTGCGGATGAGTCAGCACAAAACGATGCGCGAATTGCGCGCCGCCGGAGAAACCAAAAAGCAAAATCTTCTGCGCGCTCGCCTGCGACAGGCGCGAAGCGGCCGCAATGATGTCCAGTAAGGCGAGATCGCTTCGCACGCCCGACTTGGGATCCTGCAATTGCTGATACTGGCCGTACTTCTCCTTGGCGAACAAAGGCGCCGCCACGGTCAAACCGTAGCGATCGGCCTCTTCGATGAGCCGGTAAACGTGCGCGGGCGCGTTACGGGCGATCCCGTGAACCGAGACCACCAAGGGCGCCCCGGCACACTCCAGATTGGGACGATAAAGGAAGAACTCGCGCAACACCGGCCCCGGCGCTTCATAGAAAGCGATCTTGCGCGTGGGCGCGGTCGTGGGTGGCGTCAGCTGCTTCGTCACAATCATGGCGCGTCAGCCCTTTGCAAATCGCTCTCCCCTGTTTGAACAACCTCCACCGGTTGGACTACCTCCACCGGTGAACCCTGCTCGGACTGCACCCGCACCCGCCCATCCACAATCCGCCACACAAGATTGGCGGCGCGGCGCCACGCCGGCGCTGTTGCCGCCATGAGAACGACACCTTTGTACTCACGAAGCGCTCCGGCCACGCGAGCGGCAGTTTCGGCGTCAAGGTGGCTATCAACGTCATCGAGAATAAGAATAGGCGGCGAATCGATCATGGCGCGCGCAATGAGCAGACGTTGGATCTCGCCGCGCGACAATTCTTGCGCGTCCTCGCCCAGCCGCGCGAGCGCGCCTTCGGGAAA
>CADEDG010000019.1:18674-34691 GCA_902826035.1 uncultured Alphaproteobacteria bacterium
TTCGGACACTCGCGCGATCTCGGCCTCTGTCGCCCCCGGCGAGCGATAGCGCAGATTCATCGCGATGGTTCCGCGCAGCAGCGGCATGGAACCGCTGGCCACGCCGACATGACGGCGCACCGATGCGAGTGCGGCGCGACGCAAATTTCGGCCATTGATCCGCACGCGTCCGCGGTCGGGGTCACGCATGCGCGCAACCAACGCCAGCAGCATCGATTTCCCGGCGCCGCTATCGCCCACCACGTTGACGATGGCGCCGGCTCCGGCCTCGACACTGACCCCTCGGAATACGCCATTCACCGCAACGGCTTCTAGGCTGACGCTTGCCGCGCCCCGCGCGATCCGGCGCCCACCATCGAAATCCCCGACCGAGGATTTGATCTCAAGTGCTGAGGCCACCTTGGCGAACGACACCTTGGCGCGACGCCACAGCTCAAACGCTATGCCAAGATCGCGCACTGCGCCCGACAGCAAGCCCGCGATTGAAATCGCGGCCGCCACAAGGCCGATGCTCATCGCGCCGCTGCGCACCTCGAACACGCCCACCACCAATATGGAAGCCACCAGCAACGCCGACGCCAGATGCACGATCGAAGTCATAAGCCCCGATACGGTGGCAAGCTTCAGTCCCGCGCGCATCAGCGCATTGTTGCGCCGGTCGAGCCGCGCCAGCTCGCGTGCGAGCCGATTGAACACCTGCACTGTCTGCGACGCACGAAAACTGCTGGAGACGAAATTCGCCACTGCGCCGCGCTTCGCGCGAGTTTCGCGAATGGCGGCGTTCAGCGGCCCGCTCAGCCGCAGTACCGCCAACGCCGCGAGCACCATCACAACGCCCGCCGCCAAGGCCAATCGCCAATTTTGGAAGGCTAGCACGCCAAGCAAAAGTAGAGTCGTGGCGATAGCTGAAATCAGCCGCACCAAACCGTCACTGACCCATTTCTTGATCGCGGTGAGATCGCCAACAAAGGGCAATAGCAAACCGCCTTGGCGCTTGCTGCCGATCGCAGCGCGGGAGGCGCGCATGATCTTGCTGAACAGGAACTCCCTTACCTCACCCACATAGCCAAGGCCAAGGCGCTCGCCCGCCCACGAACGGTAGGTCTCAAGCCCCGCTATGGCCAAAGCGGTCGCTGCAAATGCCACCGCGATGGTGATTATCTCATCATTCCGCAGCGCGCCGTCGCTTGAAAGCAAGCCGTCAAACACCAATTGCACGCAGAACGCCGCAACCGCCGCCAATGCTGCTTGCGTAACGCTGGCGGCGATCAACGCGCCCAGAAGCCAACGCCTCCCGCGCGTGACCGGTATGGTCATGACACGATACTCAAGGAGGCCCGCGCAGCCAGCAAGCTCATCCGCGCCGCTACTTCCGCGTCCGCCAGCGACCTCGAATTCACCACCTCCACCGGCAATTGGGACTGAGCCTCACGCATCCCGAGGGGCGAGGCCGTCACCAATCCGGTCACCGCGCGTAGCGGCAAGTTCTTGGCGCGCAGCCAATCTGCGGCCGCGACCGCCCCCATGGAATCCGCCGCGGCCAACAACAAAGTGTCGATGCGGGAGGCGAACCCCCGTGGGGCAGTCAGCAGAGCCGCGGTTTCTCGTTGCAGCAAGCCGTCGGCGATCTCGGCGACAACAATGTCGATATCCTCGGCTTCCAGTTCGGCAACCAGCAACTGGGCGCCGTTATCGATCGCCTCTATATCGACGCCGGCCGTGGTGGCGAAGCCGGCATCGGTGAAATCAAGAGCGAACGCAGCGCCAGCGTCCCGCATTGACCAGATATCGCCGCCAGACCCCGTACCGGTCACCTTGCAAGCGCCCACCCGCAAGCCGCCATTGGAGAGACCGCGAATGAGGTTTGCCGCAGCTGTGGTCTTCCCTGCGTTCATCGATGTTCCAACCACCGCGACCAAATTGCGCGTCCGAGGGCTCGGCTCGCGGGGCTGGATTGAAAACTGCGCCACGTTGATGGCGCGGCCAGTGGCGTCAACCAGAATTCCTATCGGCCTAATTGCGGTTGGTTTGCGGGCGCGAGCGTGCCGGGCTACCGCGCGCGCGGCGATGCCCCCGCCGGCGACGAGATCGCATGGGCCCAAATCATCGGGAACCAACGCCTCAAACTGGTCAGGGGCGTAGCGCGCGCCGAACGCCACAATGATTTCGTCTCCAACATAAAGTTGCGCGCGGCGGCCTTCCGGCGATTCAAGCCGCGGGTGATGGCCGATCTCCGTCACCGTCGCCAGCACGAGATCGCCTGCGCACGGTTTTACCGCATTGGACACTTCGTGCACGCGATCTAACGTAGTGCGCCGGCATACGAACGACTTCTTCGCGCGCGCGAGCCGTTCCAGCCAGGTCTTGCGCGAAACGCCAAGCTGCACGCTTTGGGAAAACGCTGATGCCTCGAACATGGCCTCGCCTGTGCTCATAACGCCCCCACGACACGTTGCCATTTCTCGGCGGAACGCGCATCCGCAGAGACTAAGTAGCCGGTCCAAGTTACAATTCTGCCACGAAAGAAAGGGCCGGCAGATGCCGAAAGCACCTACCGGCCAAATTTGTCGCAAGTATTGATACTACGCAGAAACCGAAGCGAATATTCCGTGCCCGCGCCAATTTTTTTCGCAGAGCAGCCGCCCACGAACGCAGGTTTCTCCTCATGCGGGAGTCCAATCGCGAGCCCCGCCCATCGCGGCAAGCTCGATCGCAACTGGAAGCGAATGACGCGAGCTTCACGGTCTGACCTAGAAACATGGTGTGAGCGACAGATGATCGTCAGGGAAATTCGCGAAATCGACCGCGCTCAATGGGCGTCGCTTTGGGTGGGCTATCTAAAGTTCTATGAAAGCACACTCGATCCAACGGTCACCGACACCACCTGGGCGCGCTTCCTCGATCCCGCCGAGCCGTTGTTCGCGCTTGTGGCAGAGAACGAGGCTGGCGAACTCATCGGCTTTGCGCATTGTGTTCTGCACCGCGGCACCTGGTCCACCGAGGATATGTGCTATCTGGAAGATCTGTTCGTCGCACCGGACGCGCGCGGGTCAGGCGCGGGCCGTGCACTGATCGAGGGCGTGTATGGGCGCGCCGATGCGCTGGGGTGCGAGCGCGTGTATTGGCTCACGCACGAGAGCAATGCGATCGCGCGGAAACTCTACGATTCTGTTGCATGCAATTTGGGGTTCATTCAGTACCGGCGCTGACCCTACGCGTCTTCGGTCTGACGCCGCGCGGCCCCGACGCCGTCGCGCGCCAGCTCGCCAGCCTGCTCAACCCATTCCTCTTCTTCAATCCGTCCTCGCAAGTAGAGGTAGCGATCGACCCAAGCGATATTCTCAGTGGACCAGGCCGCAATCTGATCGAAATGGAACACGCCAAGCGCATTGAGCGTCGATTGCTGGAGCCCGCTCAGTCCCTCGATCAGGGTGAAATCGTCAGGCAATCCGTCGCGTGGCGCCGACAACACGGGCGGTTTTACGCCATTGATTTCTAGCCGAGGCGGGCCGGGCTGCGTCGGCTCCTCCACACCAGGCCCCGCGACGGTCACAATCGCAGGTGGCGCTTGTTCCATGTGGCGAACGCGCGCTTCCAAATAACGCGCGCGCCACTTCCAGATGTCGGGATCGGGGCCTTCCTCCCTGGTCGGAAGCGGAAGCTCAGGCGCCGCTGGCGCCGCCTGCAAATGCTCAACCCGTCGCTCAAGATAAAGCATGCGCCAGCGCAACAATTTGTCCACGTCGGCGTTTGCCGCAAACGGTTCAACATCTTCTGCCTGAGGCGCCGCTGCGAGCGATCGAACTTCGCTCTCGAGATGCGCAGCACGGGCCTCCGCTTCGCGCACGCGCCACGCCAGCGCCGGGGCAGCGATTTCCTTAACGGGAGGCGACTTCTGCCCTTCCAAATAGCGCACGCGTTGCTCGAAATACCGCAGGCGCCACGCCTGCAACAATTGATCGCCGTCCGCGACAGGTTCCGCGCTCACCACCAGCTCTCGCGAGCGTTGCTCTTCGTTTTGTGCGGCCAGCGCGCGCAGACGCGCGATTTCCTCGTTCTCCGCCGGGCTTGGTGGGGGCGCGCGCTCTAGCTCGGCGATGCGCAGAGCGCCTTCATCGGCGCGACTTCGTGCAGCTGACAAAGCCTGCTCGAGTTCGGCGATGCGGCCGTCGCGAATTTGCAACATGCGCCGCATGGCGTCGCTTTCGCGCTCCCGTTCAACCGTGTCGCCGACCGCCTCGCCGCCACCCAGCCGCACGATGTCGCGCACCAACTTTTCGCGCTCGCGCCGCAACGCGCTCTCCGCGGGCGCCGCGCGTTCGGCCGCCCACGCCCAACCGACCAAAGCAAAGCACGCCATCGTCAGCAGCAGCCAACCCGCCATTTGGGTGATGAGCCAAATCATGATGCGCTCTTATCCGCTGACATTGAATTCAATCCGGCGGTTGGCGGCGCGCCCTGCCTCGGTGGCGTTGCTGGCACGCGGGCGGTCAGGCCCGTAGCCGCGCGCGCCGAGGCGTTCCCGCGCGACGCCATGGGCCGCGAAATAATCCGCGACCGCATTGGCGCGCGCCGAAGACAATTCCATGTTGTCGGCGCGTACGCCTTCATTATCTGTGTAGCCCACGACCTCAATCGAGAACCGATCGCAACGCACCGCGACCGAAACCAAAGAATCGAGGACGCGGCGGCTGGATGGGTCGATCGCCGCCGACCCGGTGGCGAAATTGATGACGTTCTGCTCCATCATGCGGGCGAACCCTTGCGCGCAATCTTCTGGATCGCCGCTGGAAAGATCCAGCCCCTGAAGCTCTGGGTGGTCGGGGTCGAGGCCATCAATGGTGACATCGATGCGCGCCTTGAACGGCGCCGGCGGGGTCGCGAACGCACGCTTGAGCGCGTCGACGCCCGCCTGGCCGCCATCGCCGATAAACACGATCTGAGTATCGACAAAGCGCACTTGGCCGCTGTTTAAGCCGCCGAGGCGCTCGATCGATGTACGCGCCACATCCCGAAAATCCGGAGACGGCGCACCACCTGCGACATGCATCTGGTTGACGATCTCGCGATTGGGAAAGATGCGCGCGGCGGCCGCCGCCAACTCCGCCGCCGTCGCCTCGGACGGCGCAGCGCCTGCAAGCACGAATCGCGTTTCCTCCATCCTGGCGCTCCAACTGAACGGCCGCTCGATGGCGCCCGCGCGGAGCCCTGAGCCGTCGATGCCCGTGACGCCGCCCGCCCACAGCCCGCCCGGCCCAGCCGAGCCGAGCACAGCGCGCGCGGCGCCCGCCTGCTCGGCTTCGTCAGCGAGAATCCCAGAGAGCCGCGCGTGCTGCCCCTCCATGCTAACTTCGACGCCCGGTAGTCCAGCCGCCAGAAGTGCAGCGCTTGCATCGGCCTGCAGCCGCTCCGGAATGCGCCAGAACGCGGCCCCCTGCGGCGCAAACATCCCAAGCAGGATCGCCAACGCGCTGCCGACGAGTCCGAGTAGGCGCAGCCCCCGCAAACGTTCAACGGAGATATCTTCGTCCCCGGTCATGGACCGCGCGCACGGCGAACCTGCGCCTCGCTCAGCGCCATTCGCAATTGATCAATCTCGTGCTCAGCGGCCCTGCGGCGTTCGTCGCGCACCAGCGCGAACAGCCGCCAGCCAAGGGCGAGCCCAATAACCCCCGCCGCCGCGTATAGAATAACCTGAGACAAGAACAGGCCGATCATTTTTCCTTCGCCGCAGGTTCCCCGCTTCGCCTTAGCCCCTTCTAATGCCAAGCGAACTAAGCGAAAACCGGAAAACCCACGCGGGCGAGCACGAACCCATCATGGTCCACCACATTACCAGCGCGTCAAACCCGCTGATCAAGACGCTAAAGGGCCTGCACACCAAAAAAGGCCGCACCGAGAGCGGACTTTTTCTCGCAGAAGGCGCAAGGCTCGCTTTGGAGGCGTCCGATCTCGGGGTCTGGCCGGCGATCATGGTTTACGCGCCGGCTGCGCTGGAACGCCCGCGCCTGCGCGCGCTGGTTGACGCGGCCGAACGCCGCCGCGTGCGGGTGATCGAGACCAGCGTGAACGTGCTCGGGCAAATCACCAAACGCGACAACCCACAGACCGTGATCGGCGCTTACGAGCAACGGCTCTCAGCGCTTGATGAAATCGAGGGCGAGATGATCGTGGCGTTGGAGGGCGTACGCGATCCGGGCAATCTCGGCACCATTCTGCGAACCGCCGACAGCGTTGGCGCCGCGGGCGTGGCGCTGATTGGCGAATGTTGCGACCCGTTTTCAGTCGAAGCGGTGCGCGCCAGCATGGGATCGCTGTTCGCGGTGAAACTGGCGCGCGCGTCGTTTGATGAATTGCTTGCGTACAAACGTCGGCGAAGCGCAAGCTTGGTCGGCGCTTCGCTGAAAGGTCGCCATTTCGGCGAGGATTTGCCTCTGCCGGCGCGAGCGGTGCTGCTCATGGGCAATGAGCAATCGGGGCTGAGCGCGGAGATTGAGGCAGCCTGCGATCTCCTTGTGCGCCTGCCGATGCGTGGCCGCGCCGACAGCCTCAATCTCGCCATCGCCACGGGCGTTTTGCTGTATGACCTTTGGCGGAGACGCGGATATGACGGCGCACGCGCCTGAAATTTTGATTGCGGACGACTGGACCGATTATCGCCTGCTCGATAGCGGCAATGGCGGGAAGCTGGAGCAAGTCGGCCCTTACCGGTTTGTCCGCCCCGAGCCGCAGGCTCTGTGGGCGCCTGCCCTGCCTGCAAGCGAATGGGACAACGCCGACGCGATCTTCGCGCCGTCCAGCGGTGAGGATGACGAAGCCGGTCGGTGGCGTTTCAATCGCGAATTGCCGCAAAGCTGGGCGCTGCGCTGGGACAACATCGCATTTGTGTCGCGTCCGACGCCGTTCCGGCACCTGGCGTTCTTTCCTGAACACTCGGTGCACTGGCGCTTCGCGCGGGCTTGCTTGCAGAACTACACAGGCGCCCAGCCGGAAGTACTGAACCTGTTCGGCTATACCGGCCTCGCCACGCTCGCCTGCGCCACGGCCGGCGCGAAGGTGACGCATGTGGACGCCTCCAAGAAAGCTATCGGCTTCGCGCGCGACAACCAGGCGGCAGCGGGCCTGAGCGAAGCGCCAATCCGCTGGATCTGCGATGACGCCCTTGGCTTTGTGAAACGCGAGTTGCGTCGCGGCCGGCGCTACGACGGCATCATCCTCGACCCGCCAAAATTTGGGCGCGGCCCGGAAGGCGAAGTGTGGCGGCTGGAAGAGCATTTGCCGGAATTGCTCGAAGCATGCCAAACCCTGCTCCGCACCAACGCCGACGACCGCGCCAGTGCGCGCGGCTTCATGATCGCGACCGTGTACGCCGTACGTCTCTCTTATCTGGCGCTCGCACAAACAGCGCAGCAGATGTTCGTGGGTGGCGAATGGCAGGTCGGCGAGATGGCGCTCCCGCACCAAGGCCGCAACGAACTGCTACCCACGGCGATCTTCGCGCGGTGGCGGGGCTGAAGACGCCGCAGATTTTAAGACTGGACGAAGTCTATCGTTCGCTTTATGTTCTGGCGACTCGCACAGATGCCTTACGCCTATTCCCTCTTCGACACCGCCATTGGCCGCTGCGGACTGGCCTGGGGGCCTCGCGGCCTGCTCGGCGTGCAATTGCCGGAGAGAGACACCCACACCACCCGCACACGACTAATGCGCCATTGTCCTGTTGCGGAAGAGAGCGAGGCCCCGCCCAAACCAATCGAGCGCGCCATAGAGGACATTCAAGCGCTATTGCGCGGGGAGCAAAAAAGCTTGCGCGCCATTGCGCTCGATATGAGCCGCACGCCCGCGTTCAATGCACGCGTATATGGAGCAACACGCGCCATTGCCCCCGGCAAGACGCGCACCTATTCCGAGATCGCCCGCGCCATCGGCGACGCCCGCGCCGCGCGCGCCGTAGGGCAGGCGCTCGGGCGCAATCCGTTCGCGATCGTGGTGCCATGCCATCGTGTCGTCGGCGCGAACAGCAGGCTCGTTGGTTTCTCCGCCAATGGCGGCATCGCCACCAAACTCAAGATGCTGATGGTCGAGGGCTGGCGCGCGGAAGAGCCGAGCTTGTTCGAGGAACTGGCGTAACCCGTTCGCGACCGCGACATGGAGCAGGCGTGCGTCGCGCACCTCACCGCCCGCTCGGCAAATCCTTGAACGCGATCCCCTTATCGGCCCGCTGATCTTGCGGCAGGCCGAGCACGCGTTCGGCTAGGATGTTCTTAAGAATTTCGTCGGTGCCGCCAGCGATGCGCAGGCCTGGCGCGAACATATAGCTTTGGTGGAAAGCGCCATCGATCGGCGCCAGCGCGGGATCGTCGATAATGCCGTAATGATCGAGCGCTTCGATCGCGGCGTTAGAGATATCCATCATCTGGTTGGCGTTGATCACTTTGCCGATCGAGCTTTCCGGGCCTGGCGTCTGGCCTTTCGATAGCGCGGTCATGGTGCGAAATTTAGCCAGCTTGTAGCCCTCGGCGCGAACCACCCAGTCGGCGAGCTTTTGGCGAAAGGCTTCGTTCTGCATCAATGAACCCTCGCCAGTCGGCGAAGACGCTGAGCGCGCGAAATTCATGATCTCCTTGTAGTCGGGACCGTACGAACCGCCGACAGCGAGGCGTTCGTTCATCAAGGTCACCAGCGCCACGCCCCATCCCTGACCGGAATCGCCGAGGCGATGGTCATCCTTGATGCGCACGTCGGTGAAATAGACTTCGTTGAAATCGCTGCCGCCGGAAGCCTGGTGGATCGGGCGCACATCGACGCCGGGCGCCTTCATGTCGACGATCAGCATCGTCAACCCCTTGTGCTTCTCCACGTCCGGATTGGTGCGCACCAGCAGGATACCGAAATCGGAAAAGTGTGCGCCGGTGGTCCAGACTTTCTGGCCGTTGACGATCCAATCATCGCCATCCTTCACCGCCTTGGTTTTCGATGCGGCGACATCCGAACCCGCGCCCGGCTCGGAAAACAGCTGACACCAAATCTCCTCGCCCGAGAGCGCCTTGGCGACATAACGCTGTTTGATCTCCTCCGAGCCGAAGGCGATCACGGTCGGCAAGCACATGCCGAGGCCAATCGCGAACGGCGCCGCGGGCGCATCGAACTTGGCTTCTTCCTGGCCGAAAATGACGCTGAAGATCGGAGGCAAACCCCGCCCGCCATGCTCCTTGGCCCAAGTGATGCCGGCAAAACCGGCTTGCGCCTTCTGCTTCTGGTAAGCCTTCGCCGCCTTCAAATAGTCCAGCCCTCGCAGCGAGCGGTTCATCCGATCCTTCTCGGCAACCTTCGGCTTGCAATGCGCTTCCAGAAACGCCCGCGCCTCGGCGCGGAAGGCCGCTTCTTCGGTGGTGTCGTTGAAATCCATGATCGCTTTAGCTCCAATTCGGTGCGTTGACGCTCAGCACTCAAGCCGCGTTCCTTTGTTCCAGCCGCCGCACCAGCTTTTCCTTCCACACCGCCGGGCTTCCCGCTTGCAGCGCGAGCAGCTTCGCGCGTCGGAAATACAAGTGGCAGTCGACGTCCCAGGTGAAGCCCATGCCGCCGTGGGTTTGGATGTTTTCTTTCGCGCACATATAGAACGCATCGCTGGCCGCCGCGCGCGACGCGGCGGCGGCGAAGGGCAGCTCCGCAGCTTCGGTGGAAAGCGCCCAGGCGCCGTAATAAGCATTCGAGCGCGCCACTTCGATGGCGACATACATGTCGGCGAGCTTGTGCTTGATGGCCTGGAACGAACCGATCGGGCGCGAGAAGGCGTAGCGCGATTTTGCGTATTCAGTCGCCATTTCCAGGCACGCCTGCGAGCCGCCGACTTGTTCGAACGCGATCAGCACGGCGGCGCGGTCGAGCACGGCTTCCGCCAACTCCCAACCCTGCCCCGCCGCGCCAATGCGCTCGGCCTTGGCGTTCTTGAACTCGAGTTTCGCATGCCCACGCGTTGGATCGAGCGTCTTCAGTGTCGTGCGCGTCACGCCCGGCTGGTCGAGCTCAACCAGCGCCAGCGATACGCCGGCGCCCTCCTTCGCAACCACCACGACATGGCTGGCGCAATCGCCGTCGGGGACCGGTATCTTGGCGCCGTTGAGCACGGCGCCATCGAACCTGGCCTGAATGTTTGAAGGCGTCGGCGCGCCAGGCCCTTCGCTTGAAGCAAAGCAGCCGATGATCTCGCCCGCCGCCAGTTTCGGCAACAGCGCCGCCTTCTGCGCTTCGCTTCCCGCGAGCATAAAAGCTTCGGCGAAGAAATAAACGGTGGAGGAAAACGGGACCGGCGCGACAGCGCGGCCAAGCTCCTCGGCCAGAACGCAAAGCTCCAAATGGCCAAGTCCCAGGCCGCCATGCGCCTCCGGGATTGCGGCACCCAGCCAGCCCATCTCCGCAACGCCGCGCCACAGGCCTTCGTCATAGGAGACCTCAGCATTATCCAGCACCCGGCGCGTCACTTTGGCGCCAGCCTTATCTGCCAAAAACTTGCGCGCTTGGTCTTTCAGGCTTTTCTGGTCGTCGGAGAAATCGAAATTCAAGGCCGCCTCCGGGCATGCATGGTTGCCGCCACCTTAACGCCTCGAACGTGGCGGGAAAGGGCGCCTTTGCGTCAACGCCTCTTCACGAAGGCTAAAGCGAGATCGGGTAGTGTCGCGGGTCTGGCGCGGGGCGGAGCAGCACGGCATGGCTAAGGCATTATTTCACAAGGGCCAGCGCGTCTTTGTGCGCACGGTCGGCACCTGGGCCTCGGTCGAGCGCGTGGCGCCGCAATGGGTGAAGGGCGTCGAAGAACCGCTGCGCATCACCTATGATGTGGGCCTGGGACGCGAATTCCAAGCTCATGAGCTCGCGGCGGAGGAAAAGGAACCGTCGCGCCCGGATCTCATCGTTGCCGAAAATTGGCGCGTGCTGCGCGCCTCCAACCGCCTCAGCGCCGAAGCACGCGATCCGCGCCATCCCTTCCCCGGCACGTTTCCGGTGGTTGTCACCGACGAGCAGGATTGGGGCGGCTGGCGCGTGCCAATGGCCGAGTACGACCGCGACCCTCAGCGCGTGGAGCATCAAGCGCGCGTCCTGGCCAGCGCGCTGCATCTGATGAGGGTCGCACGTAGTGTTGTTGAGTTTGCGCAGGATTTTCCCGACGACACGCCTGGCCCACTCATCGACCTCGCGCGGCAGGCGGAAATGGTGTTGGCGGCGATCTATCGCGAACCGGCGCCGGCGCACGCTATCGCAGCGGAGTAGCGCGGTTGATTTAGGAGCGCGAAACGCTCATCTGAGGCACCGCCCGGAGAGCTTCATGCGCGACGCCGATTCCGTTTCTATCCGCCTTGCCGATTACAGACCTCCCGATCACCGGATCGACGAGATCGCGCTGGTTTTCTCGCTTGAGCCGCATGAGACAATCGTCGCCGCGCGCAGCCAAGTGCGCCGCACCAGCAGCGAACCCTGCCCGCTGGTGCTCGACGGCGAACGGCTGGAGCTACAGAGCATCGCGATTGATGGCCGCCTGCTCGACCAGAGCGAATTCCGCATCGAGCCCGGCAAGCTGATCATCCTCGCGCCGCCCGCCGCATTTCAGCTCGACATCGCCACCCGCATCGATCCCGCAGCCAATTCCGCGCTGGAAGGCCTTTACATGTCGGGTGGGCGCTTCTGCACGCAGTGCGAGGCCGAAGGCTTCCGCGCCATCACTTACGCGCTTGATCGTCCCGACGTGCTCGCCCGCTACGCAGTCCGGATAGAGGCCGACAAGGCGCTCTATCCAACGCTTCTCTCCAACGGGAATCTCACCGAAACCGGCGACATGGAGGACGGGCGGCATTTCGCGGAATGGGTCGATCCTCACCCGAAGCCCTCATACCTATTCGCGCTCTGCGCCGGGCACTATGAGAGCATCACCGACGAGTTCACCACCATGAGCGGGCGGGTCGTGGCGCTCGCCATCCATGTCGACCCCGGCGACGGCGCACGCGCCCATTACGCCATGGATGCGCTGAAGCGCGCCATGAAGTGGGATCAGGACGTGTTCGCGCGCGAATACGATCTCGATCTGTTCAACATCGTCGCGGTGCGCGATTTCAATTTCGGGGCGATGGAAAACAAAGGCCTCAATGTCTTCAATTCCTCGCTGATCCTGGCCGACGCCGAGACCGCCACAGATGCCGATTTCGAAGCCATCGAAGCCGTCGTCGGTCACGAATATTTCCACAATTGGACCGGCAACCGCATCACCTGTCGCGACTGGTTTCAGCTCTGCTTGAAGGAGGGCCTCACCGTCTATCGCGACCAGGAATTCTCCGCCGACCAGCGCTCGCGCCCGGTGCAGAGGATCAAGGACGTCAAGCGCCTGCGTGCGCGCCAGTTCGCCGAAGATGCAGGGCCGCTGGCGCATCCGGTGCGGCCGTCGAGCTACCAGAAGATCGACAATTTCTACACCGCGACTGTCTATGAAAAAGGCGCCGAACTAATCCGCATGCTGAGGCGGATAATTGGCGCTGACGCCTTCGCCTCTGGCATGCAACTCTATTTCCAGCGCCGCGACGGCACAGCCTCAACCGTCGAGGATTTCGTCGCCTGTTTCGCGGAAACCTCGGGGCGCGACCTTGGTTCATTCATGACCTGGTACGACCAAGCCGGGACGCCGGCGTTAAAGGCGCAAGGCGAATACGATGCGGCCGTACGCACCTACCGGCTCCATGTTTCGCAGAGCACTAAGCCCACACCAGGCCGCTCGGACACGAAACCCGCGCCGATCCCGCTTCACATTGGCCTGCTCGCATCAGACGGCGCCGTTCTTGAGGCGAGGGTCGAGGGCGTTGCGTTGGCCCGCGCCGAACACGCGCAAATACTGGATGGAGCGCAGCGATCCTTCCTATTCCACGATGTCGCCTCACCGCCAATCCCCTCGCTCCTGCGCGGCTTCTCGGCGCCGGTGACGCTCGATGACGGTCTGACGATTGAACAAAAGCTCGTGCAGATGGCGCACGACGCGGATCCGTTCACGCGCTGGGAAGCGGGCCAGGGCATCGCTCGCGCGCTGATGTTGGACGAGACCGACGCATCGCCCGCACTGCTGGCGCAGGCGCTTAGTCGCGAACTTGACCGCGCGGAGGAGGATCCGGCATTTACTGCTCTGACATTGCGATTGCCAGACCTGTCGGAACTCTTGCTGGCGGCGCCAAAGCCGGACCCAGAGGCGCTGTTCAGCGCGCGTGAGCAATTGCGGCGGAACGTCGCCGCTACGCTGCGTGATCGCCTCGCGCCGATCGCCGCCGCTCCGAGTGAAACGCCGTTCTCGCCCAGCGCCGAGGCTGCGGGCCGTCGTGCGCTCAAATGCGCGGCGCTCGACCTGCTGGCCTCGCTCGGGGACGCAGAGAGCGCGCTTCTGGCCAACGCCTTTGAGAACGCCGCCACCATGACCGAGAGCGTCGCCGCGCTGGAAGCGCTTGGCGCCAGCGAGAGCAAGGATTTCGATCCCGCGCTCGCGCGCTTCCACGAACGGTGGAGAGAGAACCCGCTGGTGATCGACAAATGGTTCGCCATCCAAGCGGCGTCACCCCGCTCGAGCGCGCTCGCGCGCGTGGAACAACTGCGCGTGCACCCCGACTTCAACGCCAGCAATCCGAATCGAGTGCGGGCGTTGGTGGCGTCCTTCGCCATGCGCAACCCACGGGCGTTCCACGGCGCCGATGGCGGCGGCTATCGCTTCCTCGCCGCGCTCGCTCAAGACATCGACACCCGCAACCCAGCGCTCGCGGCGCGCCTCTTGACAACCTTTGAATCATGGAAGCGATTCGACTTAGGTCGGCAGACTCACGCACGCCGCGCGTTGGAGAAGCTTGTTTCGCTCAACTCGCTCTCCAAAAACGCCCGCGAAGTGGTGGAACGCACGCTGATGTGAGGCCTTTGGGCGCCGCTTTTCCGGTTGCTGGGAGTAGATCGCCTGCCGCGCTCGACAGCGCATTTCGGCGTTCGTTAGTATCTCCTGTTGCCCGGATTCCATGACTGATGATTCGCGAAACGGGCGGGGGATAAATTGTCGAACGCCGCAACCTACGGGACCGCCAGCACAGCCGCCGCCAGCGACAAGGCCAACCGGCCTTTCGTCGCGCTCGTGGGCGTGTTCGTGCTGGCTTTCAGCGTAGCCGTGCTCGCACAAATCAAGCTCCGCTATGATACGGAGGCCAACACGCTGCTGATGGCGCAAGCGTCGGCGTCAAGGCTCATTGCCGAGCGGGTGAATTCCAATGTCGCGATCGCGCTGGGTGCGACGATGGGCGTCTCGGAACTGGCCCGCGCCCACTTCGATGACGCAGCCTCGCTGGCAGCAGCCGCGCACGCCTCCCCGGCGATAGCGGCGGCCGTGGCCGGCAAGGACGGCGACCTCCTCGCCATCACCGACGACACCCATAGTGCATTAGCGCGTGCGGCGTTGCACGATGCGGAGCATACATCGCTTTGGACGGGCGCGCCGATTATGGGCACGGCTGCGACGGCGCCAGCGATTGTGCGCCGCGTGGGCGACCTTTCGATCGTGCAAATTCTAGACCCCGCGCAATTGCTGCCCCAACTGGAGGCCGACGCGCGGATTCTCGTTGTCGCGCGCGATCAGCGTATTGTTTACGCCTCGCCAACACTGATTACTGAAGGGGCTGCAGCGCAACGTCAGATGGTAGATGCCGCGCGCGATGAAGGCGCCTTCATCGTCGATGCGGATGGCCGCAATTGGGCGGTCGCGGGTGCGGCGGCGCGGGCGGGAAACTTGATCGTTTTGACCGCGACGCCTGCCCCTTCACAAATAGGACTCTGGCTCGCCGCCATTCTGCAGTTTGCTCTCGTCGCAGCGGCGCCGCTCGCAGCGATCGGCGTGCTCTATCTCATGATGCGCCAGAACGGCCAGCGTGCGCGTCTGGCGGAAGCCGAGGCCGCGCGCGCCGACACCCACTTCCGCATCGCCGCCGATGGCGCGCGGGTCGGCGTCCTGGAATGGCGCCCGGGCGCCGACGAAGTGCAATTGTCCGAGCAAGCCGCGCGCCTGCTGGAGGCGCCGCGCGATACCGTCTCGCTGCGGGGGCTGCTCGAACTCGTGGCGCCGGAAGATCGCACGACCGTGGACGAAGAGTTTCGCCGCGCCCGCCAAGCGGGGGCGCTCGACGCACGTTTCCGCATCGTCCGAAACGGCGCGATCGCCTGGATCGAAGCCCGCGGCGCAGCAGTAGAGGGCGGCGGACGCACGGAGGTGCGGCTGTTCGCTACAGTCATCGATGCTACTCAACGCTATGAGGCGCAAGCCAGGGTGTCGCACCTCGAACGCCAGTTGCGCGCCGCGATCGAAAACTTCTCTGGGCCGTTCGCGCTGTGGGACACTCGCAAGCGCTTGCTGCTCTGGAATCAGAGTTTTGCCACCGCGTTCAATCTCGGCCCCGAAATTCTTCGCGCTCGGGCCTCCTATGAGGCCATAGCGGCGGCGTCAGCGCCGCATATTCGTCGCGAGCGCAATGACGCCGAGAACCCTGACGTGCGCGTGGTCGAACTCGCAACTGGAGTGTGGCTGCATCTGGTCGAGCGCCGCGCCGCCGATGGCGGGCTGATCACAGTCGGCGTCGACATCACCCCGCTTAAACGCAAGGAGGAAGAGCTCGCGCGCAATGAACGGCGGCTGACCGACGCGCTCGGCCGCGCGGAGAGCCAAGAATACCGGATCAAGGCGCTTGCGCGCGAGGCTCACGAGGAACGCCAGAAAGCCGAGGAGGCCAGTCGCGCCAAGTCTACTTTCCTGGCGAACATGAGCCACGAATTGCGAACGCCGCTCAACGCGGTGATCGGCTTCTCCGAAATCATGGCCAAGGAATTGTTCGGCCCGCTCGCAAACGAGCAGTACAAGCAATACTCCTCCGACATCTTCGACAGCGGCAATCATCTCCTGGACCTCATCAACGACATCCTCGATATGGCCAAGATCGAGGCCAACAAGCTGACGCTAACCCC